>DASVZT010000030.1:0-8345 GCA_036391495.1 Candidatus Limnocylindrales bacterium
CGAGGCGCGCAGCGTCTCGACGGAGTGGACCGCGATCTCGCGCCGCGACACGCCCGCGAGCAGGTCGCGGAGGGCCGGGAGGTCGAACACGTCCGACAGGCACTCGCGATAGGTCTCGACCAGGATCGGGAAGCTGCCGTACCGCGAGGCCACCGCGAGCAGGTCGGCCGAGCGCTGGCGCTGCTGCCAGAGCGGCGTCCGCTGACCCGGACGCCGCCGCGGCAGGAGGAGGGCGCGCGCCGCGTTCTCCCGGAAGCGGGACGCGAACAGCGTCGACGAAGCCAGGCCGCCGACGACGAGGTCCTCGATCTCGTCGGGCTGCGGGAAGAGGAGGGCCTCGAGCTCGTCGATGTCGCCCTCGGGGAGCCGGATGGCGAGGCCGTCGTCGGACCAGATCGTGCGGACCTCGAACCCGAGGCGCTCTCGGACGCGGGCCTCGATCGCGATCGACCATGGGTCGTGGACCCGGGCGCCGAAGGGCGTCAGGACGCAGAGGCGCCAGTCCCCGAGCTCGTCGCGGAAACGCTCCACCACGATGCGGCGGTCGGTCGGCAGCGCGCCCGTCGCCTCGCGCTCCTCGGCCAGGTAGCCGAGAACGTTCTCCGCCGCGAGGTCGTCGAGGTCATGCGCCTGCTGGAGTCGCCGCTTTGCCGCCGCCCGGCCACGCGCACCGCGCCCGAGCTCCTCCTCGAGCTCGCGCGTGAAGGCCCCGAGCGCACGTCCGAGCTCGATCGGCCGACCCACCGCGTCGCCCTTCCAGAACGGGAGCTTGCCGGGCTCGCCCGGGGCAGGAGACACGACGACCCGGTCGCGCTCGATCGACTCGACTCGCCAGGAGCTCGCTCCCAGGGTCAGGACCTCGCCGGCCCGCGTCTCGTAGACCATCTCCTCGTCGAGCTCGCCGACCCGGCGGCCCGGCGTCCCGGCCTCGCCGACCATGAACACACCGAACAGGCCGCGATCGGGGATCGTCCCGCCGCTCGTCACGGCGACGACCCTCGCGTCCCGGCGGCCCTCGACCACCCCGGTCAGCCGATCCCAGACGAGGCGCGGCTTGAGCTCGGCGAACTCGTCGGACGGGTAGGCCCCGGCGAGCATCGACAGGACGCCCTCGAGCGCGTCGGGCGTGAGCGTCTCGTACGGGGCGGCCCGGGAGACCGTGGCGGCGATCTCGTCCACGGTCCAGCGGTCCATGACGGCCATGGCCACGATCTGCTGCGCGAGGACGTCGAGCGGGTTGCGCGGGATGGTCGTCGTCTCGATGGCGCCGGCATGCATCCGCTCGGTCACGACGGCGCACTCGAGGAGGTCGCCGCGGTACTTGGGGAAGATGACGCCGGTACTCGGCGCGCCGACCTGGTGACCAGCCCGGCCGATGCGCTGCAGTCCTCGGGCGACCGACGTCGGGGACTCGACCTGGATGACGAGGTCGACCGCCCCCATGTCGATACCGAGCTCCAGGCTGCTCGTCGCGACGAGAGCGGGCAGGCGCCCGGACTTGAGTCCCTCCTCGATCGCGAGACGCTGCTCGCGGGCGATCGAGCCGTGATGGGCGCGGACGAGCTCCTCGCCGGCCAGCTCGTTGAGCCTGGCGGCGAGACGCTCGGCCAGGCGACGGCTGTTGACGAAGACGATCGTGCTGCGGTGCGCGCGGATGAGCTCGAGGATCCGCGGGTGGATGGCCGGCCAGATGGAGACCCTGGCCTCCGGGCCCGCGGCCGGGCCACCCGGCTGTTCCTCCAGTGGCAGGGCCTCGCCGAGACGGCTCATGTCCTCGACGGGGACGACGACGCGGAGCTCCAGCTCCTTCCGTGCGCCGGCGTCGACGATGGCCACGTCGCGTCCGGGCCCGGCGCCGCCGAGGAAGCGCGCGATCGTCTCGAGCGGTCGCTGCGTCGCCGACAGGCCGATCCGCTGTGGAGGCTTGGCGCCGGCTGGGCGGAGCCGCTCGAGGCGCTCGAGGCTGAGGGCGAGGTGGGCGCCCCGCTTGGTGCCGGCGAGGGCATGGACCTCGTCGACGATGACGTGCTCGACGCCGCGCAGGATCTCGCGTGCAGCGCTCGTGAGGAGCAGGTAGAGCGACTCGGGGGTCGTGATGAGGATGTCGGGCGGGTGGCGGGCGACGTCGCGACGTTCGTCGGCCGGCGTATCGCCGGTGCGCGTCGCGACGGCGATCGGCGCGATCGGTCGGCCGAGCCGCCGGGCCGCGACGGAGATCCCGGTCAGCGGCGCCCGCAGGTTCCGCTCGATGTCGTAGGTGAGCGCCTTGAGCGGCGAGATGTAGAGGACGCGGACGCCGGTTCTGCCGCCGTCGGATGGCGCGGCCGGCGGCGTGGTCGCGAGTCGGTCGAGGCACCACAGGAACGCGGCCAGGGTCTTGCCGCTCCCCGTCGGGGCGTGGATCAGCGTGTGGCGGCCGGCGCCGATCGTCGCCCAGCCCTCGGCCTGGGCGCGCGTCGGAGCTTCGAAGGTGGCCGCGAACCACTCGCGGACGGGCGCGGAGAAGGCGTCGAGGGCGGCCGTGGAGGCCGGCGCGCCGGCGTCGCCGAGGCGCGCGGACCGTTCGTCGGTGGGCGGTCGGGGGGTCGTGACCACGGGCGGCAAGTCTACCGCGGCGATCCCGCCGGTCGGTCTCGGACGGGCCGCCGGCGTGGCGCCGATGGGCTGTCGGCGGAGTTCCGGCAGGCCGCGGATGGGCCGCGGACGGGCTGCGGATGGGCTGCGGATAGGCCCGGTGGCGAGAGTTGCATGACTGACGGACCGGGCTATTCGTGACTGTCGGACCACCGCTTCGAGCGAGTTCGTTGGGTTACCGTAGCCGCGGTACCCAGCCGCCACGCCGGAGGCTCAAGGAAGGGGCGGACGGCCAGCGTCCCGGCGGCGGGACCGGCCGACGACAGGGTCGTCGGATAGGAGGGAAGGGATCGACGCCATGGTCATCACGGCACGGAGCCATCAACTCGGGGCGGCGCTCCTGCGCATCGTCGCGGGGATCATCATGCTCTGGGCGGGCCTCGAGAAGCTTCTCGGGACGCCCGGCGGATTCAGCGCCGCGGGCTTCCTCAAGTTCGGGACGGCCGGCAGCCTGGCGTGGCCGTTTGTGACCGGCGAGCCGGCGAAGGACGCCGTCTTCAACCCGTTGCAGGGCTTCTGGGTCTCGCTCGCCGGGAACGGCGGACTCATGCCAGTGGTCAACTTCCTCGTCGTCGCCGGCGAGATCGCCATCGGGATCGCGCTCATCCTCGGACTGGCGACGCGCTTCGCGTCGATCATGGGCGCGCTGATGATGCTGTTCTTCTTCCTGGCCACATGGAACTTCGCCTACGGCATCGTCAACCAGCAGCTGACGTACCTCGTCGTCTTCCTGGCCATCGGCGGCATGGGCGCCGGCAAGTACTACGGCCTCGACAACGCCGCCGCCGGCACCGCTCTCGCCCGGTCCAACGCCTGGATCCGCAGGTGGATCCTGTCGGGCGACCCCGTGGCCGAGGCGACCGCCTGATCTCGTCGGGCTCGTCGACCGGCCGGCGCCGCCGGCCGGTCGGACGGTCTCCCGCGGCGAGCCGCCAACTCGCCCTCCTGCCTCCACAGAACGCCGGGTCCCTCGGGCCCGGCGTTCTGGCAGTTCCGCCCCGGCGCCGGGCGCGCGTAATACGTGCACCTCGCCCCGCGGCCACCCCCCTGCCTCAGACGGTGGCCGAGCGAGCCTCGAGAGCGCCACGGTCGACAGACGCGACGTCATCGGGGGAGGGTCGGACGACGAGCCCGGCGCCTTCGAGGAGATCGCGCGCGATCCGCCGCCTGACCTCGATGTCGAGCGGCTGCACGACGTCGCGGTCGCCGAGCGTGATCAGGGCGCGGATCTCGACACCCGCGGGGAGCTCGGCGAGCACCGCCCGTAACAGCGCCCGCCCGAGGCCGCGCCGCCGGAACGCGGGATCGACGCCCAGCGCAAGGAGCTCGGCCGAACCTCGCCCCAGACCGCCCACGGCACCCACGGCGCCGCTGCCGCCGCCTCCGCCGCCGCTGCCGCCGCCTCCGCCGCCGCCCACGGCCGCGACCCCGACCAGCACATCCCCCACGCCCGCGCCGACGACCACCGCTCCGCCTTCGACCGCCCTGGCGAGGAGGCGGAGCGCCCGGCGAGGATCGGCCGGCGGCACGACCCTCGGCGCGAGCCGGAGCCGGGACAGGGCTGCGGCGTCCAGGCGACCCAGGAGCGTCGGCGCGGCCGAGCCGTCCGCCTTGGCCACTGCGCCCGCCTCGGCCGAGCCGTCCGCCTCGCCCGCGGCGCCCGGCGGGAGGTCCGCCGGTTCGTCCGGCCGCCACCACCCCCGCTCCTCGGCGACAACCAGGAGTCGCGGCAGGAGCACCCGACGCACCGCCCCAGCCGTCGTTCTCGCCCGGTCCTCCGCGGCCTGCTGTCCGGCATCGAACGGCAACCCCGCGTTCCGCTCGTCCTCGAACCGTTCCGGCAGGGGCGACTGACCCCAGCGAGCCGCCTCCTCGGCCCAGCGCTCGCGCCACGCGAGCGGCGTGGTTTCCGGCACCTCTCGGTGCGCCCCGGCCAACCACGTCAGCGCCCAGGCGCGCGGCACGACGCGATACGCGTCATAGCCGCCGCCACCCGTGGCGAGCCAGCGGCCGGCCGCCTCGCGGTGGGCCACCTCGTCGACCAGGCGGGCAGCGCGGCCCATCGCGCCCGTCGTGATGCGCAGGTGCGCCAGCGGATCCCAGGCATGGGTATCGGCGCCGTGCTGGCTGACGATGACGTCGGGCCCGAAGGCGGCGGCCAGCGCGGGCACCAGGGCCTCGATTGCCGCCAGCCAGCCGTCGTCACCAGTCATCGGGTCGAGCGGCACGTTGACGACCGTCCCCGCCGCGATCCCCTGCCCCACCTCGGAGATAGAGCCCGTGCCAGGAAAGAGATAGCGCCCGGACTCGTGAAAGGACAGCGTCATCACGCCGGGATCGTCGGCGTGGATCGCCTGGACGCCGTCGCCGTGGTGGACGTCGAGGTCGACGTACAGGACGCGCGAGCCGGCCCGCCGGGCGATCGCGATCGCGACCGCCGGGTCGTCGTAGATACAGAAGCCGCTCGCACGGTTGGGCATGGCGTGGTGGAGTCCTCCACCCGGATGGAAGGCATGCTCGACCTGGCCGTCGAGCACACGCTTCATCGCGGCCATCGATCCCCCGGCAACCGCCGCTCCGGCCTCGTGCATCCCGACGAACGGCGGGTCGTCGCCCGACCCGATCCCGGCGGCGGGCGGACGGACGGGGTCGGACGAGAAGGCCTTGACCGTCGCGATGTAGGCGGCCGAATGGACGAGCTCGAGCACGTCGTCCGGGGCCAGCTCGGGGGCAAGGCCCGGCTCGGCCCCGACCGCGCGCAGCAGGTCGATGCCGGGCCCGAAGCGGCGCGGCGTCAGCGGGTGGAGCGCCCCGAAGTCGTACGTCGGCGACCGCGGCCCGAAGACGAGGAGCGGGCCGGCGTCCACAGCGGTCGGCTCGGCGTCCGTGACGATCGGCCCGGCGGACCGGCGGCCCGGTCCCCTACCCCTCGACCCGGAGCGTCTTCTCCACCCCGTTCGGGCCGAGATCGATGACGTAGCCGCGCAGGACCCCCATCGACGACTCCGACCCGGCATTCACGCAGACCGTCTCGCCGATCCGCCGCTCACCGCCCGACTCGTGGATGTGGCCGTGGACGCCGAGGACCGGCCTGAACTCCTCGATCGCGCGCCGGACGCCGGTCGAGCCCACCGGACCGCGCATGAGGTCGCCCGCGGTGACCGTCGGCCGCAGGTCCGGCGAGAGGATCGGCGCCGTGTCGAGCCCCGAGTCGAATGGCGGGACGTGGGTCATGATGACCGTCCTGCGGGGGTCGCGGACGCCGCGGAGGAGCCCCGACAGCCGATCGAGGAAGTCCTCTTCGGGCAGCTCGCGCGGTGTCGACCACGGCGTGGGCGACGACCAGCCCATGCTGACGAGCTGGTGCCAGGGCGTCAGGTCGACGACCTGCTCGTTGACGTTGCGGCAGTAGGTCGAGGTCTCGAGGAGCGGGTCGATCTCGAAGTCGTCGTCGTTGCCGGGCATGAGGTAGACGGGGACGCCGCTCCCGTCCAGCCGTTCGGCCGCGAGCGCCATCCACTCCTTGACGCGGGCCCCGATCCTCTCGTGGAACAGGCGCCGGACGAGCGCCGCATCGTCCTCCATCGCCTGCCGCTCGTCGTGGGTGACGCGGACCGCGTAGTAGCCCAGATCGGCGATCGACCGCTCGAGCGCGACGAGCTCCTCCTCGTCGCGGGCGACCCTGCGCTGTCCGAGGACCGTGGCCGTCCACGACTCGCCGCCACCTTCGCCCTTGACGACGGCGACGAGCGCCTTGCCCGTCAGGTCGCCGGCGATCAGGACCGCGTCGGCCTTGTAGATGTTCGCCTTCGTCGCGTTCAGGAGCTTGCGCCAGGTCCGCTCCGAGGCGTGGATGTCGGAGCAGATGTAGAGGCGGAACGGCTTGGCCATCGCGGCAGTCTACGCTCCGGCCCAGGTGGGGGGCCGTCGCTCCGCCCACGGCCGGGCCGCCTCGAGCTGGCCGGCCAGGCGGTACAGCCCGGCCTCGTCACCGAAGCGCCCCGTGAAGAGGACGCCGATCGGCAGCCCCGACGCCGCCCAGTGGAGCGGCACGGACATGGCCGGGTGGCCGAGGATGTTGGCGATCGGGTTGAACGGGTTGAACTCGCAGTCGAAGCGCCACCAGGCGAGGTCCGGCCCGACCAGCCGGGTCAGCACCCCGAGACGCTCCGGCTCGCGGGCGAGCGTGGGCGTCAGCCACGCGTCGTGGGTCTCGAAGAATGGCGCAACGCGGCGCGCCTCGGCCTCGAGCGCGTCGAGGTCGTCGAGCAGGTCGACCGCGCTCCAGCGGCGGCCGTATCGGACCATCTCCCAGGTCGTCTCCTCGAGCTCGTCGTCGCGCAGCGGCCGGCCCAGGATCCGCTCCATCTCGCGCGCATCCTGCGCATTCGAGATGGCCCAGACGCGACCCATCCGCTCGACGATGACGTCGCCGGCGATGGGGGGCGCGGCCTCCTCGACGTCGTGCCCGAGGTCGGCGAGGAGGGCGGCCGTCTCGCGGACGGCATCGACACAGGCCGCGTCGACCGGCGCCGGGACGGGCGGGGTCGCCGTCCAGCCGATCCTGAGCCGGCCCGGCTCCCGGCCGACCTCCTCGAGGAACGGCCGCTCCCGCGGCGGAGCGGCGCCATGGTCGCCGGCGACGCGGCCGCATGTCGCGTCGAGCAGCGCAGCGGAGTCGCGGACCGAACGCGTGACCGAGTTCGTCACGGCGAGGCCCGCCAGCGGCTCGCCGCCCGGCGCGGCCGAGGTGCGGCCGCGCGTCGTCTTCATCCCGAACAGGCCGCAGCAGGAGGCCGGGATGCGAATCGAGCCGGCGCCGTCCGAGGCGTGGGCGAAGGGGACCATGCCCGACGCGACCGCCGCGGCCGACCCGCCCGACGACCCACCCGCCGTCCGCTCGAGGTCCCAGGGGTTTCGGGTCGGGCCGAAGAGGACCGGCTCCGTCGTCGACATGTTGCCGAGCTCCGGTGTGCTCGTCCGACCGACGATCGCCAGCCCGGCCGCCCGGTACCGCCGCACGATCTCCGCGTCGTACCCCGGGACATGGTCGCGCAGAGCGAGCGACCCGGCGGTCTGCCGGACACCCGTCATCGGTGCGCCCAGGTCCTTGACCGCGAATGGCGCGCCGGCGAGGGGTCCGGCCGGCAGGTCCTGGGTGGCCAGGGCGCGAGCCGCGCCTCGGGCCGCCTCGAACAGGGGCGTCACGATCGCGTTCACGATCGGGTTCGCCCGCTCGACCCGCTCGACTGCCGCGTCGACGACCTCGAGGGCGGTCAGCTCGCCGCGCCGGACGAGCTCGGACTGGGCGATCGCGTCGAGTGGCGCGAGCTGTCGGGCCAGGTCGGACACCGGCGCCATGGCGCGGTCGGTCATCAGCTCAGGCCTCCAGCGCGCGGTCCTCGTGAACCGCGACTCCCTCGACGAGCGTCAGCAAGACCCGCGCGTCGCCGATGCGACCTGGCGCCTCGGCGAAGACGTCGCGGTCGAGCACGACGAGGTCGGCCGCCTTGCCCACCTCGATCGTCCCCGAGAGGCCGTCGAGGTGGCTCACGTAGGCGCTCCCCGCGGTGAACGCGGCGAGGACGTCGGTCAGGGTGATGGCCTGGGCGGGCAGCAGCGGCTCGGTCGAGCGGTCCTCGGGCGAGACGCGCGTCACGGCGACCTCGGCCTGTGCCAGGACGTTCGGCGTGCTCACGGTCCAGTCACTG
>DASVZT010000031.1:0-3636 GCA_036391495.1 Candidatus Limnocylindrales bacterium
GGCGTCACGAAGGCGTCGCTCAACACCTCGAGCTTCCTCGCGGCGGCCTCCTTCCAGGAGACGACGCGGGTCCTGACCGAGGCGGCCATCAACGGCGCCAAGGACCACCTGATCGGCCTCAAGGAGAACGTCATCATCGGCAAGCTCATCCCGGCCGGGACGGGCGCGCCGCAGAATGTCGCCGCGGCCCGCGAGCGCCAGCGGCGGGCGGCCCTCGAGGCCCTCGCCGGAGAGGCGATCGAGGGACTCCCCGGCCAGGAGTACAACCCGTTCCTCGAGGAGGGCGGGATGCGCTCCGAAGAGGAAGAGGCCGCCGGCCTGGCGTCGCTCCTCGCCGCCACCGAGCGCGAGGACGAGGGCGACGAGTTCAACGCCTTCCTCGAGGAGGGCGACGGCTCCGATGCCGACGACGCCGAGCCCAATCCGTTCCTCGAGGACGCAAAGGGGGCGCCCACCGGCGTGGACTCCGAGGAGTAGCACATCGTCCGCCGGACGCCCTCGGCGGGGGAACGTCGAGGGCTCCGGGACGCGGGTCGACGAGGTTTGACACTCATTTTGACCCGCTGATACACTCCGCGTTCGTGGCCCCGAAAGGGTGCGCTGTCGGTCTGCACGCCGCTGCGCTCCGTCGGGCCCCGGACCGGCGGCCCCGCGAGCGTATCGGGCAGGTGCCCGACCGACGGGCCGGTCCAGCGATGACACTGCAGTGACGAAAGGAGCAGCGTCTCCGTGCCGACGATCAGCCAGCTCGTGCGCCACGGCCGCACGCCGAAGATCGCGAAGGTCAAGGCGCCGGCGATGCGCAAGAACTGGAACAGCCTCAGGCAGCGCCAGGAGCCGATCCCCGGCGCTCCGCAGAAGCGGGGCGTCTGCCTGCAGGTGCGCACGATGACGCCGAAGAAGCCGAACTCGGCGCTTCGCAAGATCGCCCGCGTCCGGCTGACCAACCAGATGGAGGTCACGGCCTACATCCCGGGCATCGGTCACAACCTCCAGGAGCACTCCGTGGTCCTGGTCCGCGGCGGCCGCGTGAAGGACCTCCCGTCGGTCAAGTACCACATCATCCGCGGCACGCTCGACGCCGCGGGCGTCCGCGACCGCAAGCAGGGTCGTTCCAAGTACGGTGCGAAGGCGGCTGCCCAGCCCGGAGGGAAGAAGTAGATGCCGCGCCGCACGAACATCCCGCGGATGGCGAAGTACCAGACGGTTCCCGCCAACCGCACGAACGCCCGCTTCACCGCCAAGCTCATGTCCGACGGCAAGCGCCACCTCTCGGATCGCATCCTCCGCGAGGCGCTCGCCCGTGCCGAGGCCCAGGCCCGCCGGCCCGGGCTCGAGGTGCTCGAGGCGGCGCTCCGCAACGCGACTCCGATCATCGAGGTCAAGCCGCGGCGCGTCGGTGGCGCGACGTACCAGGTCCCGGTCGAGATCCGCGGCGACCGTCGCCTCTCGCTCGGCGTGCGCTGGCTCGTCCAGGCTGCCCGCAAGCGGAACGGCAAGTCGATGAGCGAGAAGCTCGCGGCCGAGTTCGTCGACGCGATGAACGGCCTCGGCGCGGCGGTCAAGCGCCGCGAGGACACGCACAAGATGGCCGAGGCGAACCGCGCCTTCAGCCACTTCAAGTGGTAGGCGGGGACCGGTAGCAGTCGTGGCACGTCAGGTCCCGCTCGCGAAGACGCGGAACATCGGAATCATCGCCCATATCGACGCGGGGAAGACCACGGTCTCCGAGCGGATCCTCTTCTACACCAAGAAGATCTACAAGCTCGGCGAGGTCCACGAAGGCGCGGCCACCATGGACTGGATGCCCCAGGAGCAGGAGCGCGGCATCACCATCACCGCCGCGGCCACGACCTGCTTCTGGGACGACCATCGCATCAATCTTATCGATACGCCCGGGCACGTGGACTTTACGGTCGAGGTGGAGCGCAGCCTGCGCGTCCTCGACGGTGCTGTCGTCGTCTTCGACGGTGTCGCCGGCGTCGAGCCCCAGTCCGAGACGGTCTGGCGCCAGGCCGATCGCTACCGCGTGCCGCGCATCTGCTTCATCAACAAGCTCGACCGGACGGGCGCCGACTTCTGGCGCTGCGTCGGCATGATCGAGGATCGGCTGGGCGCCAACGCGGTGCCGATCCAGATCCCGATCGGCGTCGAGGACGCCTTCAAGGGCGTCGTCGACCTCGTGACGATGAAAGCGCTGCTCTATCGCGACGATCTCGGAGCGCAGGTCGACGTCGTGGACATCCCGGCCGACTGCGTCGACGAGGCGGCCCGGCATCGCGAGCGGCTGGTCGAGGCGATCGCAGAGACCGACGACGAGCTGACGCACAAGTTCCTCGAGGGGATCGAGCTCACTGAGGCCGAGATCAAGCACGGCCTCCGGCTCGGGACCCTTCAGAGCCGCATCGTGCCGGTGCTGACCGGGTCGGCGCTCAAGAACAAGGGCATCCAGCCGATGCTCGATGCCGTCGTCGACTACCTGCCCTCGCCGCTCGACGTCCCGCCGGTCATCGGCGAGGACCCACGCACGCACGCCGAGCTGCTGCGCACGGTCGACGACAACGAGCCCTTCAGCGCGCTCGCCTTCAAGATCGCGGCCGATCCGTTCGTCGGCAAGCTCGCGTTCTTCCGGGTCTATTCGGGCACGCTCTCCGCCGGCTCGTACGTCTACAACACCTCGAAGGGCCGCAAGGAGCGCATCGGCCGCATTCTCCAGATGCACGCCAACCACCGCGAGGAGATCGAGCAGGTCTACGCGGGCGACATCGCGGCGGCGGTCGGACTGAAGGAGACGTTCACCGGGGACACGCTGACCGATCCGGATCACCCGGTCATCCTCGAGTCGATGACCTTCCCGGAGCCGGTCATCGAGGTCGCCATCGAACCGAAGACGAAGGCCGACCAGGACAAGCTGGCACTCGCCCTCCAGCGGCTGGCCGACGAGGACCCGACGTTCCGCGTCCACACGGACGAGGAATCGGGCCAGACACGCATCGCCGGGATGGGCGAGCTGCACCTCGACGTCCTCGTCGACCGGATGGTGCGCGAGTTCAAGGTGGCGGCGAACGTCGGCCGCCCGTCGGTCTCCTATCGCGAGACCATCCGCCGACCCGCCGACGGGAACGGCCGCTTCGTTCGGCAGACCGGCGGCAAGGGCCAGTACGGGCACGCCGTCATCCATCTCGAGCCGGGCGAGAAGGGCTCGGGCTACGAGTTCGTCGACAAGATCGTCGGCGGCACCATCCCGCGCGAGTTCATCAAGTCGGTCGACCAGGGCATCCGCGAGACGCTCGAGACGGGTGTGTACGCGGGCTTCCCGATGGTCGACGTCAAGGCCACGCTCTTCGACGGCTCGTTCCACGAGGTCGACTCGTCCGAGATGGCCTTCAAGATCGCGGGCTCGATGGCTCTCAAGGACGCCGTCGAGAAGGCCAGCCCGACCGTCCTCGAGCCGGTCATGCGGGTCGAGGTGACGATGCCCGAGCAGTTCATGGGCGACGTCATCGGCGACATCAACAGCCGCCGCGGACAGGTCGAGGGGATGGAGTCGCGCGGCACGACGACGGTCGTGCGGGCGGCGGTGCCGCTCGCCCAGATGTTCGGCTACGCGACGGATCTGCGGTCGATGACCCAGGG
>DASVZT010000032.1:0-11582 GCA_036391495.1 Candidatus Limnocylindrales bacterium
ACGATGAGGAAGGCGGCCCCGGCGCGCGGGTTCGCGAAGAGGACGCGGAGCCCGTGCTCGAAGAGGAGCCCGAGGAGGCCGGCGGGGATCGTCGCCACGACGAGCAGCCAGCCCAGTCGTTCATCGGGTGTCGCGATCCGCCCTGAGCGGACCGAACGGACGAGGCCCCGGACGATGCGTGCCCAGGTCGCCCGATAGAAGACAAGGAGCGCGACCGCGGTGGCGACGTGGAGTCCGACGAGGAAGGCGAGGAAGTACGACTCGGGTGCGGACTGCGCGGCGACGACGTCGTGCCAGCCGAGCAGCTCGGGCAACACGACCGAGTGGCCGAGGCTCGAGACCGGAAAGAGCTCGGTGATGCCCTGGAGGACCCCGAGCGCGATCGCCTGGCCGAAGCTCAACACCGCTGCAGGGTAGTCGACCTTGGACGGCAACTTAGCTCGTCGACTTAGGGCCCTCGATCGCCTCGCTGCGAGGGTTCGCCTAGCGCGTCGGCGATCCACGCCGGCACCCTGATCAGCGGTGTGGAACCCGGCGGGGCAACTCCTCTCGCCCCGACCATACCCAGCAAACCTGCCTAAGCCGGACCATCGCGGTCCGGCCTTCTTCATGCACGCCGAGGGGTTCCGGGATAGACCATCGGCGCGTTCGGCGGGCCGTCAAGCCCCTTCGATGGCGAGAGATGAGAGGAACTCGGCCGGCGTCTTCACTGGTAGCGAGCCACGCAGGTCGAGCAGGTGCGCGTCGCCCGACACGATGGCGTCGGCCAATGCGGCGCGGGCGAGACCGATCAGGAACTCGTCACCTGGGTCTGCGGTAAAGACGTGATCGCCGGGTGGCAGGTCGTCGACCACAGTGGCTTCCGTCCCCACGAGCTCGAGGTAGGCGGCAGCCTCGGCCGCCGACACGTACGAGCGGAACTTCGGGCGCGCGAGGACCTCCGCGAGCTCCTCGAGGAGCAGAGGCGATACCAAGAGCTCGAACGCGCCGGCCCGCAGCTCAAGCATGAGCGCGGCGCTCGACCCTCCGGGGCTGATCAGCGCCGAGACAAGGACGTTGGTGTCAAGGACGGCGCGCGGCACGCCGCTCCGCCCGCGCCGCGTGCGTCTCCTCGACGGCAAGGCGCATCGCCTCGTCCTCGCTCAGCTGACTGCGTCCCCACACGCTCGTCAGGACGTCAAAGCCCAGATATGCGCGGAGTGCCTCCTCGACCACCTCGGAGTCGCGCCGGTCGGTTCGCGCGGCTCGAACACGCGTAGCCCGCATCACCTCCGCGTCGACGTACAGGGTCACCTTCTTCTTCTCAGCCACGGGAAGAGGATGACGGTATGACAGCAAAACGGCAAGAGGCTTGGAGACGATTTCCCTACGCGATCGTCCTTAAGGTGATGCAGGATGAGGTAGGTTCCGCGGATCCAGCTCCTCTCGCCCCAACCAGATCGGCCTTCTTTCACGCTGACGACGCCGGCGCCGAACGCCGCGTCCCAGACCCGAGCCCTTGCGTGGACGGCGCCCCTTCGCACCGTCGCGATCGTCCCGATCCGGGGCTGGGCCTACGATGGCGGCCTGCCGGCAGACCGCCCCGCGTCCCAGGGTCGGCGCTCGGCATCGCGGAGGGACATTCGGATGGACGCGCGGATGATCCGGCTCTGGGCGGACGAGTTCGGCGAGAGCCATCTCGGTGAGCTGACCGGGACGCTCCGGCTCGTCGACTTCGCTCCGCCGGCGCCCCCGATGGGCGTGGGTGAGCTCGTCCCGGCGACCAGCGTCCACTACCTCGGCGCCCCGGCCGGCTGGGTCGGCGACTTCCATCAGGCGCCGCGACGGCAGTACATCATCGGGCTGCGTGGGTCGGTCGAGGGTCGGGCGAGCGATGGCACGAGCGCGACCCTCGGCCCCGGAGACATCGTCTTGCTCGAGGACACCCACGGGATCGGCCATGCGACTCGCGTCATCGGCGACGAGGACTGGCTCGCCCTGGTCGTCGTCCTGGGCTGACAGGGTCGCGGGGCCACTCGCGAATCGCGCCCGCGCCCGCATCAGGCAGGAGGCGCTCGAGACGAGCGAGACCAGCGCGGCCCGGCCCTCTTGTTGCCCACGGGAGGCGTGGTTATACTCGCGGTATGAAGACCGCCGTCTCGGTGCCCGACCACCTGTTCGCCCAAGCGGACCGACTCGCGAAGCGCTCTCGCCGCTCGCGCAGCGAGGTGTACAGCGCGGCCCTGCGCGAGTACGTGGCCCGCCACGCGCCCGACGAGGTGACCGCAGGCCTGGACGCGGTGATCGCGGACCTCGGCGAGCCCAGGCGCGACGAGTTCGCCAGCCGGGCGGCCCGCCGCACGCTCGAATCCGCGGAGTGGTGATCGCTCAGGGCGAGGTCTGGTGGGCTGACCTGGGCGAGCCGGCCGGGTCCGAGCCCGGGTTCCGCCGCCCGGTCGTCGTGGTCCAGGGCGACGCCTTCAACGCGAGCGCGCTCCGGACGGTGGTGTGCGTGGCGCTCACCAGCAACCTCAAGTGGGCCGAGGCGCCCGGGAACGTGTCGCTGGCCGCACGGGCCACCGGCCTGCCGAGGCCTTCAGTCGCCAACGTGTCGCAGCTGGTGACGCTCGACCGCTCGGCGTTCACGGAGCGCGCCGGCCGCCTATCCGCGTCGAGCCTCGAGCTCGTCCTGGCCGGGATCGGCGTGGTGCTCGGCCGGGGCTGACAGGCGAGTCGGCCCCGCGCGCGGCCGCGTCTCATGCCGCGCCGATGGCCGGCAGGACCCTTGCCTGCAGCGGCCACGAGACCGGGACAAAGAGGTCGGTGCCGGAGGTTCGACTCCTCTCGCCCCGACCAAACCGGATCACTGCCGATCATCGGTGTCATTCCCGGCCGATCAAGTCTCGCCAGGATCGACCCGCATGAGCAGGTCCGTGAGCCCGTCGGAACCTCAATGGATTCGGCGGCACCAGGTGCCTCGTCCCCGGCTGACTGCGTGCCGTAGTCCCGTCCACCAGCCCGCTCCTCGTGCCGCTTGGCATGCACTCCGGCTCCGGCAGCCGCGGCGCCAGGATCCATGCGAGCTGCGCCGTCGTCTCCGTCCGCACCTTCGACCGCGCGTTCGCCGGGCGGTGCGTCATCGTCGAGTGCGACAGCCCGAGGCGTCCTCAGGTCCCCGGGGCCGTGAGCCAGTCCCAGATCGCGCCGACGAAGTGGGTCTGCTGCCCGTTCGGTCCGACGAGGACGTAACGCACCCCGTCCGGGCCGACGCCAACGAACACTGCGGCGTAGCTGTCCACGCCCCGCACATTGTCGACGCGCACCGACGCCTGAATCTGGCCACCCTCGACGTGGGCTGGCGCGGACGCGAACTGTCCCGCCTCGCCCGGCAGGATAGCCATCGTCTGCGGTTCCGCACGCCAAGCGTCGAGAGCGAGACCGGTCCAGCCGCGAAGGGCGCTGGCGTCCGTCGAGAGTCGTCCGGAACACGAACAGCAGCCAGACGACGAGGCGACGCCGCGTCTGGTGCGCAGCGCGCAGGCCGTTGGCGAGCGCGTCCGGCGACCCGAGTCGCGTCACCGCCTCGTGCGTCGCCGCCACCTCGTCGAGCCCCGCGGCGCGGCCCTGGTCGATCGTGTCATCGAGGTGCGACGCGACCTCTGCGCGGACGTCGGTCGCGAACGGTTCGGGCAGCCGGAGGCGATCGGACAGCCGGTCGAGGTAGGCCGTCCGCTCGTCAGCCACCGGAGGCCTCCGGGAGCGCGACCCGCCGGACGCTGACGGCGAAGGCGCTCCACTGCGCGAGGTGGTCGGCGAGGAGCCGGTAACCGCCCGGGGTCAGCCGGTAGTAGCGGCGCTTCGGCCCCCGCTCGTTCTCCCGCCACGTCGCGACGAGCGCCCCGTCGGCCTCGAGCCGGTGCAGCGTTGGGTAGAGCGACCCCTCGGACGGCACGAACACGCCGTCGCTGCGCTCCCGGATCAGCTGCGCGATCTGGTAGCCGTACAACTCGCCGTCGCCGATCACCGAGAGCACGAGGAGCGGCGTCGTGCCCTTCTGGAGCTGCGCGCCGAGCGGGACCGGGTCCCTCATCACCACTACCTCAGTATGTGAGGTACCGATCGTGCGTGGCTGTCGTCACGCTGTCAAGAGTACGGAGCAACATCGTGCTCAACGTCGACATGCTTT
Source organism: Candidatus Limnocylindrales bacterium (assembly GCA_036391495.1). Lineage (GTDB taxonomy): Bacteria > Chloroflexota > Limnocylindria > Limnocylindrales > CSP1-4 > DASVZT01. The sequence goes on from DASVZT010000032.1 coordinate 4,166, forward strand.
CAGACGCTCGCCGACGAGCGGGCCGCTTCGGCTCGATGCCGAAGGCAGAGGCGCCCACCTGAGCCCCATGCCGGCTGTGGACGAGCCGTCCAAGCCTCGAAACTGGTCGAACAGGCCGGTGGCGGCAACGGTAGACTCGATACCGACCGCGCCGTACCGGTCTCGGGGGACTCCATGCAGCTCGTCCACACTCGCGCGTCGCTGCACCCGTCCGCGTGAACTCGTCCGTCACGGCAGCCACGGCTCCCGACAGCCCTCTCTGCGGCGCGGCGACGGTCCGCAAGCCGGTTCGCCGTGGTCCTCGCGCGGGCCTCGAGATGTGGGGCTGCTCACGCTGGCCCGAGTGCACCGGCGCGATCAACATCGACGTCCAGTTGCCCTCGCCGACGAGATGAACGCGAGCAGCCTCACGGTCGCCCCGGTGCTCGCCATCCATGGGACCGGCGTGCCGCGCTTCGAGCGGACGGCCGCGGGCGTGACGCTCGTCACTGGGAAGCATCTCGCGACGCATCTGCGCGATCGCCCGGCGGCGCTCGATCCGGAGCTCGTCCAGCGGCTCGCCCGGCTGGCGGATCGGGCGCTGCGCGAGCAGCTGCCCTGGGAGGACATCGCGGACTAGATGGCGAGGATTGCCGACGCTCCCGAGACGCTCCTCGCCGGCCTCGACCCCGAGCAGCTCGAGGCCGCCCGGATCACGCGCGGGCCGCTCGTCATCCATGCCGGAGCAGGGTCCGGCAAGACCCGCGTGATCAGCCACCGCGCCGCCTACGCAGTCGCGACCGGTGACGTCGACCCGCGGCGGATCCTCGTGGTCACCTTCACGGACAAGGCCGCGGGCGAGATGGCCGGGCGGCTCGCCTCGCTGGGCCTGCCCGGCATCGCCGCGCGGACGTTCCACGCCGCCGCGTTGGCCCAGCTCCGCCACTTCTGGCCGAGCCGCCATGACGGCGCGCCCGCGCCGGACGTCCTCGACTCGAAGATCCCGATCGTCGGGCGACTCGCCCGCGCCCTGCCCGGCGGCTACCGGTTCACGCCGGCTAAGGATCTCGCCGACGAGATCGAGTGGGCGAAGAGCCGTCGACTCACGCCACGGACGTACCTTGTCGGGGCGGGGGAGCGGACGCCGCCCATCCCCGTCGAGCTGTTCACCCGCCTCTGGGACGACTACGAGCGCGCGAAGGACCGGGCGGGCAAGCTCGACTTCGACGACATGCTGACCAGGACCGTCGAGCTTCTGGAGGCCGACGACGACGCCGCCCGGACGGTCCGCGAGCGCTATTCCTGGTTCAGCGTCGACGAGTACCAGGACACGAACCCGCTCCAGCAGCGCCTGCTCGAGCTGTGGCTTGGACCGCGCGACGACCTCTGCGTCGTCGGTGACGAGGACCAGACGATCTACACCTTCACCGGCGCGACATCGGAGTACCTCACCGGCTTCCGGAGCCGCTATCCGGCCGCGTCCGAGGTCACCCTGAGCCGCAACTATCGGAGCAGTCCCGAGATCCTCACCCTCGCCAACCGGCTTCTCGCGGCGGAGGGCCGCCGCAAGCGGCTCGTCGCGACACGGCCTTCGGGCCCGGCGCCCCTCATCCGTCGATGCCCTCATGCGACATCGGAGCTGACGCTCATCGCCCTGACGATCCGCCGGCTCATCGACGCCGGTACGGCGGCGAACGAGATCGCAGTCCTCGTCCGGATGAATGCCCAGATCCCGCCGATCGAGGCGGCGCTCACGAAGGCGCGCATCCCGTTCCAGGTCCGGGGCCAGCGTTTCTACCAGCGGCCGGAGGTCCGTGATGCGCTCCGCCTCCTTCCTCGCTTGCCCGCCACCGCGCGCGGCAGGGAAATCGTCGTGATATTCGAGGCAGCGCTCCGGACGGAGCTCGGGTTCGACGCCGACGCGGTCGAGGGCGGAACCGAGGCGCGCGAGCGGCGCGACGCCCTCGCGCTGCTCATCGAGCTGGCCGACGTGGCCGGGGCAGCGGACCCCGAGCTCGACGCGAGGCGCCTGCTCGCCGACTTCCGAGCGCGCGCGTCTGAGGAGACCGCTGGTTCGGCTGAAGGGGTCAATCTGCTCACCCTCCACAGGGCAAAGGGCCTCGAATGGGACGCGGTCATCCTGCCGGGGCTCGAGGAGGGCACGCTGCCGATCCACCAGGCCGAGACGGACGAGGAGTTCGCCGAGGAGCGTCGGCTGCTCTACGTCGGACTGACGCGCGCCCGGCGCGACCTCCTTGTCACGTGGGCAGAGCGGCGGGTCGGGCGCGGTGAGCGCGACGCGCGACGGCGACCGAGCCGCTTCATCCGGGATCTCGAGGGCTCGTCCGTGCGAGGCCGCGTCACTGTCCTCCCTGGGCCAGCCGCGATCCCAACGCGATCGAGCGACGCCGATGGGTTGTTCGCGGCGCTAAAGGCGTGGCGACTCGAACGCGCGCGAGCCGACGCCGTCCCCGCCTATGTCGTCGCCCACGACGCCACGCTCGAGGCGATCGCCGAAGCGCGACCCCGCTCCCTGCCGGCGCTCCGGCGCGTCCGTGGGATGGGGCCGACGAAGCTCGAACGATATGGCGATGAGATCGTGGCGGTGATCGAGCGCCACGGCTGACCGGCATTCCGTCAGGCACCACGCGAGGAGCGGATGCTCTCGCATCGGCGTTGCCGATCGAACTCCCGACGGAGCAGCGCGTGGGTGGCGGCGCGGGCGCCGACGAGCGCCCGGCCGCGTTTCGTGGTCGCACACGGGCCCTTGCCCCTCCAGTCGGCGCCCTGCGGCGGCCTTCCGGCGAGGGGCCAGGCCGGTCGCCAGATCAAGGACGTAAGGGCCTGTGGCGAACGATCCAGAACGCGCTCGCGGGGGTCGTGGCCGTGTCGACGGGAAGTGACGGGACGAGCCACGACCATGCCGCGAGCCAGCTCCCGGTCGGCGTGCCGGGTCGAAGGCGGATCCAGGCGAGTGCACCGAGGGCTCCTCCGTGGTCGAGCCGTGCAGCAGCACGCCGCCTGCGACGAGCCTGATCGTCTGGTCAGACATGCCCCTGTGCCTCCTGGGGCTCGACCCGGAACACCGGGTGGTCGGCGGGGTCGGGGAGCGCCGCGAAGAACTCGCGTGCCCGCCAGCCCATGTGCTCGCGATAGGCGGTCACGACCCGATCGTGCTCGGCGCCGCCGACCTCGACCGCGCGGAACGGCTCGTGCGTCCGGCCTCGCCGCAGCTCGCCCTGGCCTGCCGCCCGCAGGTTGCGCACCCAATGGGTCTCGCCGCCGCCCGAGACGAGGTAACGAGCGCCCTCGACCTCGAGCGTGGGGACGGGCGTCCTGATCGGTCGACCGGTGCGCCGACCGCGCACAGTGAGCGTCGGGCCGCCTAGCCAGAGCGTGATCGGGTTCACCACACGGCTCATGAAGAACCGCGAGGGCACATACGGGCGCTGCCGTGGCCGGGCCTCTGCCGGCGTGATGGGATCGTCAATCTGTGGCATCGGAATGCTCCTTCGTTCGTCCAGTCGTTCGTGTGCCGTCGTCGCGGTTTCTCCCGCCGGGGCGTGCGTTCGGCAGCGACGAGCTCGATGCCCGCGTCTCGTAACCGGGTCAACAACCTGTAGAGGTCGGCCTGATCGACGGCCCGGTAGATCAGCATTGAGTCGCCGCCAGGCAGCAGCCAAAGCTCATCGCAACCGAGGGAGTCGGCGCGTCGTTGGCCGAGGTGGCCGGCGACCTGGATCTCGTATCGCTCCATGACCCGCATGTTCGGGGTCGAGATCCGTCCTCGCGCCTCGCGAAAGGCCGGTCTTTCGGTGTCGGATTCCCCTTCCGAAAGGAGGGCTCAGGCGACCACGGCCCCGGGGGCGCGGTGTCAGACGAGTCCGACCTGCTGGGCGCGCACGAGCGCCTGGGTTCGGCTCTTCGTTCCGAGCTTGGCGAGCACGTGGCCGACGTGCCACTTCGCCGTCCCGAGCGAGACCGTCAGGCCGGCCGCGATCTCGGCGTTACTGGCGCCCTGCGCCATCAGCCGCAGGACAGCCAGCTCGCGGGCGGTGAGGGCCTCGAGCAGCAGCCCGTCGGCGTCCTGCCAGACGGATCCTCCCCGCAACTGAGCGCGTCGTGCCCCGGCTTCGGCCGGCTGAGGGGCGAGAGCGGCGAGCACCAGGTCCACGAACGCGGGCGCGGTCTGGCGGACGAGGGGCAGGAGGTGAGCCACGGGTCGCCCGTCGTCGACGACGCGCCGGACGTAGCCGCCAGGGGCCGCGAGCTCGATCGCCTGGCCGAGGCCCCGCACAGCCTCCGGTCGGCGGCTCATCGCGTCGGCGCAGGCAGCCTCCAGGACGCAAATCGAGATCAGGTCGGGGACGCCTCCCGACGCCTCCTGCGCCGCCTTCGTCGGAGCGAGCAGGGCGTGAGCCTCCTGGGGTTTGCCCTGGGCCAGCCGCACCCTCGCGATCGTCGTGTCCATCGAACGGCGCACGAGCTCCAGGAGCGGGACATCGCCGCGAACTTGGATCGGATCAAGGCCATGCTGGAGACGGAGGGTTGAACGCCCTCCGTCGATGAGGCTGAGGCGGCAGTGGCGCAGCCACGACGCGCCATGGGTCAACCGACGGCCGGAAGCCCGCCGCACGCTCCTTCGACGCGATGATCGCCGCTACGGCAGTCGCGAACGGCCTGCCCCTCTACACCGCGAACCCGGACGACTTCGCAGATATCGACGGCCTCGTCATCAGGTCAGTCCGCGTCCCACGAGACGAGGGCTGAGCACACTTCGATGGGGTTGGTTCCGCGGGGCCAGGCCCTCTCGCCCGACCATGACAACCCATCGAGCCCCATCCCACGCCTGATCCCCATCCTCGAGCGCGCCGCCACGCTCGGATGCAGTCGGATCTCGGTGGTCTCGAGGATGTCGATCCGCTCGAAGAGCGCCTCCGAGCACACAGCGTCGGGCGGCTGATCGAGACCCTGCTGCGGGCCGACCTCGTCATCGTCGACGATCTGGGCTTCGCGCCGCTCGACGATGTCGGCGGAGAAGACGGAAGAGCGACCCGCCGTGGAGGCGGGTCGCTCGAGAGTCGGGCTAGGCGGCGTGAACTCGGTTCGCGCGCGGGCCCTTCGGGCTCTGCTCGACCTCGAACTCGACCTTCTCTCCGCCAATCAGGCGGTCGAAGTCGAGCGAGGAGTCGAGGCCGCCGCGATGGAAGAAGTACTCCTTCGCATCGTCCGCGGAGATGAAGCCGAAGCCGCGATCGGCGACGACCTTCTTGATGGTACCGGTGGTCACGTGGACCTCCAACACTTCCCGAACAAGAGGCAGCAAGAACGCACGGTCCGTTCGAAAAGGGGGGTCGACCACGCGGAGCATCACCGCAAGAGACGGTGAACTCCGGAATAGTAGCACAAATGTTCGACGACCGTAGAGGCGGGTGGTCGCGCTCTCGAAGGCCGGGGGAGCAGACGACGCGGCGTGGCCAGTCCGGCGAGGGGCATCCGGGGTCATTGCGTCGATGCATAGGCTTGTGGTCCGCACGGGCCATGGCCGCTGGCGGAGTAGAAGGCCGCGTGATCCGTGTCCCCATGGGCCAACCGTGCAACGCATCTGTATCTTGTCCGCCGGCGGCGTTCGATCCATTGTCCGCGCCACGGAAGGGGTGGCGGGACCTCTCGGGGAGGACCCACCGGCACGGCGTCCCATGAACTGCGGTCGCCCGCCCTCGTGCCGGATGCCAATGGCGAGACCGACCTCGACCGAGTGGGGCGTGGATGCCCCAGGAGGATCGGGATGAGATCACTTCGGCTCGTCCGGCTGGCCTCGCTCGCGGCGGTGTTGGTCGTTGCCGCCGCACCGTCGGTCGCCAACGCGGCCCCCGCCATGGACTGGCAGACGGGCATCCGGGCGGTCGGCAACGGCGCGACCATCGAAGCAGCGGTGAACGACGTCGACGGCTCGCAGACCTTCCTGCTCACGCCGAACAACGCGCCGTTCTACGCCGCCGGAATAACCCCAGGTCCGATCCCGCCGTCGCTCGCGAAGGTGAGCGCTCCGCTCTACCTGGTGACCTATCCGCTCGATTCCACGGCCGACACCAACGCGCCGTTCAACTGCTATACGTCGGGGTACTTCGACCACGGGGCATCGCTGTACAACTGCGACCACGCGCAGATCCCCGGCATCAAGGGACACGACCACCTGGTCGGAGTGCCGGGCAGCTCCAAGGCCGGGGGTGATTTCAACGTCCAGTGGCACGTCTTCGTCACGTTCTTCACCAAGAAGGGCCACGACGACGGCGCCATGAACACGCGCATCCTCACCTTGGCCGATCTGCAAGCCGCCCAGGCTGCTCGGGACGTGACCCCCTTCATCGATACGGGCATCTACTTCTACTGCGCTGTCGTGTCGAGCGCCGTCTACAGCGCCGGCACCCCTCTGACGTTCCGACCCCTCTGAGCGACCCAACCAGGCTGATGGGCGACATCGGGCAGCACTGAGAAGATTCGTCCCTACAGCCGCCACCGGCCCCGGCTCCGGCCACGATCCCCCGATCTCCAACTCGGGCGGCGGGCCGAGCGGGGCCGGTGTCAACACAGCCGCCCTCTCGTGCGACCGGCGATACCGTTCGCCCGCCCGATCCCGCACGGAGGGGCGAGTCGAATGGGTGCCAGTGGCCGGTCGTGACCGTACTCGGGGCCTTCGCGGTCGGCGCTCAGTGCTCCTGGATCGCCCCGGGGAGCGATCCCGGAACCGGGAGGACGGGCCGTCTTCCGCTGGCGGCGCATAGACTGGATCCCATGAGTCAAGTCATCGACACGGCCGTAGTCCCACGGCGCGTTTCATTGTTCGGCGCGGTCCTGAGGCGCTTGCTCGTTCGTGGCGTCCCGCTCGGACCGAACGGGCTCATTACCGTCCGCGGTCGCAAGACCGGCCTGCCTCGGACGACGGCCGTCGCCATCATCGAAGTCTCGGGCCGCCGTTGGGTCTGGGCTCCATGGGGCGAGGTGCAGTGGGTCCGGAACCTCCGCGCCGCGGGCCGGGCGACCGTCGTCAAGCGCGGCAAGAAGGAAGAAGTCAGCGCCAGAGAGCTCAACGCTGCCGAGCGGATCGCGTTCTTCCGGGATGTCCTCGCACCGCTGGCGCGGTCCGTTCGAGGCGGGATGACGTTCTTTCGCGTCGCCGACGGCGTGGACCTTCGCAAGCCAGTCGAGATCGCGGAGAGCAGACGGGCCTTTGAGCTCGAGCCGCTCGCCACCGCGGGCGCCCACGGGCGTTGAGCAGGCGTAGCCGACCCCGAGACGAGGTCAACCGGATGAGCGAGGCCGAAGAAGCTCTCCGGCATCCCGCCGCCGTCAGCTGGGCGACCCTCGGAGCCCGGGCGAGGACGTGGCGCATCGTCCACGCGTCCTGGTCGGTGGCACAGCTCGCGTGCCTCGGCTA
>DASVZT010000033.1:0-16733 GCA_036391495.1 Candidatus Limnocylindrales bacterium
CGGGCGCTCGCCGTCGGGCCGTCCCCCGGACCACCGAACTCCCGCCGGCCTCCCGCGCCGGCGTCGGGCCCTCCCGCCGGACCCGCCGCCCTCCCGTGCCGGCGTCGGGCTCTCCGCGCGGGCCGACCCGCCGGCCTCCCGCCCGCCTCCCGCCGGCCGTGGTCGGAGAGTGCGCCCTAAGGGGCTCTGCCTGCCGACAAGCGCTCGCCCGGGCAAGCGTCCCGGCCGAGATTCACCCGCCGCACCTGTTCGGCGACGACCGTGCGGCGGTCGATGGTCGGACGGTGCCCACGGCGCGTCGCAACAGGGTCAGACGAGGCTCAAACGGGGGCGGTGCGGCGAGGCGCGCGGGAGCTAGAGCCGCGCAAAGCCGGGTTAGGGAGCATGGAGCGACCACGTCGACCGCCAGCGGCCGAAGGGAGCCGGGCGCCGGACCGCGGAGAGCCGGGCGCCGGACCGCGGAGAGCCGCGCCGGGCCGAGAGCCAAGCCGGGCCGAGAGCCGAGCCGGGCCGAAGGGAGCCGGGCACCGAGCCGCGGAGAGCCGTGCCGGGCCGGGCCGAGAGCCGAGCCGGGCCGGGCCGAGAGCCGAGCCGGGCCGAGAGCCAGCCCGCGCTCCACCCCGCGGAGAGCCGCGCCGGACCGCGGAGAGCCGCGCCGCGCCCCGGAGAGCCAGGCCCTAGGCGCGCGCACCTTCCCCGTCATGCCCACCCGTCCCCGCGAGCCGGCGGAGGACGGTCGGGAGGATGCCGCCGTTGCGGAAGTACTCGACCTCGATCGCGCCATCGAGCCGCGACGTCACCTCGAAGGTGATCGGCGTCCCGCCGTCGTCCGGCGTCGCCACGACCCGCAGCCGCTGGCGCGGCACGATCCCCGGTGCGAGGCTCGCGATCGCGTACGACTCGCGCCCGGTCAGGCCGAGTGACGTCGCGGTCACGCCCTCTTCGAACTGGAGCGGGAGGATGCCAAGCCCGACCAGGTTCGAGCGGTGGATCCGCTCGAAGCTCTCGGCGATGACGGCCCGGATCCCGAGCAGCCGCGTCCCCTTGGCGGCCCAGTCGCGCGACGAGCCGCTGCCGTACTCGCGGCCGGCGATGACGAGCAGGGGCACGCCCTCGTCCACGTATCGCATCGCGACGTCGTAGATGAACCCCGCCTCGCCGTCGGGCAGGTGGACCGTGAACGGGCCCTCGCGCCCCGCGGCGAGACGGTTGCGAAGGCGGATGTTGCCGAACGTTCCGCGGACCATGACCTCGTGGTGGCCGCGCCGCGCCCCGTAGCTGTTGAACTCGAGCGGCGTGACACCGCGCGCCTGGAGCCACTGGCCGGCGGGGGACGTGGCCGCGATCATGCCCGCCGGCGAGATGTGGTCCGTCGTGACGGAGTCGCCCAGGAGGGCGAGCACCCGGGCCCCGGCGAGGTCGAGCGATGACGGCATGTCGTCGACGCCCTCGAAGAAGGGCGGCTTGGCGATGTACGTGCTGTCGGGATCCCACGCGTACCGGTCGCCCGACGGGACCGGCAGGGCGCGCCAGCGTTCGTCTCCCTCGAAGACCCTGGCATACGTCTGGCGGAACAGCTCGGGGTCGATGGCGGTGCCGATGACGCTGCGGACCTCGTCCTCGCCCGGCCAGATGTCGGCCAGGAAGACCGGCTGCCCATCCGAGCCACGGCCGAGGGGCTCGGTCGTCAGGTCGATGTCGACGCTGCCGGCCAGTGCGTAGGCGACGACGAGCGGAGGCGACGCCAGGTAGCTCGCGCGGGCGAGCGGGTGGATGCGCCCTTCGAAGTTGCGGTTGCCCGACAGGACGGCGGCGACGACGAGATCGTTCGCCTCGATCGCGCGGGCGACCGGCTCGTCGAGCGGACCACTGTTGCCGATGCACGTCGTGCAGCCGTAGCCGGCGAGGGCGAAACCCAGCCGCTCGAGAGGCTCCATGAGGCCGGCGTTCTGCAGGTAGGCCGTCACGACCTGCGAGCCCGGGGCCAGGCTGGTCTTGACCGTAGCGGCCACCGCCAGGCCGCGCGCGACCGCATTGCGAGCGAGGAGGCCGGCCCCGACCATGACGGTCGGGTTGGAGGTGTTCGTGCAGCTCGTGATGGCGGCGATCGCCACCGACCCGCTGCGCAGGGCGACGGTCTCGCCGCGGATGGCCACGAGAGCGCTGTGGCCGATCGCGCAGGGGGCGCCCCCCTCGTCGGCCAGGACTGACTCGGCCGCGGCGACCGATTCCTCGGGCAGGGCGTCGGGGAAGGCCGCCCGGAACGACGCCGGGACATCGGCCAGCGGGACGCGGTCCTGCGGCCGGCGGGGTCCGGCCACCGACGGCCCGACGGTCCCGAGATCGAGGGTGAGATCCACGTCGAATACCGGCCCGTTCCCGGGCGCCCGCCAGAGTCCCTGCTCTTTCGCGTAGCGCTCGACGAGGGCGACGTGCTCGGCCGGCCGCCCCGTCAGGTGCAGGTAGCGGATCGTCTCGTCGTCGACCGGGAACAGCGTCGCCGTCGCGCCGAACTCGGGCGACATGTTCGAGATGGTCGCGCGGTCGGCGAGGGAGAGGCCCGCCAGGCCGTCGCCCGCAAACTCGACGAACGCGCCGACGACCCCGTACCGGCGCAGCATCTCGGTCACGACGAGGACGAGGTCCGTCGCCGTGCTGCCTCTCGGCAGCGAGCCGCTCAGCCGCACGCCGACGATGCGCGGCATGGGCTGGTAGAGCGGCTGACCGAGCAGGACCGCCTCGGCCTCGATGCCGCCCACGCCGTAGCCGAGGACGCCGAGGCCGTTGACCATCGTCGTGTGCGAGTCGGTCCCGACGAGCGTGTCGGGGAAGGCGACCGTGCCCGAGCCGTCGTCCCGGGTCGCGACGACGGAGGCGAGGTACTCGAGGTTCACCTGGTGGACGATGCCCGTGCCCGGCGGGACGACGCGGAGGTCGCGGAACGCCGTCTGCGCCCAGCGGAGGAGCTGGTAGCGCTCGCCGTTGCGCTCGTACTCGCGGGCGACGTTGAAGGCGAAGGCGGCCGGCGTGCCGAAGCGGTCGACCTGGACCGAATGGTCGATGACGAGGTCGGCCGGGACGAGCGGGTTGACGAGCGAGGGGTCGCCGCCGCGCTCGGCCATCGCGTCCCGCATCAGGGCGAGGTCGACGACTGCCGGGACGCCCGTGAAGTCCTGCAGGATGACCCGCCCGGGCATGAACGGGATCTCTGCGTCGCCCCCCTTGCCGGGCCGCCAGCCGAGGAGCGTCTCGACGTCCGACACCCCGACGATCCCGCGCCCCGCGTGGCGCAGGACGTTCTCGAGGAGGATCTTGAGGGTGACCGGCGCGCTCTCGAGGTCGAGCCCGCGGTCGGCGATCGCGGCGAGCCGGTAGAAGTGGGGGAGATCAGGGCCGAGGGAGGCCCTGGCGCCGAACGGGTCGATCGGTGTCACGCCGCTGACCGCTCCTTTGGTTCGGCCACCTGGGCGGGGCGAGAACCGCCCGTGTGGCGGGTGGCGAGAGCCGCCCGTGTGGCTGGCTACACTCGTTTCATGGAATCGTACCGCGCGGGGCGAATGGAGCGGGCCGGCCGGCGAATTCGCGGAGGGATCGGCGCGTGAAGATCTGGACTCGCGATCGCTCCGACCCCGGCGGCGGGCATCGCCACGAGGATGGCGGCCGTCCGGTCGTCGAGGACGCCGGCGCCTCGCCGGCTCCGAGTCGCGCCGCCCGCGCCCTGGCGGCCCAGGATCGCGCCGCCGACGCCCTGGCGGCTCCGAGTCGCGCCGCCGGCGCCGTACACGCACATCCGCATCCGCGCCCGCATGACCCTGGCGGGCCCGGGGATCACCCGCTCATCGGCATCGTCGGGGCAGGCGCCGTCGGAACCGCGCTGGGCGTCGCGTTCGCGCGCGCCGGGTGGGCCGTCACTGCCGTCGCGAGCCGTGACGCGGACCGGCGCGAGCGGTTCCGGCACCTTGTCGGGGGCGGCGTCCATGCCTATCCCGATCCGACACCCCTCCTCGACGAAGTCGAGCTCGTCTTCCTGACCGTGCCCGACGACGCCATCGCCCGCGTCGCCGCATCGATCCATCTCTATTCCGGCCAGGCGGTCGTCCACACGAGCGGCCTGCTCGGGCCCGACGTCCTGGCCCCGGCTCGGGCCGCCGGCACACAGGCGGGCACCTTCCATCCGCTCGTGGCCTTCGCCGACACGGAGCGCGCGGTGGCCGCCCTGCACGGAGCGACGGTGGCGCTCGAAGGAGACGACCAGCTGGTCGCGCATCTCGCCGTCCTGGCAGAGGGGATCGGGGCGACGCCCGTCCGTCTCGCGCCGGGCACCAAGGCCGCCTACCACGCCGCGGCCGTCCTGGCCGCCGGCGGGCTCGTCGCGCTCCTCGACGCGATCGCGGAGCTCGGGCGCGTCGCCGGCCTCGACGAGGCCGGCGCGCTGGACGTCTATCTGCCGCTCGCCCGCCAGACGCTCGACAACGCGCGCGCCCTGGGCGTCCGGGCGGCCCTGACCGGGCCCGCGACACGCGGCGACGCCGGGACGCTGCGGGCCCATCTCGCCGAGCTGGAGCGCTCCGCCCCCGGCGTCCTCCCGCTCTACGTGGCGGCGGCGGAGCGCGAGATCGACCTCGCCGAGGGGCGCGGCGCCATCGGTCCCGAGACCGCCGCCGGCCTGCGGAACACAGTCCGCCTCTCGCTTGCGAATCGGGGATGACGGGTTAGCATTACATCCATGCAGCACAGCATCGCGGCCCGGTACGTCGCCCGGCCCGCAGCCCGGTTCGTCCGGCCGTCCGTCACCGACCGTGAGCGCAGGCTCGGGCTCCGTCCGGCCGGCTCGATGCAGGCTGCGTCCGCCCATCCGACGGTGCTCCGCCGCGCAGATCTCGGTCCCTTCGTCGAGCTGCGTGCCGCCTGGCGCGCCTTCGCTCCCGCTCGCCCGACCTCTCGCCCGCTCTCTCCGCTGCGCCATGGTGCCCGGCTGACCTGGGCCGGGTCGGAGGCGCCGCGTCGCTCGCGGCGACCCGGCGCTGCGCCGGCCCCGTGGCGCGGCTGAGGAACGCGACGGCGACATCCGCCGGCGGGATCGTCATCCGGTATCGGGAGTCCGTCCCACAGCTCGTCGTCGGCCGTCGGCGCCGCGAGCGCGACGGCGTGACGTGGACCCTCCCGAAGGGGACGCCGATCAGCGGCGAGACCACCGAGCAGACCGCGCGGCGCGAGGTGACCGAGGAGACCGGTCTCGAGGTCCGCATCGTCGACCGGCTCGATTCGATCGAGTACTGGTTCGTCCAGGGTGGTACGCGCATCCACAAGACAGTCCATTATTTCCTCATGGAACCCACCGGGGGCGACCTGGCGGGCCACGATCATGAGTTCGAGGAGGTCCGCTGGGTGTCGCTCGCCGACGCCCCCGCCCTCCTGACATTCGAGACCGAGCGCTCGCTCGTCGCCCTCGCGCAGGAGGCCCTCGCCGCGCGGAGGCTCCCGGACGGGCCGCCGTCTGCAGCCGAGGGAGCACAGTGACCGAGGTCGTCGAACCGTCCCACATCACGCCGCTCGTCGAGCGTCACAGGGGCCTCGGGGCCAAGCTCGTCGAGTTCGGCGGATGGCTCATGCCGCTCCAGTACGCCGGCATCCTCGAGGAGCACCGGGCGGTCCGCGAGCGCGCCGGCCTGTTCGATCTGTCGCACATGGGCGAGCTCTTCGTCGAGGGCCCGGAGGCCGCCGCGGCACTCGCGTATGCACTGGTGACCGACCCGGGCTCGCTCAAGCTCGGGCGCGCCCACTACTCGATGATGTGCTTCCCCGACGGCGGGATCGTCGACGACCTCATCGTCTACCGGCTCGGTCCGGAGCGATTCCTGGTCATCCCGAACGCCGGCAACGCGCAGGCCGTCAGCGACGCGATGGCCGAGCGGATCCAGGGGTTCCGGGCAGTCCTCGACGACCGCTCGCTCGCGACCGCGCTCTGTGCCATCCAGGGCCCGCGCGCGGCGGACGTCCTCGGGCCCCTCACGGACGTCGATCTCTCCGCGCTTCATTACTACGCGATCGCCGAGGGATCGGTCGCCGGTATCCCGGCGCTGGTCGCGCGCACCGGTTACACGGGCGAGGACGGGTTCGAGGTCTTCGTCGGGACGGAGCGCGGCAGCGAGCTCTGGGACGCCCTCATGGAGGCGGGCCGCCCGTACGACGTCGTGCCGGTGGGCCTCGGCGCGCGGGACACCCTCCGTCTCGAGGCCGGGATGCCGCTCTACGGCAACGAGCTCGATGCGAACACGACACCGTTCGAGGCGGGCCTGGGGAGGGTCGTCAAGCTGGAGAAGCCCGGCGACTTCGTCGGGCGGAACGCGCTGGAACGCGCGGCGGCCGATGGACCGCGCCGCGTCCTGGTCGGCCTCGTCGTCCGCGGTCGCGGCATCGCCCGCCACGGCTACCCGGTCGCCATCGGCGATCGCCGGACCGGCGTGGTCACGAGCGGGACGCAGTCGCCGACCCTGGGCGTGCCGATCGCGATGGCGTACGTCTCACCGGGCGACGACCGGGTCGGTACCATGGTCGAGGTCGCGATCCGCGACCAACCCGTCGCCGCCGAGGTCGTCGCGCTCCCGTTCTACCGTCGACCCTCCGCCTGACGACAGACCTGGACAATCGCACCGCCGCCGCCACGAGCGGCGCAGGCACAAGCGCACTGACAGGCACAAGCGCACTGAATAGCCCCTGGGAGGAGCGCATCCGCATGGTCCCCACCGATCTTCGCTTCACGAAGGATCACGAGTGGGTCCGCCTCGACGGCGACGTCGCGACGGTCGGCATCACCGAGTTCGCCGCGAGCCAGCTCGGCGACATCGTCTTCGTCGAGCTGCCCGCCGTGGGCGCCACGCTGGCGCAGGCCGGCACGTTCGGCGTCGTCGAGTCCGTCAAGGCCGTCAGCGACCTCTTCGCCCCGGTCGGCGGCGAGGTCCGCGAGGTGAACGAGGAGCTCTCCGGGCAGCCGGAGCTCGTCAACTCGGATCCCTACGGGGCCGGCTGGATGATCAGGCTCCATGTCGCCGACGAGGCCCAGTTGGGGGAGCTGCTCGAGCCCGCCGCCTACGACGCGCTCGTCGCGGAGGCCTAGCCCGCCATGCCGTACGGACCCCATACCCCCGAGGAGCGGGGGAAGATGCTGGCCGCCCTCGGCATCGACAGCGTCGACGCCCTGTTCGCCGACATCCCGCCGGAGCTGCGCTCCAGTCCGCTCCGCCTGCCCCCCGCGGAGCCGGAGCTCGAGCTGGCCGCCCGCCTCGAGCGCCTCGCTTCGCACAACCGCACCGGGCTCGCCTCGTTCCTCGGCGCCGGGGCGTATCGCCATTACGTCCCGCCGCTCGTCGACCAGGTCCTCCTGCGGGGCGAGTGGTACACGGCTTACACGCCCTACCAGCCCGAGGTCAGCCAGGGCACACTCCAGTCGATCTACGAGTACGAGTCGCTCATCGCCGAGCTGCTCGCGATGGACGTCGTGTCCGCCTCCCATTACGACGGCGCCGCCGCCACTGCCGAAGCGTCGTTGATGGCCTGCCGGCACACGAAGCGCAGCCGCGTCCTCGTCTCGCGGAGCGTCCACCCCCAGTACCGCCAGACGATGGCGACCTACATGAGCGGCGGGGACCTCGATCTCGAGGAGATCCCGCTCGTCGCCGACGGACCCGCCGCCGGGACGACGGATCTCGTGGCACTCGAGCGTCTCCTGGCCGACACGGCCCGGCCGGTCGCCGGCGTGGTCGCCGCCCAGCCGTCCGTCCTCGGCCTGCTCGAGCCCATGCGCGCGATCGGCGATGCCGCTCACGCCGCCGGCGCGCTGTTCGTCGCCGTGGTCGAGCCCGTCTCGCTGTCCGTCCTGGAGCCGCCCGGACGCTACGGCGCCGACATCGCGGCCGGCGAAGGGCAGCCACTCGGCATCCCCCTCGGTTACGGGGGACCGTACCTCGGCATCCTCGCCTCGACCGAGGCGCTCGTCCGCCAGATCCCGGGTCGTCTCATCGGCATGACGACCGACCTCGACGGGAAGCGCGCCTACGTCATGACGCTGCGGGCGCGCGAGCAGGACATCCGCCGGGAGCGGGCGGCGAGCAACATCTGCACCAACCAGGCCCTGCTGGCCCTCGCCGCCAGTGTCTACCTCGCCGCCATCGGCCCGCACGGGCTGCGCGACGTGGCCGCCCTCGGCGCGGCCAGGGCGGCCGAGCTCGCCGACGCGCTGGCGGCGATCGGCGTCGAGCGGCTCCATCCCGGGCCCTACCTCAACGAGTTCGCCGTCCGGGTCCCGAACGCCGTCGAGCTCCACCGCCGCCTGCTCGGTCACGGGGTCCTGGCCGGCATCCCGCTCGCCGAGCTCGAGCCCGACGACCCCGCTCTCGCGGAGGGCCTGCTCGTCTGTGCGACCGAGGTGACGACGAGCGACGAGATCTCGCTGTTCGCCTGGGCGCTGCGGGAGCAGCTCGAAGCCACGGGCACCGTGGCCGGCGAGCGTGTTCTCGCGACCGCGGGAGGCATCCGATGAGCGTCACCGGCATCAAGCTCCAGCCCTCCCTCTTCGAGCTCTCGCGACCCGGGCGCGGCGGCGGCAAGATCCCGCACCCGCCGAAGGACGCGCTCGATCGCCTCCCGGCCGACCAGCGCCGCACCGAGGCGCCTGCCCTCCCGGAGCTCTCCGAGCCCGAGGTCGTGCGCCACTACGTCAACCTCAGCCAGCTCAACTACGGCGTCGACACCGGCTTCTACCCGCTCGGTTCGTGCACGATGAAGTGGAACCCGAAGCTCAACGAATGGGCGGCACGCCTGCCCGGCTTCGCGTCGCTCCACCCTCTCGCCCCCGACGAGACCGCGCAGGGGACGCTGCTGCTGCTGTGGGAGCTCGAGGCGGCCCTGTGCGAGATCACGGGCATGAAGGCCGTCACGCTGCAGCCGGCGGCCGGCGCGCAGGGCGAGCTCACCGGCATCCTCATGATCCGCGCCTATCACCGCAGCCGCGGCGACGTTGAGCGCGACGAGGTCCTCGTGCCGGACTCGTCTCACGGCACGAACCCGGCGACGGCGTCGATGGCCGGCTACCGGACGATCACGATCCCGTCAGCCGCCGACGGGGGCGTCGATCTCGCGGCCTTCCGCGCCGCTCTCGGCCCCCGGACGGCCGCCGTCATGATCACCAATCCGTCGACGCTCGGGCTCTTCGAGTCGCGCGTCGGCGAGCTCCTGGCCGCGGTCCACGAGGCCGGCGCGCTCGCGTACATGGACGGCGCGAACCTCAACGCGATCATGGGCCGCTTCAAGCCGGGCGAGGCCGGCTTCGACGTCATGCACATCAACGTGCACAAGACGTTCTCGACCCCGCACGGCGGCGGCGGTCCGGGTGCCGGTCCGGTCGGGGTGGGGGAGCGGCTCGTCCCGTTCCTGCCGTTCCCGCGCGTCCTGCGCCAGGCCGACTCGACGTTCCGCCTGGAGCGCCCGGGCGAGCGCCCGACCAGCATCGGCCGCATGCGCTCGTTCGTGGGTAACACCGGCGTCCTCGTGCGCGCGTACGCGTACATCCGCGCCCACGGAGGCGCGGGGCTCGCCGAGGTCAGCGAGGATGCCGTCCTGGCCGCGAACTACCTCAAGCGCCGGCTCGAGGGCGTCTACGACATCCCGTACGACCGCCCGTGCAAGCACGAGTTCGTGGCCTCGGCCGCGACCATCAAGAAAGAAACCGGCATCCGGACGCTCGACATCGCGAAGCGCCTCATCGACTACGGCTATCACCCGCCCACGGTGTACTTCCCGCTCATCGTCGACGAGGGAATGCTCATCGAGCCGACCGAGACCGAGTCCGTGGAGACGCTCGACGACTTTGCCGACGCCCTCATCGCCATCGCACGCGAGGCCCACGACGACCCGCAGGTCGTCCACGCCGCGCCCTCGACGGCGCCCGTGAAGCGCCTGGACGAGACGGCCGCCGCACGCCAGCCGAACCTGCGCTGGCGCGGGATGACCGGCGCCCAGACGCCCTGCCCGGACTGAGGCGACCCGCTGCCAGGCACCGACGGGCGGGAGCACCCGCTGCCGTCCCGCCCGCCCACCGACGCGGCGTCAGCCGGTTCGGGCCGGACGGTCCGTGAACCCCGCGGGGTTCGACGTGGTACTAATGGCAACAAGGGCGTCGACGGCCGACCCCGTTCTGACGAGGAGTCCGCGTTGGGGGACCGCGCCCCGGTCGATCCAGCGATGGTGAACGCGCTTCAGGCCGACGACCTGGGCGCTTTCGAAGCCTTCTACCGCCGCTACGAGGCCGCCGTGTACCGCACGGCCTTCGGCCTCGTCCGGGACGCGATGGCCGCCGAGGACGTCGTGACCGAGGCGTTCCTGCGCGCCTACGGGGCCCGGGGGCGGCTCGACCCGCAGCGTTCGCCCCTCCCGTGGCTACAGAGGATCACCATCAACCTTGCGCTCAACCACCTCCGCCGCAGGCGCCTCGGGATCGAGGACATCGCCGGGGCGGAGGCCGCAGCTGCCGATCCCGCCCCGACTCCCGACCTCGCCGCCGAGGGCCGCGAGACGGTCGCCGCACTCGGCCGGGCGGTCGACAGGCTGCCGGAGCGGCTGCGCACGGTCACGGTGCTGCGCTACGTGGACGAGCTGAGCCTCGCGGAGATCGCGGACGTCCTCGACTGTCCGGTCGGGACGGTCAAGAGCCGCCTGCATCACGCGATGCGCGCGCTCCGCTCCGACCTCGGGACGGAGGCGCCCGCCGCTCCGGCGACGGTCCACCCGCTGGTCCCCGCCGTCGAGGTCCGTCGACGGTGATCCCCGGGCTCGCGGCGCTTCGCGGCCTCTTCATCCCGCGACACGTCCACGCCGCGGCGATCCAGGCCATCGTGGAGCTCCTCGACGGGACGGCGCTCGCCGCCGACGTCGAGGATGCCCTGGCGCACGTGGAGATGTGCGCTGCCTGCCGCCACGAGGTCGCCGACGTCGCGCCCCTCGTCCTCGGGCTGAGGCGGTTCGGTGCCGCGGTCCGGGCGAACGCCCTGCCGGGCGCGGCCGGGTGGCGGCGCCTGTCCGAGCGGCTGGCCGGCGCTCCCAGGCGGACGACCCTCCGGGCGGTGGCGCCGGCGCTGATCGCGCCGCTCGTCGTCGCCGTCGCGCTGATGCCGGCCATCGGCGTGTCACGCTCCGCCTACGTGACCGACCTGGCGCTCTCGGAGACGGGCGCGGCCCCGGGATCCGACGGCGTCCGGCCGCTGCGGCCGGCGGAGCGAGCCGTCGACGAGCGCGCCAACTACGACGTCCTCCGCTGGGCCGGCCCGCCCGCCGCGAACCCCGGCGGCACCGGCTCCCTCGTCGGCCTGCGCATCCCGGGCCTGCCCGACCCCACCCTCACCGAGCGGGCACCCGGCGACGTGGCCCCCGCGCCGGGGAGCGTCGGTGGCGGTTGGACCGTGGGGAGCGGCGGCAGCGGTGCCCTCGGCCCCGCCGGCGGCGGTGCCAGCGGTGCCATCGGCGGCGTCGGCAGTACGACTCCCGCGCCGCTGCCCGTGGCGACGGCGGACCGCGGGAACGGGCGATGACCCCCTCGCCGGCGCGTCGCCGGCCCTATGGCCCCGGACAGCCCCGCGACGGGCGAATGACGACGGATCCGCCGGGGATCCAGTCAATCACAAGCAGGCCGTCCGACCGGCCAGGTGACACCAGGAGGGATGCCTAGGGTCGATCGAGCGCTGCACGACGGCGGTCCAGCCCGCCGGCGCCGGATTGACACCCGGTTCCGGGCGGACCCATGATGCCGTCAGGCCTCCGTCGTGGGACACAGGTCCCGACTTGCCCGAACGACGGGGGCGATCAGTGAGAGGGGCAGGCGGCCGCAGGATCGACCGTTCGGCGATCCAGGCCGCGCGCACAGGAGGACACGCGCTGATGAGTCTCTGGGCTCGAAAGTTCCTCGCCCTCGGGGCGACGGGAGCCCTCGTCCTCTCCGCCTGTGGTGGCGGCACCGCCTCCACCGCGCCATCCGAGTCCACCGCGCCGTCCGGTTCCGCCGCGCCGGCCTCCGAGTCTGCGTCGGCGAGCGCTCCGAGCGCCACCGAGCAGCTCTTCAACACGACATACACGTCGCGCCTCAAGCAGGGCACCCCGGGCGGGACGGTCATCATCGCCGAGTGGCAGCAGGTCGACACCCTGAACTACTACTACGCCGGCGCAGCGACGGACACGGAAGTCCTCGCGATGACCAACAACGGCCTCACCAACGTCACCGACGACTTCAAGTACGTGCCGGACCTCGCGGTCGACATCCCGACCCTCGACAACGGCGGCGTCAAGGTCCCGGGTGACAACGGCGACGCCATGACCACCACGTGGAAGCTGCGGACCGACACGAAGTGGTCCGACGGCTCCCCGATCACGTGTGACGACGTCCAGTACACGTGGCAGTGGAACATGGACAAGGACAACACCGGCCTGTACGGCGGCACCGTCGGCTGGGAGGACATCAAGGGCATCGACTGCCCGGATCCGACCACCGTCGTCATCCACTGGAAGAACATCTACGAGGGCTACATCTCCCTCGTCGCGACCGTCCTTCCGAAGTCGTACATGTCGAAGATCGCGGTGAAGGACGCGGCCTCGAAGAGCTATCCGCTCAGCGCCGACATCGCCAAGGTCCCGTTCTCCGGCCCGTACACCATCACCTCGATCGCGAAGGATCTCTCGCAGATCGAGCTGACGAAGAACCCGAACTACGTCTCCCCGAAGTGGGACGGGTCGCACCCGGCCTACCTCGACAAGGTCATCTTCAAGTACTACAGCGACGCCGACGCGATGATCGCGGGCTACAAGGCCGGCGAGTACGACATCGCCCAGGACCTCAACGACGCTGACCTGCCGAAGCTCGCGGATCTCCAGGCGAGCAACCAGGTCGTCGCGCTTACCGGTCTCACCTACGAGTTCCTCCGCCCGAACTGGGCGAGCAAGGTCATGGGCGACCCGGCCATGCGCAACGCCCTCAAGTTCGCCGTCGACAAGGACGCGATCAACACCCGGCTCCTCGGCGGCAACGCCGACCCGGCCTACGTGAACGTCAGCCCGAAGACCTGGTACTACGACAGCACCATCCAGCCGTACAAGCAGGATCTCGCCCAGGCGAACTCGATCCTCGACCAGGCCGGCTGGACGAAGGGCTCCGACGGCATCCGGTCGAAGGGCGGCACGCGCGCCTCGATCACGCTCTGCACGACGACCCGCCAGGTCCGCCAGGACACGCTGGCCCTCGTGGCCGGCTGGCTCAAGCAGGTCGGCATCGAGTCCAAGGTCGTGCCGGTCAAGTCGAGCGTCATCTTCGCCGCGTACACGACGAGCACGCCCGACACGCAGTGCAACCTCGCGCACGGAACGTTCGACGTCGCCGAGCACGCCTTCGTCGTGCCGGTCGATCCGCTGAGCAACTACGCGACGTACTACAGCACCAAGACCGAGCCGAACGGCAGCAATGACGCGAAGGTCAACGACCCGGTCATCGACAAGGCCCTCGACGACCTCAAGGGCACCGTCGATCCGAGCGTCATCATCAAGTCGATGGCCGACTTCCAGCAGGAATACCTGAAGGCCGCGGTGGAGACTCCGCTCTATTACCGCAAGGAGGTCTACATCGTCAGCCCGAAGCTCCAGAACTTCACCGGCAACCCGACCACCGCGTCGGCCCAGTGGAACATCCAGGACTGGTTCCTGACCCAGTAAGGTCGGATCCGGACCAGGATCTCCGTCACGTCGACGGAACGAACGCTCGGGGCACCCGTTTCCGGGTGCCCCGAGCGACATGCTGAACCGGACTCCACCCCGGGACGAGGACGATGACGAAGTACATCATCCGGCGGGTGCTCCAGGCGGTCCCCGTGCTTTTCGGGATCACGATCGTCGTCTACGGCATCCTCCTGGCCGCCCCGGGCGGCCCCGTCGAGCGCTTCGCGAACAACCCTCGTGTCACCGAAGAGCAGCGGATCGCCTTCATCAAGCGTTGGGGCCTCGACCAGCCCATCCCCGTCCAGTACTGCCGCTGGATGGGCATCTGCAACCCGGACCACGATGGCCTGGCCGCGTTCATCAGCGACAGTGGCGTCCCGAACGTCCTGCCCGCCGCGTTCGGCGGCGGTGACAACGGCATCCTCCACGGCGACTTCGGCGTCTCGATCGACTCCGGCCAGCCGGTCGCGGACCGCATCACCGCCTCGCTCCTGCCGACGATCATCCTTGCCGGCAGCGCGCTCATCCTCTGGGTGCTGGCGGCGATCCTGCTCGGCACGATCGCGGCCCTGCGGCCCTACAGCATGTTCGACTCGGGGTTGACCGTCTTCACCTACATCGGGTTCGCGATGCCGACGTTCTGGCTCGGCATCATGCTCATCTACCTCTTCAGCGGTCCGGGCTTGAACATCCTGCCCGCCGGCGGGATGACGAACGCGCGCCTGTCGCCATCGTTCGGCACGCCGGACTACTGGACCTGGTTCGGCGCGAACCCGCTGTCAGCGATCGTGGATCTCGGCAAGCACCTGATCCTGCCGGTCATCACGCTCATCGTGGTGAACGTCGCCGCCGACAGCCGATTCGTGCGCGGCAGCATGCTCGAGACTCTCGGGCTCGACTATGTCCGGACGGCCAAGGCGAAGGGCCTGCCGCCGCGGACGGTGACGTTCAAGCACGCGTTCCGCAACGCGATGCTCCCGGTCGTCACGAACATCGGCCTGGAGCTGCCGTTCCTCTTCACCGGCGCCATCGTCACCGAGACGATCTTCTCCTGGCCCGGCGTCGGGCGGCTGACCATCCAGGCGACCAACCAGTTCGACTACCCGATGCTCATGGGCCTGCTGCTCATCGCGTCGGTCGCGACCGTCACCGCGAACCTGCTCGCGGACATCGTCTACGCCGTCGTCGACCCGAGGATCAAGTACTGATGGCCCTGCCCGGAGACATCGAGCGCACCGCGACGCAGGCGGCCGACACGACGCAGCCCATCGGGCCGGAGGTGCGCGTCGCCGAGGCCGGCACCGACTACGAGGTCACCCTCGAGTCGCTCAACCAGTGGCAGCTCGCGTGGCGGAAGTTCAAGAAGCATCGCCTCGCCCTGATCGGGCTGGCGACGCTGGCGTTGTTCCTGCTCGTCGCGATCGTCGGACCGTTCCTGCTGCCGTACGACTTCAACACGATCCCGATGCCCGACAAGGTCGTCTACCAGGGCCGCGGACCGTCGCTGGCGCACCTGATGGGGGAGACCGGCGGCCTGCAGCGCGACGTCCTGACGCTCGTCGTCAACGGAGCGCGGATGTCGCTGCTCATCGGCTTCAGCAGCATGTTCCTGGGGGTCCTGCTCGGCACGATCGTCGGCTCGATCGCCGGCTTCTTCGGCGGCCTCGTCGACAACGTCCTGATGCGCATCGTCGACGTCATGCTGTCGCTGCCGCTCCTGTTCGTCATCCTGGTGTCGAGCCGCTTCTTCGGCAACGGCAGCCCGCTCCTGATCATCATCATCTTCGGTCTCTTCAGCTGGATGGGGGTGGCGCGCCTCGTGCGCAGCCTGTTCCTGTCGCTCCGGGAACAGGAGTTCGTCGAGGCGGCTCGCGCCGTCGGGATGAGCAACCTCCGGACGATCTTCAGGCACATCCTGCCCAACGCGGTCAGCCCGATCGTCATCGTCGCGAGCCTCATCGTCGCCTCGAACATCATCAGCGAGGCGTTCGTGAGCTTCCTCGGCTTCGGGGTCGACCTGACCGTCCCGACCTGGGGCAACATCCTGTCGAACTCGCTGACGTTCATCCCGCTCGGCAACTGGTGGTGGCCGTTCTTCTCGGGGATGGCGATCATCGTCACCGTGCTGTGCGTGAACTTCATCGGCGACGGCCTGCGCGATGCGCTCGATCCGAGGTCCCGGGCATGACGGATACGCTCACCGTGCGCGTCCCCGGGACGCCGCCCCCGGCCGACATCCTCCTCGAGGTCCGCAACCTCAAGACCTACTTTCACGTCATGGACGGCACCGTCCGGGCGGTGGACGGCGTCAGCTTCAGCCTGCCTCGGGGCTCGTCCCTCGGGGTGGTCGGCGAGTCGGGTTCCGGCAAGAGCGTGACGGCGCTCACGATGATGCGGCTGCTCAATATTCCGCCGGCCGAGGTCGTCGACGGGGAGATCTGGTTCGACGGTCACGAGGTCCTCTCGATGACCGGCGAGCAGGCCCGGCATCTCCGCGGCAAGGAGATGGCGATGATCTTCCAGGAGCCCCTCACGAGCCTGAACCCGCTCTTCACGGTCGGCAACCAGATCGCGGAGCAGGTCACGCTCCACCTGAAGGTCGGCAAGCGAGAGGCCTGGGAGCGGACGATCGACTCGCTCCGCACCGTCGGCATCCCGAACCCCGAGCGGCGCGTGAAGCAATACCCGCACGAGATGTCGGGCGGCATGCGCCAGCGGGTCATGATCGCGATGGCGATCAGCTGCGAGCCGAAGCTGCTGATCGCGGACGAGCCGACGACCGCCTTGGATGTGACGATCCAGGCCCAGATCATGGAGCTGATCAAGGCGATCCAGGAGAAGACCGGCGCCGCCCTCATGCTCATCACGCACGATCTCGGCGTCGTCGCGGAGATGGTCCAGAACGTCATCGTCATGTACGCCGGCCAGATCGTCGAGCGCGGCGACGTCAACGACGTCTTCCTGCATCCGCGCGCCCCGTACAC
>DASVZT010000034.1:0-9695 GCA_036391495.1 Candidatus Limnocylindrales bacterium
CGCGTCGTCCTTGGCGATCTCGGCGCGGGCGTCGGTGCTGTCGGCCGCCGTCTCGGCGAGCTCGCGGATCGCGCTGACCTCGGCCGGCAGGTCCATCCCCGCTCCGAAGAGTCCCGATCCGACGATCAGCACGTCCGCGCCACGCGCTCCCGCGTCGGCCGCAGTGGCTCGCTTGACGCCGCCGTCGACGTGGACCTGGCCGGGCCGCTCGGCCGCGTCGTGGCGGCCCGCCAGGAGATCCCGCGCGGCCCCGATCTTGGCGGCACCGTCCTGGCGGTAGGACTGGCCGCCGAAGCCAGGCTCGACGGTCATGACCATGACGATGTCCAGCAGCTGGGCAAACGGCGCGACGGCCGAGAGAGCTGTCCGCGGCCGGAGCGCCAGGCCTGCGCGCCGGCCCGCCTCGCGGATGGCGCGCAACGTCGGCTCGATGGGCTCCTCGACCTCGACGTGAAGCGTGACGCTGTCGCAGCCCGCGTCGAGGTATTCGGCGAGGTAGCGGCCGGGCTCGCTGATCATGAGGTGGGCGTCGAACGGCAGGTCGGTCGCACCCCGGAGCGCGGCGATCGTTCGCGGGCCGAAGGTCAGATTCGGGACGAAGTGGCCGTCCATGACGTCGAGGTGGATCCGGTCCGCCCCGCCGTCCGCCGCACGCCGGACCTCGTCGGCCAGGTGTCCGAGATCCGAGTCCAGGACGCTGGCCGCGATGCGGATCCGTCCGCGCTCCACGCTCAGTGCTCCTGCTGCCCCGCCGGGCCGACCGGTGCGGGCTCGAGGCTCCGTTCGCCGCGCAGGGCCCGGGCACTCTCGGCGACGATCCGCTCGCGCCGGCGCGCGACGACGGGTGCCGGCGGTTCGCCCGCTCGATCGGCCGCGAGCTGGCCGCACGCGGCCCCGATCTCCTGCCCCCGGTTGCGCCGGATCGTGACCGGGATGCCGGCCGCCCGGAGGACCCCGGCGAACCGCTCGATCGCGGCCATCGGCGTGGCGGTCCACGGCGTGTGAGCGACGGGGTTCATCGGGATGAGGTTGACGTGCACGAGCTCTCCGCGCAGGAGGTCGGCGAGGGCGGCGGCGTCGTCCGGAGTGTCGTTCACGCCCGAGATCATCGTGTACTCGTAGGAGACGCGCCGGCCGGTCGTGCGGGCGTGGTCACGAGCGGCGGCGACGACCTCGGCGACGGGCCAGCGCCGATTGAGTGGCACGAGGACGTCGCGCAGCGGGTCGCGCGCCGCGTGGAGCGAGATCGCAAGCGTGAACTGCGGGCCGAGCCCGGTCAGGCGGCGGATGCCCGGCACGACGCCGGACGTCGAGACGGTGATGTGGCGCGCACCCAGTCCCAGCCTCCCGGGATCCGAGAGGGCCGTCACGGCCTCGAGGACGCGGTCGAGGTTGAGGAGTGGCTCGCCCATGCCCATGAAGACCACGTTGGTGAGGCGGCGCCCGTCGGCCCGCAGGCGGCGCGCCGCGTCGCGGACCTGGTCGAGGATCTCGGCCGTCTCGAGATCACGGCTGAACCCGAGCTCTCCTGTCGCGCAGAACGGGCAACCGACCGCACAGCCGGCCTGGCTCGAGATGCAGAGCGTGTTCCGCTCGCGAGAGTCCTCCCGGCCCGGGTAGTGCATGAGCACGGACTCGACGAGCGCGCCGTCCGACATCCGGTGAAGAGCCTTGACCGTCCGCCCGCCGTCGCTGGGGACGAGGTCGGTCGTGACGATCGTGTCGACGCGGAAGGCCTCGCCGACCTCGCCGCGCAGCGCGAGCGGCAGCCCACGAAGCTCCTCCGCCGCCGCGGCGAGACCCGACCAGACGGCGTCCAGGACCTGGCGCGCGCGATAGGCGGGCTGCCCCCGGTCGCGGAACCAGGCCTCCAGCAGGGAACGGTCGACGCCGGACAGGCCGGGACGCGGATCGCGGGACGGACCGATCGCGACGGGCGCCACGCCACTCATCGCACCGTTCCAGCCGGGTCCGGTGCCTCTCCGGTCGCATCCGGCGCTTCTCTTGTCGGAGCGAGCGCATCGTCCGCCTGGGATTCCATGACGCGACTGCCCGTCAGCGCCGGCCGTCCCCGGAGAAGCTCGGCGCCCGTCATCCTCCGGCCACCCGCGGGCTGCACCTCCTCGAGGACGAGCAGCCCCGCCGACGTCGACAGTGCGGGTTGACCGGCCTCGACCACGATTGACCCGGGTCGCGCCGCCCGAGGCTCCGACGCGCCGCCGCGAAGCTCTGCCGGGATGACCGACGCGCGCCAGACGACGACGCGGCCGGCAACGGTCTCGAGGAAGCTCCCGGGCCATGGCTGGAAGGCGCGGACCTGGCGCTCGAGCCGGGCGGCCGGTCGAACCGGGTCGAGGCGTCCGTCGGCACGGCGCAGGGGCCGCGTCAGCGTGGCGCCGACCTCCGGCTGCGGATGCGCTCCGAGCGAGCCGTCCAGCCACCCCGGCAGGGACAGCCGCAGGAGCGTCGCCGCCTCGGCGGCCGCACGGCTCTCGAGGTCGGCGGCGTTCTCGGTCCCGCTGAGCGGCCACGACACGGCGGCCACGATCGGTCCCGTGTCGAGGCCCTCGTCCATGCGGATGATCGTGACCCCCGCCACGTCGTCGCCCGCGAGGATCGTGCCCGCGATCGGCGCAGCGCCGCGGTGACGCGGCAGGAGCGATGGGTGGAGATTGAGGATGCCCAGCGGGTGGATCGCCAGGATGCCGGGCGGGACGATCCTCCCGTAGTCGGCCAGGACGCCGAGCTCCGGCGCGAGCGCCCGGATCGCCTCGACGGCCTCGGGCGCTCGGATGCTGGCCGGCTGCAGGAGCGGCACGCCGAGGGCGCGGGCCCGTGCCGCGACAGGGACGCTCGTCGGCACGCCCTGCCGGCCGGACGGCCGGTCCGGGACCGAGACGACCCCGACGAGCTCGACAGGAGGGTGATCGACGAGGCTGTCGAGCGCGGCGACGGCGAAGGACCCCGAACCGAAGAAGAGCGTGCGGACGCGACGGGCCGCGCGCTCTGGCCGGCCGCCGGGAGCGTCAGGCGAGCGCGCCGGTCGCCTCGCGGATCTCGTCGCCCTCGTCCTCGCCATGGCCGACCGCGATGAGGTCATCGAGCGAGTCGAGGTAGTCGATGTAGAGCTTGCCGTCGAGATGGTCGAGCTCGTGCTGGAGCGCCCGCCCGAGGAGCCCCGAGCCCGCCACCTTGATCTTCTTGCCGAACCGGTTCTGCGCGACGACCCAGACCTTCTCGCGCCGCGTGACGTAGGCCACGTAGCCGGGGATCGAGAGGCAGCCCTCGAGGTCGCGGTCGTCGCCGGCGGCGCGGACGATCGAGGGGTTGACGAGCTCGTGGACGTGGCCCTCCACCTCGATGACGCAGGCGCGCAGCGCCTCGCCGAGCTGTGGGGCGGCGAGACCGACGCCCGGAGCGCGGCGCATCGTGTCCGTGAGGTCGTCCAGCAGCTCGTGCAGGTACTTGCCGAAGCTGCCGACGGGCTCGCCCTTCAGCCGCAGCCGCGGGTCGCCGAGGAGGACGATCGGTTTCACGCTCATGGCCGGAGTATAGCCGCCGACTTCGGCATGCCCTCCCGCTCAGGCGCCGACCTGCAGCGCCTCAGAGCAGCGATTCGGGATCCACGTCGACCGACCACGGCGCGTCGAGCCCGCCGTCGAGCAGCGTGACCGGGTCGGGACCGCGCAGGATGACGTTGTAGCGCCACCGTTCACCGCGGCGGGCGACGTACGCGGGGGCCGGCCCGACGACGACGACCGGCACGCCGCGCGCGGCCGCACGCGCGCGCAGGCGCTCGGCCATCGATCGCGCCTCGCTCTCGGCGGCGTCGCGTTCTGGGACGGCGACCGTGAGCCTGACGAGGCGCCCGAACGGCGGCGAGCCGAAGCGCTCCCGGAGCGCGAGCTCCGCGTCGTAGAACGTCGCGGCGTCGGCCCGCACGACGGCCTGGATCGCCGGGTGCTCGGGTTGGTAGCTCTGGACGATGGCGAGCCCCGGACGAGTGCCGCGGCCGGCGCGGCCGACCGCCTGGGCGAGGAGCTGGTACGTCCGCTCCGCCGCGCGCTCGTCGGGAAGGTTCAGGGCGACATCCGCCGAGACGACCCCGACGAGCGTCACCTCCGGGATGTCGAGCCCCTTCGCGACGAGGCTCGTACCGACCAACACGTCGAGGCCGCCCTCGGTGAAGGCGTCGACGATCCGTTCGGCCGCACCCTTGCGCTCCACGACGTCTCGATCGAGGCGCCCGACACGCAGACCGGGGAAGCGGTCGCGCACCTCCCGCTCGACCCGTTCAGTCCCGCCGCCCAGGTAGCGGATGCGGGGCGAGCCGCAGACCGGGCAGCGCGCGGCCAGGGGCGACGCGCTCCCGCAGTGGTGGCAGCGCAACGTGTAGCCCGCCTGGTGGAATACGAGCGGGCGGTCGCACTCCGGGCAGCGCTGGACGTTGCCGCAGTCGCGGCACAGCACGACCGATGCGCTCCCGCGCCGGTTGATGACCAGGATCGCCCGGTCGCCGGCGTCGCGGTCGAGGGCACCGAGGGCCTCCCCGAGGCGGGCCGACAGCAGGCCGCGGTTGCCCGCCGCGAGCTCGGCACGCAGGTCGACGACCTCGACCCGCGGTGGCACTCCGCTTGGGCGGGAGGGCAGGACGGCGTGGCGGTACTCGCCGCGCCGGGCGCGACCGACCGAGTCGACCGCGGGTGTCGCGCTGCCGAGGACGACCGCGGCGCCGGCCAGCCGGGCGAGACCGATCGCAGTGTCGCGCGCCTGGAGGCGCGGCGTCCGATCGCTCTTGTAGGCCGCCTCGTGCTCCTCGTCGACGATGACGAGGCCGACGTCGCCGAGTGGCGCCAGGACCGCGAGGCGCGTGCCGACGACGACGTCGACGGCGCCCGCACGGATCCGGCGCCACTCGTCGGCCCGCTCCCCTTCCCCGACGCCCGAGTGCACCAGGGCGACCTCGGCATCGAGGTCGGCGCGGATGCGGTCGACGAGCGGGACGGCCAGCGCGATCTCCGGGACGAGGACGAGGACTGCTCGACCGGCGTCGAGCGCGGCCGCGATCGCCTCCACGTAGACGGCCGTCTTGCCGCCGCCGGTGATCCCCTCGAGGAGGAGCGGCGTCGGGTCCCGCGCGTCGAGAGCCGCACGGATCAGCGTCACCGCCTCGACCTGCGGCGGCGTCAGGGGAGCGCCCTCCGGCCGGCTGCCGCGCCGGCCCGGCCGCCGTCGCGCCAGGGGCCGACGCTCCACCCGCCGGACCTCGGCGGACGCCAGGCCGCGTCGCACCAGCCCGGCGGCGGTGCCCTGCCCATGCCGTGCCGCGAGCGCCGCGGAGGGTGCCTCGCCCCCTGCGATCTCGGCCAGCAGCGCGACCTGGCGTGGCCCGAGCCGGGACCCCGCGACCTTCTCGCCCCGGTCGAGCGCGGCGGCCGCCGCCAGGCCCTCCGGCGTCGCCGCGATCCAGCGCTCGTAGCGCGGACCGGCGCCCGCCGCCGTGAGCGTCCACTCCAGGGAGATCCGTCCGGCCGCCGCCAGCGTTCGCGCTCGCCGCAGGAGACCGGCCCGACCCTCGGGCGCGGCGAGATCGCGGACCGGTCGGGGCCCGTCGGCCAGCTGGTCGAGGAGGAGCCGGTCGGCCGTCGCGAGCTCGGACCCGCCGATGAGCGCCACCCCGTCGTCCGGCAGCAGCTCCGCGACGAGCTCGAGACGCTCGAGCATCCCGGGCGGGAGCATTGCCCGCAGGACGAGCGCCGGCGGCGCGAGGTATGTCTCGGCGACCAAGCGCGCGAGCGACAGCGTCAGCGGCGGCAGGAGCGGGCCGTCGGCGCGGACGCGCTCCAGGATCGGCTTCGTCGAGACGCCGATCGGCGCCTCGGTCGGGCGCAGCACCACGCCAAGCGCCTGGCGCCGCCCGTACTCGACGATCACCGCCTCGCCCGGGACGAGATCGCCCAGGCGCTCGGGCACGTGGTACGTGTACGCCCGCGACCCCCCGCCACCCGCGGCATCGATGGCGACCTCCACCGTCCGCGCCGGGGGGCCGGAGGCTCCCTCGGCGAGCTCGAGTGAGCCGAAGGTCGTCACGGACAGTGCGTCAGACGCGGATCCGCCGGTCCGGATGCGCCGCCGCCTCCGTGGCGATGATGTCGTGGATGCGCATCGCCGTCAGCTCCACCTGGTTCGTCTCGTTGACCACGACGTAGTCGTAGTCCTCCTGGCGCGCGAGCTCGATCGCCGCGTCGCGTTGCCGGCGCTCGAGAGCGTCAGCGTCCTCGGTCGCCCGGCTCCGGAGGCGCTGGAACAGCGTCTCGAGGGAGGGCGGGATGACGAAGATGAGGAGAGCGTCCGGGACGATCTCCTTGACCTTCTGGGCTCCCTGGACGTCGATCTTGAGGATGGCATGGCGCCCGGCCGCGAGGGCGTGACGGACCTGGGCGCGAGGCGTGCCGTACCAGTTGCCGTGGACCTCGGCCGATTCGAGCAGACCACCCGCGTCGCGCAGGGCCTTGAACCGCCTGCGGTCGAGGAAGTGGTAGCTCGAGCCATCCGATTCGCCGGGGCGCGGGGCGCGTGTCGTGCAGGTCACGACGTAGTGGTAGCCGCGGCCATCGGGACCATCGCGCATTGCGGCGATGATCGTGTCCTTCCCGACGCCCGAGGGGCCCGAGATGATCACGAGCATCGCTCCGGGCGCCCCGTCCATCGGTGCCGAGCCGTCGAGGTCGTCCGCGTCGCGCGCCGGCAGGTCGCGGTCCATCGTGACGGGCTCCTCGGTCGTCATCGGCCGGCCTCCGCCCGCAGCGTCGCGAGGACGCTCTCCAGCTCGATCGGCAGCGGCGCGACAGCCCGCACGAGGTGTCCGTCGGAGGGCGCGGCGAGCTCCAGCCGCCACGAATGCAGGAAGAGGCGCTCGAGGCCGGCCGGGCCGCGGCGCGACGTCCCCGTCCCGTAGACGGGGTCGCCCGCGATCGCGTGGCCGAGCGCAGCGAGGTGGACCCGGATCTGGTGCGTCCGACCGGTGATGAGATCGACCTCCAGGAGCGTCCAGGCGGCAAAGCGTTCCCGTACACGGTAACCGGTCGTCGAGGGCCGGCCGTCCGGGACGACCGCCATCCGGGTCCGATGTTTCGGGTCTCGCCCGATCGGCGCCTCCACCCGCCCGACAGTCTCGCTCACGGCACCCAGGACGAGCGCCTGGTACGTCTTCTTGACGCGGCGCGCCTTGAGCTGGGCCATCAGGCTCGCCTGCGCCGCGTCGTTCTTGGCGACCATGAGGAGGCCGCTCGTATCGCGGTCGAGGCGGTGGACGATCCCGGGACGCTGGACGCCCGCGATCCCGCCGTACGACGTTCCTCGCCCGAGCAGCGCGTTGACGAGCGTGCCTGTCGCGTGGCCGGGCGCGGGGTGGACCACGAGGCCTGACGGCTTGTCGACGATCAGGAGGTCCGCGTCCTCGTAGACCACCGTCAGCTCGATGGACTCGCCGGCGATCTCGGCCGGTGTCGCCTCCGGC
The DNA here is from genome assembly GCA_036391495.1 of Candidatus Limnocylindrales bacterium. Lineage (GTDB taxonomy): Bacteria > Chloroflexota > Limnocylindria > Limnocylindrales > CSP1-4 > DASVZT01. Next base: position 7,520 of record DASVZT010000034.1, read on the forward strand.
ACGAACAGCTCGAGCCGTTCGCCGCCACCGAGGGTCGCGTTGGCGCGCAGGGCCCGTCCGTCGTGGGTCAGCTCGCCCGCCGAGATCAGCTTCTGGACGTAGCTCCGCGAGAGGCCCGTCGCGTCCGCGACGACGCGATCGACGCGGGCCCGGCCATGGGCCATCGGGACGACGATCGTCCGCAGCTCGCCCGGACCGCGCCCGACCGCGTTCGCCTCATCCATCGCCGTTCATTCGCCGTTCAATCGCCGCGCCAGGTCGGGCAGGAGGCTCATCCCGATGAGCGTGAGGATCGAGGTCGTGATCGCCGCGTCCGCGACGTTGTAGGTGTAGAACCGCCACGCGCCGACGCCCATGTCGACGAAGTCCACGACGTAGCCGAGCCGGACACGATCGCCGAAGTTCCCGAGGGCACCGCCGAGCAACAGCCCGAGCGCGACCGTCAGGACGAGATTGCGACCGGCGCGAGCGTGCACGGCGACGATCAGCCCGATGACGAGCGCGCTGAAGATCGCGAACAGCGTCGCCGAGTCGCGGAACATCCCGAAGAGCGCCCCGCTGTTGTGGGTGATGGCGATGCGCAGCCAGTCGCCGACGATCTCGACGGGCAGCCCGACCGTGAACGACCCCACGACCCAGGTCTTCGTGAGCTGGTCGACGACGACGACGATCGCCGCGAGGCCGACGAACAGCGGCCAGTGGGGTCCGGGCCGGGAGGCGCGGACCGTCACCGGCTCGGCCACTAGCGGCTCCCCGCCCTGCGCAGGCCGACTCGGACCGTCGAGCCGTCGAGGACGACCGCGCTCGTCGCCGTGCCCGCCGGCGGAGGTCCCGCGACGATGCTGTCGGCGAGCACGTCGGCGGCAGCTCCCTCGAGATACGGTCCGACCGATGCGGGGAGCCCGTCGAGCCAGAGCTCGATCCGATCGTCGAGCGCCAGCTCGGCATCCTTGCGCAGATCCTGGATCGCGCGCTGGAGCTCGCGCGCGTCGCCCTCGGCGCGCAGCGCGTCGGTCAGCTCCGTGTCGATGACGACCACGAGGCCCTCGTCGTGGGCGACGGCCATCCCGGGGAGCGGCGTCGCCAGGATCTCGACCTCGTCCGGGGCCAGCGTCACGCCGGCAAGGGCGACCGACCCGTCGGGCAGGAAGACGACCTCGCCTGACCGCGCCGCCGCCATGACGGCGGGGATCGCGGCGCCGAGACGCTTTCCGATCCGCGGCAGGAGCGGCTTGACCCGCCGCGCGACCAGCTCGGACTCGTCGCCGATGAGCTCGACGTCCTTCACGTTCATCTCGTCGCGCACGAGCGCGAGAAGAGCGTCCCGCTCGAGGAGCTCCCCTCCGGGGAGGGCGAGCCACATCCGGGCGAGCGGCTGGCGGACCTTGACGCCGGCCGACCCGCGCAGTGCCCGGCCGAGCTCGACGGCACGCCTCGCCGTCGCCATCGCCGCCTCGAGCGCCTCGTCGCGGAGATCGGCGAGGTCGGCGGTCGGCCACCGTGTCAGGTGGACGGAGTCGGGCGCCGTGGAATCCTGCTCGCCCACGAGGTTCGAGAAGATCTCGTCGGTCATGAAGGGCATGATCGGCGCCGCGACACGCGCCACTGCCACGAGCGCTGCATGAAGCGTGGCGAAGGCCGCGTCGCGGTCCCGGGCGTCGTCGTTGCGCGAGAATCGCTTGCGCGACAGGCGCACGTACCACGTCGAGAGGTCGTCGACGAAGGTCTCGATGGCCCGCGTGGCCCCGAGCGCGTCGACGTCGGCCAGCCGATCGCCCGCTTCGGCAGCAAGGCCGGCCGCGCGCGACAGGATCCAGCGGTCCATCGGCGATCGCCCGGCCACGGCGACGGCGGCCGACCGGTCGGGCGTCCAGCCGGCGAGCCGGGCGTACGTGACGAAGAAGGCGTAGACGTTCCACAGGATGAGCAACCGTCGCCGTGCCTCATCCGCGGCATGCCAGCCGAACAGGATGTTGTCGTCCGGGCGGGCGCTCATGTAGAGCCAGCGCATGACGTCCACGCCCATGCGCTCCGCGGCCTCGTCGAACTCGATCGCGTTGCCCCAGCTCTTGTGCATCTCGCGCCCGGTCTCGTCGCGTAGCAGGCCGTAGCCGAGCACCGTCTTGAAGGGCGGCTCGTTGACCAGCGCCGTGCTCTGCGCCAGCAGCGAGTAGAA
>DASVZT010000035.1:0-4588 GCA_036391495.1 Candidatus Limnocylindrales bacterium
AGGGCCAGGGCCGCCCCGATGAGGAGCCAGTTGATGGAGAACCAGAGGGCGTTCGTCGCCTCGTAGGAGACGAGGAACGAGACGACCGCCCCGGCGTAGGCAGCCGCCCGCCCCACGTCGGCGACGGTCGTCACGAGCAGCGCGAGCAGGAGCAGGAAGCCGAGGCTGAGCGCCAGCGTGCCGAGGATCCCCGATTCGTAGACGGCGACGAGGGCGAGCATGCCGATGTAGTCGGGCGTGTCGGGGGCATCCGAGCGGGCGTGGCGCTGGCCGAAGGTCGCGGCGCCGAGGCCGATGATGGGATGGGCCTTGATGTCGGCGAGGGCGGCCGGCACACGATCGAGGCGGAAGGCGAGCGTGTCCGCGGTCGGCGTCGGCTGCGGTGTGGGCGTGGGCGACGGCGATGGCGACGGCGACGGGGAACCGCCGGCCGTCGCCCCGCTCGATGCCGCGCTCGCGGTCGGCGTCGGAGCAGGTCCAGGCGTTCGCTCGACGGGCAGCAGGACGGCCGACGTCACCGGCGCCAGCACCAGGCCGACGACCGCGACGGCGACGACGGGGCCCAGCAGGGCACGTCGGGGCGACCGCGCCGCGAGGAGACCGACGTAGACGACCAGGCCGGCCGCCACGCCCAGGTAGGCCCCGCGGGTCACGCCGAGCCCGAGCGCCGCCAGGATCACCAGGGCGGCGGCGGCAGCCCGCGAGGTGCGCGTCCGCCGCCACTCCTCGAGGGCGAACGGCGCGAGCATCGCCAGCAGGCTCGCGTACAGGTTCGCCTCGAAGTCGACCGAGGCGACCTTCGGCACCTCTCCCGGGCTCAGCTGCATGCCCGGGATGCCGGTCGGCCCGAGGGTCAGGAAGGCGACGGCGATGACGAGTCCGACGGCGGCCTGGCCCCCGCCGACCCAGGCGAGCAGGCGCTGCTCGATGCCCGGCTCTCCCGCGTCGCCCACGAGCAGGGCGTAGGCCACCACCGCGCCGAGCATCGAGATGGCCGTCCAGACGAGCAGCCGGGCGCTGACGGCGAGCGCCGGCGCCTCGAGGAGCGAGGCGATCACCATGATCGCGAGGTAGGCGCCGAAGCACAGCCCGATGGCGAGCACGCGGCGGTCCGGACGGGGCAGGCGGCCCAGCAGGACGAGCGCGCCGAAGGCACCCAGGATCGCGGGCTGCTCGAGTCGCACATGGCCGAACGGCAGGTCGATCGTGATACGGGACAGCGAGGCGACGAGGAAGAGCAGCCCGAAGGCCAGCCGTGGCGCACGCTCGACGAGCAGGACGGTCGCGAGCGCGGCCACGGCCGCGAGGCTGCTCGTCGCCACCGCCTCGGTCGACCGGCCGGCCAGGATCCCTCCGAGGAGGGTCACCGCCGCGACCGTCACGCCGAGCGAGAGCACGAGCGGCGATGGCCGGAAGGCGAAGTTGCGGCGTGCGGCCAGATCGCTCACGGCGTGGACGCCACGGGCGGGACGGTGAGCGCGGCCGCGGCGAGGGCGATGGTCGCCCGCGCGAGGCGCTGGCTGAGCGCACGCCGGGAGCGGGCGTAGGCGACCGCGCGCGCGGCCAACCCGAGTGCCGCGAGCGCCGCGCACGACCCTGCATAGACGCGCCCGTGCAGTCGGGCGAGGTACGCGTGGAACGCCCGGGCCCACGTCTCCGCCTGCTCCGGTCCCTGGGTCCCGCCGAGGGCGTGGCTGACGGCCACCTCCGGCACGAGCCCCACGCCCCAGCCTCGCTCCCGCAGCCGACGGCAGAGGTCGACGTCCTCCATGTAGAGGAACATCGACGCATCGAACCCCGCGACGGCCTCGAACGCCGAACGGCGCACCAGCATCGCCGCGCCGGACACCCAGTCCGGCCGACGCTCGGTGGACCCCTCCGGGAGCTGGAGCGGGGGGAACCAGCGGCCGAGCCACGGGACCCGGCCGAGCAGCAGGAAGTGGCCGAGCACGGATCGCAGCGACGGCTCGAAGCCCGCCGACGCTGCCCGGTAGGCCCCGGCCGGGTCCGCGATGGACGGCCCTACCGCGGCCAGGCTGGGATCGACCTCGAGCTCGCGGACCAGCGCCTGCAGCGTGCCCGGCTCGAGTCGAGCGTCGGGATTGAGGAAGAGCAGGTACTCGCCGTGTCCGCCGCCGGCGCCGATGTTGCAGCCCCCGCCGAAGCCGAGGTTGCGCTCGATCCGGATCACCCCGGGCCGCGCCGGATGGGCTTCGGCGACCGCCGCCGACGCGTCGGGCGACGCGTTGTCGACGACGGTGATCGTGCCGGCAGGAGGAACCCCGAGCGCGACGGCAACGGAATCGAGGCAGGGCCCCAGGAAGGCCGCCGAGCGGTAGGCGACGATGACGCAGTCGACGCTCGTCGTGATTCCCTCGTGGACGGTCTGTGGACCGGTCGCTGGTCGGCCTCGCCAGCATAGGCGACGGCGGACCGGCGCGTCACGGATGCCGCTCAGGCCAGGGCTCGGCGATACGTCTCGAGGTGCCGCTCCACCGCGGTCGCCCAGCGGAAGTCGCCGGCACGCCGCAGGCCCCGCTGTCGAAGCCCGTCACGCAGACCGGGGTCGTCGGCCAGACGACGCAGGGCGTCGGCGATGGCCGCCGTGTCGAGAGCGTCGACGACGAGCGCCGCGTCGCCGGCGATCTCGGGCAGCGAGCCGCCTGTCGAGGTCACGACGGGGATGCCGCTGGCCATCGCCTCGACCACCGGCAGCCCGAAGCCCTCGTAGAGCGACGGATACGCCAGGACGTGGGCGGCCCGGTATTCGGCGGCGAGCGCGTCCCGGTCCACGTAGCCGACGATCTCGACGTCTGCCCGCTCACCGGCGCGGGCACGGATCGCCGCGGCCTGGTAGCCGTCGGGCCCGACGATCCGCAGCGAGACGCGACGCTCGCGGGCGACCATCGCCACCGCGTCGAGGAGCCGGCCGAGGTTCTTCCGTGGCTGGAGCGTGCCGACGGCGAGCACGCGCAGCGGGTCCAGGCTGCCGCTCGGCGGTGGGCTCGGATCGGGCCTGAAGACCTCGTCCACTCCGTTGTGGATGACGTCCACCCGCTCCTCCGCCACGCCCCACAGCTCCGCGAGGTCCTGCCGGGATCGCTCGGACACGGTGACGATCCTGGTGGCGCGGCGCGCGGCATCGCGGATCAGGAGCCTGTCCCGCAGCAGCGCCCGCCGTCCGAAGAATTCCGGGTGACGCTCGAACGAGATGTCGTGGATCGTGACGACCGTCGGCCGGCCCACGAGTGCCGGCAGGAAGTAGACGGCGTGGAGCAGGTCCGCCTGCGTCACGTGTGCGGCCACGGCCAGCGCCGCGAGACGGCCGAGCCCATTGGCCGGCACGCGCCGCCGGCGGATCGGCGGAGCCAGCAGGCCCGCCTCGGGGTTCCGACCCTCGACCGCGGCCACGACCTCCAGCCCGGGCGCGTCGCGGAGGCCGCGGAGCAGCTCGCGGACGTACGTCTCGTTGCCGGTCTGGCGCCGCCCGAGCTGATGTGCGTCGAGGAGGAGCCTCATCGGGGGAACGAGGGGCGTCGGGCATGGGCTAGCATCGAGGGGATTATCCGGCCAGTGAGGCGGGGGCGGATGCGCATCGCGATCCTGGGCACACGAGGGGTGCCCGCCAACTACGGTGGCTTCGAGACGTTCGCCGAGCAGCTCGGCCGACGACTCGTCTCGGCGGGCCACGAGGTCACCGTCTACGGCCGCGCGTCGTCGGTCCCGGCCGGCCTCTCCGAGCACCTCGGGATGGGCATCGTCCGCCTGCCGGCCCCGCGCTCGAAGTACCTCGAGACTGTCGTCCACTCGCTGTTCGCCGCGTTCCATGCCGCGTTCCGTCGCTACGACCTCGTCTACGTCTGCAACTCCGCCAACGTCCCGGCCGTCGTCGTCCTGTGGCTGTCGCGTCAGCCGGTCGTGCTGAACGTGGACGGTCTCGAGTGGCAGCGGGCGAAGTGGAACCGGATCGGCAAGGCCTACTACCGCCTGTGCGCCTGGCTCGCGGCGCACCTCCCCATCCCCATCGTCACCGACGCCCGCGTCATCCAGGCGCACTACCGCCGCGCGTACCGGCGGGCCACGGACTACTTCCCGTACGGAACGGAGATCGGGCGCGACCCCGACGACGGGACGCTCGGCCGGCTCGGCCTCGAGCCGCGACGCTACGTGCTCTACGTGAGTCGCCTCGAGCCCGAGAACAACGCACATGTCGTGGTCGAGGCCTACCGCTCCGTCCGAACCGACCTGCCCCTGGCGCTCGTCGGCGATGCGCCGTACGCCTCGGCCTACATCGCCGGCCTGAAGGCCGACGCCGACCCGCGGGTCCGCTTCCTGGGCGGCGTCTACGGCCACGGCTACCACGTCCTCCGCTCCAACGCCGCGGCGTACGTCCAGGCGACCGAGGTCGGCGGCACGCATCCGGCCCTCGTCGAGGCGATGGGCGCCGGCAACGCGATCGTCGCCAACGACGTCCCCGAGCACCGCGAAGTCCTCGGTGACGCCGGCCGCTACTACCGCGGCGCGGCGGGGCTGGCCGAGGCGCTCCAGGCCCTCCTGGACGACCCCGCCGCTGCGGACGCGCTCCGTG
>DASVZT010000036.1:0-4490 GCA_036391495.1 Candidatus Limnocylindrales bacterium
GGGTGAACTCGTAGATCGCGTGCGGCTCGCCATAGCGCCAGTCCTGCAGGAACTCGGTCGCGGTCCGCGCGTGGTAGACCTCGTCGAAGTGCATCTGGTCGGGCAGGTCGAGGCGGAACATCCGCAGCGCCAGGATCGCGACGGCCATGACGACGATGACCCAGGCGTCGAGGCGGTCGAAGCGGCCGCCGCCTTCCGAGGCCAGCTCGGCGGAACGATCGTCCCTGACCGGGCGGGTGAACACGCGGCGGCGGATCCAGGCCAGGGCGCCGGGGTCGGCCGGGTCCGGACGTTCGAACAGTGACGGGACGCGGGCCAGCCCTTCACGGGCCCCCAAGGCTTCGGCCGCGCGGGCGTCGACCTCGCGGGCCCCGGTCGCCCGGGCGCCTCGAGCTTCGAGCAGGCGGGTTTCGATCGAGCGGGCCTCGGACGCGGAGGCCTCGGCGATCGTCCGGTCGAGGGCGTCGAGCCGTCGACGGCGAAGCTCGAGCGCCGCCCAGGCGAGCCCGCCGGCCTGGACGAGGGCGATGACCGTGACACCGAGCGGCGAACGGATCGCGGGCCCGATCCCAAGCCAATCGCGCACCTGCGGGTTGCCGGGATAGAGCGTCGTGAGGACGACGTACATCCCGAGGAACATCGCGCTCGAGAGAGCGAGCCACGCGATCCACCAGCGCCGAGAGGCGGCGACGAGGATCAGGCCGAGCGCGACGAAGGGGTAGAGATAGCGCTCGTGGACGCGTGTCGGCAGGACGAAGAACGCGATCGCGAGGACGCTGAGCCCGACGAGGACGGTGACGCGGTCAGGCCGCCGGGCGACGACCGCGACCAGGGCCAGGATCGCGACGAGGATGAGCGCCGTCCCGACCGCGACCGCCGGGATCGGCCCGAGCGAGACGAAGGGCTGCCCGTCGACGGAGACGTCCCGGACCCAGGCGCCGTTGGCCGCGATCCCGTTCCCACCGAGCGAGACGAGCGCCCAGGGGTTGTAGGCGTTGACCGAGAGGTACGGGTAGCCACCGGCCGTCGAGGCGACGCGCGAGAAGAGCCCGACGACCGTCAGCCCGAACGGGGCGCTCAGGAGGGTCGCCGTCGCCAGTGAGACGAGCGCACTGAGGCCGACCGTCCGAACGCCGCCGTCCAGCCGCGCATTCGGCCGGCGCAGCAGGAAGCGGCCGATGAGCCAGGCGCCGAGGATGAAGACGAGGATGCCGAGCTGCGGCTTGACGACCGCGGCGACCGTCGCCCAGACCGCCGCCTCGTATGGCCGGTCGCGCCAGATCGCGCGCAGCCCGAGCAACAGGAACACGATGCCGACCGAGTCGACCTGGCCCCAGACGACGCTGTCGAACCAGCTGATCGGGAAGAAGAGGAAGAGCGCCGCGGCGGCGAGCGCGCGCCCGCGCGTCGCCCCGAGCTCGAGGGCGAGATCGGCGATGAGCCAGGCGACCGCCAGGTCGGCCAGGATCGCGGGCAGCTTGATGAGATCGCCGATGCCGCCGACGGCCTGGCCGAGCAGTCCGACGAGCCACAGCAGGTAGAGGTAGCCGGGCGTGTAGTCGGCGAAGAAGCCACGGTCATAGAAGCCGAAGGGACCGTGCTGGGCGAGGTCGGCCGCCCAGAATCGGAAGGCCGCGAGGTCGACTCCGAATCCTGACCCGGGGAGCGCATATAGGATGATGAGCCGCAGGGCGAGCCCGAGCGCGAGGAGCGGGAGGATCGCGCCGAGCGGGCCGCGCGTCGTGGACGGTCCTGCCGGTGCTCCCGCGCCCACGTCGGGGTCACCCGCAGCGGGGCCTGTCAACGAGGTCGGCCTCCTGCACGAGCGCTGAGGTGGATCTGAGTATAGCCGCGGGACCCGACCGATCCGGTCGACGCCGAAGCGAGCCCGACGACGCGCTGCCGCCGCGGGAGGCTCTCGTCGTCGCCGTCGTGATCGTGCTCGCGATGTTCGCCGTCTACGCGCTGAGCGACGCCGCCCGGGACAGTCCGTACAACCACTTCGTCCGCCAGGCCGACGCGTTCCTCCATGGGCGTGCGGCCATCCAGCTGCCCGATCCGACCCAGCCGGACGCACCCGCCAACGGCTACTTCCAGGATGCGATGCCGGTTCTCGGGCCCGACGGGCAGCCGACGGGCGAGGCGCTCATCCCGTTCCCGCCGCTGCCGGCGATCATCCTCGTGCCGTTCGTCGCCGTCTTCGGCCTCGCGACGAACGCCCAGTGGATCGCGACGATCCTCGCCGCGCTGGCGGTGGGGCTCGCGTTCCGCGTCCTCGGACGGCTCCGGATCGGGCCAGGGGCTCGTCTGCTGGCGACGCTCTTCCTGGGCGTCGGGACGGTGTTCTGGTACGCGGCGGAGGTCGGCACGACGTGGTTCATCGCCCACGTCGTCGCGGTTCTCGTGACGTTCCTCGCGCTCGACACGGCCCTCGCCGCGGACGACGGAGGGGACCTCGGATCGGACGGCGACGAGGCGACGGTCGACATCAGGAACCCTTCCGCGGTGGCCACTCGCGGAGCCGGCAGCCCCCGACCGTCCGGCCTCCTCGGCCTCCTCGGTCTCCTCGATCGGCGCCAGGTCCTCGCCGGTTTCCTGCTCGGGCTGGCGGCGACGGCCCGCCTGACCGTCGCGCTCGGGGCCCCGTTCCTCGTCTTCGTCGGCGGCGGAGGCTCGTGGCCGAGGCGGACGATCTCGGCCGGGCTGGGGATGGCCGTTCCGCTGATGGCCCTCGCGGCCTTCAACGTGGCCACGACCGGTCACGTCTTCCACCCCGCGTACGACTACCAGTACCAGATGGAGGCGTCGGGCTATCCGCAGCTCGGCTACAACCCGGACTGGTCGATCGAGGATGTCCGCTACCTGCCACAGAACCTCGTGCTCATGCTCGCGGGACTGCCGAGCATCCTCCCCGCGTGCGATCCGGGAGCCCCGCGCGGCCTGTTCGACCAGGCGTGCCCGTTCCTGCGGCCCGAGCCGATCGGGATGAGCCTCCTCCTGGTGAGCCCGGGCTGGCTGCTCGCCCTCCCGGCGCTTCGCGGGTGGGGCGTCTCGCGGCTCGTCACCGGGTCTGTCCTCGCCGTCGCCGCCATCGCCGTCGTGAACCTGATGCACTTCAGCCAAGGCTGGGTCCAGTTCGGCTACCGGTTCAGCAACGACTTCGCGCCGTTCGGCCTGCTCCTCGTCGCGCTCGGCATCGATCGCATCGGCGCGCGGCGGCCGCTGGCGCTCGGTCTCGTCGGCCTGTCGGTCGCCGTCAACCTGTGGGGCGTCATCTGGGCCGGGATCCTCGGCTGGTGACGGTGGCCGACGCTCGCAATCGCGCCGTCGGATCCGGCATCCTCTCCTTCGGCCGCCTCTCCGCGGTCGTGGTGCCCGTGGCCGTCGCGGGCGTCGCGTTCGCACTGGCGCGGGCCGCGCTCCTGCCGGGCCTCGGGCTGTGGGACACGGCCGAGCTGCAGGTCGTCGGGCCCCTGATGGGGACGGCTCACCCGACCGGCTACCCGACGTATGTCCTCCTGGCCTGGCTGGCCTCGGTCGTCCTCCAGCCGTTGGGTGAGCCGGCGTTCCGCGTCAACCTGCTGGCCGCCCTGCTCGCCGCGGCCACCGCTGGACTCGTCGCCCATCTCGTCCGGCGCCTCACCGGGCGACCCGTCCTTGCGCTCGGGGTCGGGCTCGCCGTGGCGACGCTCCCCGTGGTCTGGCGACTCGGGACGCACGCGGACGTCCACGGGCTCCACGGTGCGTTCCTCGCCCTGCTGCTCGTCCTGCTCGTCGAATGGGAGTCGCGGGAGACCGGACGGGTGCGTGACCGCTGGCTCGTCGCCGCCGGCGTGACGTACGGCCTCTCGATCGGGAACCAGGGCCTCACGCTGCTGCTCGCCCTGGGCATCGCGCTCTTCGTCGTCGCGGCCGACCGCGCGATCCTCCGCCGTCCGCGCTTCCTCGCGGCGTGCGCATTGGCGGTCGCGGTGCCGGCTGCCCTCATCTATCTCGAGCTCCCGCTCCGAGCCGGTCTGTTCCGGGCGCCGCTCGTCTATGGCCACCCCGAGACGCTCGGCGGCTTTCTCTACGTCGTCAGCGGCGTCCAGTTCGCCGCCACGTTCGACACGGGCGGACTTCTCGGACGCCTCGTCGAGGCCGGCGCGTCCATGCGCGGCCAGGTCGGCCTGCTCGTGTTGCTCGTCCCGGTCGCAGCCGCGGTCACCGCGGTCCGTCGCCCGCGGTACGCACTGCTGACGATCCCGACCTTCCTGCTGACAGCCTGGTTCGCGACGGCCTACGTCAACGCCGAGATCGACCGGTACTGGCTCGGCCCGTCGCTCATCACCCTCTCCTGGTTCGCCATCGCCGCGGACGCCGTCGGCGACGGGTGGCGGACGTTGACGCGGAGCCGCGGGGCCGCCCCGCTCGAGATCGCCGCCTGCCTCATCATCCTCGCGCCGCTGCTCGTCGACCCCGGCGCGCGTTTCGCGGCCGTCGATCGGAGC
>DASVZT010000037.1:0-7916 GCA_036391495.1 Candidatus Limnocylindrales bacterium
CCCTCGGCGTCCTTGCCCCGGAAGAAGTGGTTGAAGCCGACCTCGTACAGGCTGGCCGAGCTGGCATAGGTGGAGAGGTGGCCGCCGATCCCGGAGAAGCTGCTGTTCGCCCGAAGGACCATGACGACCGCGTTCCAGCGGATGAGGCGGCGGATGCGGCGCTCGAGCTCCTCGTCGCCCGGGAAGTACGGCTCCTGCTCGGGGCTGATCGTGTTGATGTAGCGCGTCTGCGTCAGGGGCGGCAGTCCGACGTGGAGTTGCCGCGCACGCTTGAGCAGCTTGAACATGAGGAACCGGGCGCGATTCTCGCCCTCGGACTCGACGACCTGGTCGAAGGAGTCGAGCCAGTCCTCGGTCTCGGCCGGGTCGATGTCCGGCAGCTGGTGCTTGAACTCGTCGAAGTACATCGAAACCGGGTGCTCCGTGAGGCCGCTGCGTCGTGCGGGCGCGGCTCACCCGCACCGGGACGACGCGCAGGGTATGCAGGCAGCGTATCGCACATCTCCGTGGGCCGCGTTAGGGTAGGTCCATGGCGCCTCCCCAGCCGACACCCGCCCCGATGCCGCTCGTGTTCGGGCCGGCCTCCGCCCTCCTCCTGGTCGACGTCCAGAACGATTTCGCCGATGCCGCGGGCTCGCTCCACGTGGCCGGCGGCGAGGACCTCCCGCCGCTCCTGAACGCGCTCATCGGAGACGCGCGGCGGTCGGGCGCCCTGGTCGCCTACACGCAGGACTGGCACCCGGAGCACACGCCGCACTTCGCCGCCGACGGTGGAGCCTGGCCCGTCCACTGCGTCAAGGGTACGTGGGGGGCGGCGCTCCACCCGGCCCTCGTCGTCGCCGGTCCGATCGTGCGCAAGGGCTCGAACGGCGAAGATGGCTACTCGGGCTTCTCGATGCGGGATCCCGGCACGGGCGTGACCGTTCCCACGGGGCTCGAGGAGCTCCTGCACCGTCACGCCGTCCGGCAGCTGGTGATCGCCGGTCTCGCCACCGACTACTGCGTGCTCGCGACCGGGCTCGACGCCGTCGCGCTCGGGTTCGAAACGGCGATCGTCGTGGACGGTGTGCGGGCCGTCGATCTCGCGGCCGGCGACGGGGAGCGGGCACTCGAACGGCTCGTGTCGGCCGGCGTGACCCTCGTCGAGGCGACCGGCGCGTGAGACCCCCCGGCGACCTCGTCCAGGTCCACCTCGTCGACGCGACATACGAGCTGTTTCGGGCGCACTTCTCGCCGCGCCCGCCGGTCCATGGCCGCGACGGCACGATCCTGAGCGGGGTCGCCGGGCTGGTCGGCACGCTCCTGGGCCTGCTCCGCGACGAGGGTGCGACGCACGTGGGCTGCGCGACCGACCGGGTCATCCGCTCGTTCCGGAACGACCTGTACCCGTACTACAAGACCGAGGCCGGCGTCCCGGCCGAGCTCCTGGCGCAGTTCCCCGTCGCCGAGCGGGCGATCGAAGCGCTGGGCCTCGTCGTCTGGCCGATGGTCGAACAGGAGGCCGACGATGCCCTCGCGACCGCCGCGGCCCGCTGGGCCGACGACGGCAGGGTCGAGCGGATCCTGATCTGCACGCCCGACAAGGATCTCGCCCAGTGCGTTCGCGACGATCGGGTCGTCCTGCGCGACCGGCGCCGCGACCTGACCTACGACGATGCCGCCGTCCGGGTCCGCTGGGGTGTTCCACCGGCGTCGATCCCCGACCTGCTGGCTCTCGTCGGTGACAGCGCCGACGGCTACCCGGGGCTGCCGGGCTGGGGCGCGACGAGCGCCGCGGCCGTCCTCGCCCGCTACGGGTCCATCGACGCCATCCCCGCCAGCGCGGCCGACTGGGACGTCAAGGTCCGCAACGCCGTCGGGCTCGCGGCCGTCCTGCGCGAGAGGCGGTCCGAGGCGGAGCTGTATCGAACGCTGGCGCGGCTGCGGACCGACGCTCCCCTGCCCCAGCGCGACGTCGAGGAGCTGCGCTGGCTCGGGACACCGCGCGCCGAGTTCGCCGCGTTCTGCGAGGAGATCGGCCTGCCGCGCCTCGCCGAGCGGCCGCACCGGTGGCGCGACTCCTCCCCCGGTTAGGCCGACTCGGAGGTCGCGGCGACGGCGCCGATCTCGACGTCCGACCCGACGAGGCCGAGCAACGCCGCGTGCAGACGCCGGGGCGCGGCGACGACACCCCAGCGGCCGCCGGGCCGCGCGATGTCGAACCAGGCGCCGCCCGCGAAGTCGGTGAGACACGCCCCGGCCCGCTCGGCGACGAGCCCCGCCGCGGCGACATCCCACGAGGACTGGCCGGACTGCTGGGCGAAGGCGTCGAACCGCCCGTTCGCGACGTAGGCGAGGGACAGCGCGGACGAGCCCATGGAGCGCGTGACGCGGACGGCCTTCCGCGTGCTGCGGGCACGCGAGGTGACGCGCCGCCCCGAGAGGCCGAGGGCGACGACGCAGTCCGAGAGCTTGTCCTTGGTGCTCGCCTCGATCGTTCGGCCGTCGAGTGTCGCCGGTCCGGTGGCCGTCGCCGCGAAGAGCTCGTCGCGGACGGGGTCGAGGACGACGCCCACGCTCGGCCGGCCGTCGACGACGAGCCCGACCGACACCGCGAAGTACGGGATGCCGTTGGCGTAGTTGATCGTGCCGTCGAGCGGGTCGAGGATCCAGGTGCGGCCATGACCGTCGGTCGGGGCGCCGGTGTGGCGCGCCAGGTGCTGACCGGACTCCTCGGCCAGGATCCCGTCGTCGGGGAACCGCGCACGGATGGCGCGGATGAGCGCCTCCTCGCTCTCGTGGTCAGCCTCGGTCACGACGTCCTTGGGGCTCTTGTGGCTGATCCGCTCGAGCCGTTCGTACCGTTCCATGACGATGCGGCCGGAGGCGCGCGCGATCTCGATCGCGAACGAGAGGTCGGTGCGCGGGAAGGCGTCGTTCATGGACCGGTGCAGATGACGGCGAGCGGTCGCACGTCCCCACCGAGCTCCGTCACCTGTTGCGAGAACGAGACCGTGTCGCCGGGCTGGACCTGGGGGCTCGTCACGTAGACCGAGTCCGGACCGACCCCCGAGCCCTGCGCGGGGTCGTACAGGCGGCAGGTCGCCGATCCGGCGTTGCGTCCCTCGTTCGTCACGGAGACCGTCACGGCGAGGCCGGGCGGCGCGGCGACCACGCCCGCGATCCGCCCGCTGAATGGGCCGATCCCCGACAGGGCGAACCGCCCGAGCAGGGCCAGCCCCACCACGGCGAGCCCGATGGCCAGGAAGACGGAGCCGTGGACCTGGCTGCTCGCCGGTTGCGGCAGACCGAGCGGATTGCAGTACTCGCACAGCGCCACGTCCACCGGGACGGGACGTCCGCAACGGACGCAGGGGTGCGTGGACTCGACGGGAGGTGCGGCGCGTGAGAGAGGTGTCATCGACGCTCGAATGGTGCCACGAAGCGCGCTACCAGCGACCGGCGGCCTCGACGAGCGCGTCGACGTCCTCCGTCGTCATGGCCGTGACGATCGCTCCGTCCGCGCCTCGCGCGCGCCACGCATCCCAGGCCGCCCGGGGATCGCGCGAGGCCCACGGCCCGTCCGCCACCCGGTAGCCGCGCTCGCCCTGGAACCCGACGAGCACGCGCATCCGGGCACGGTCACGGCCGGCCTCCGCGAGCGCCTCCCGGTACGCCGGCTCGTCACGGGCGAACGTCGATTCGAAGGCCGTCCAGCCGTCCCCGATCCGCGCCGCGAGGCGCGCCCCGGCCGTCGTCTCGCCGCCGATGACGATCGGGGGCGGTGGCACGGGCCTGGGATACGCGTAGGCGTCGTGCAGCGGGTAGAAGCGGCCGTCGAGGTCGACCGGGCCGCCCGTCCACAACGCGCGGAGGACGGCGACGGCCTCCTCGAGCCGCGCGACGCGCTCGGGCGCCTCGGGAAACGGGATGCCCAGCGCCGCGTGCTCGCGCGGATGGCCGCCGATCCCGACGCCCAGGATGAGCCGTCCGCCACTGACCTGCTGGAGCGTCGCGGCCATCCGGGCCACGACCGCGGGATGACGGTTCATGACGTTCATGACGAACGGGCCGACGGTCAGTCGCTCGGACTGCGCCGCGACGGCGGTCAGCGTCGTCCAGCACTCGAGGACGGGATCCGTCCGCGTCCCGCGGCTGATGAAGTGGTCCCAGCACCAGACACCGGCGTAGCCGGCCGCCTCGAGGCGCAGCGCGCTGTCGCGCCACCAGCGGAAGTCGACACCGATCGCGTGGAGCGCCACGCCGACGGGGAGAGCCGTGACCACGGCCCGATGGTAGGGCCTACGCCTTCAGCGTGATGGCCCCGGTCGCCGCGTCGATGTGGAGCGGGAGGCTCGTGAGGGGTGCCGGGGCGGGGCCGCCGACGACCTCGGCGCCGTGCGTCGGATCGAAGGCCGCGCCGTGGCAGGGGCAGACCAGCAGGCCGGAGCCCTGGTCGTACCCGACGGTGCAGCCCTGGTGAGTACAGACCGCGTCGTACGCGACGACGTGGCTCGAGGTGAGTCGGATGATGACTGCCGGATCGCCCGTCGAGGGATCCTGGAACTCGTAGGCTCGACCCGTCTTGAGGTCGGCGAGCTTCGCGAGCACGCCCGAGCCGGCCGAGCCGGCCGAGCCGGAGGCGCCGCCCCCGCCCGAGGCTGTCGCGCCCGAGGCCGTCGCGCCCGAGGCCGTCGCGCCCGAGGCCGTCGCGGCCGGCGATGATGCCGCCCCGCTCGGGAGCCCAGACGATCCGGCAGCGGAGCCGGGCAGCTGGGTCGTCCCGTCGGCGCCCGTCGTGGCGACCGCATCGTCGCCGCCGCGACCGAGCACCTTGCCCAGGACGCCGAACGCCCCACCGACACCGATGGCGACGACCCCGACGGCAGCGGCCTGCAGCAACGCACGCCGGGAGGGCGAGACGTCGTCGAGTCCGTAGGCGCCGCCCGCGAGCCCGTCGAGCCAGGACTCGACCGTGTAGAGGTCTCCATGACCGGCGAGCGCGAGGGTGAGCCAGCCGAATGCGAACGGCAGATCGGGCCCGAGGTAGATCGGCCGCGTCTCCCACGAGGCCGTCAGCCAGAAGAGGATCGAGATTGCGACCCCGGCCCCGGCGGCCAGGCGGTAGGCCAGGCCCGTCAGCGTCGCGATGCCGATCGCGATCTCCGCGACCGCCACCAGCAGGCCGACGAAGACCGGGGAGGGCAGGGCGAGCGCCTCGACGAGCCCGGCGATCGGCGAGGCGTGGGTGAATCCCTGGAGCTGCTCCCCGATCGAACCGGCTCCCGCCGCGTGGAGGAAGGCCGGATCGAGGAGCTTGTCGATCCCGGCATAGAGGAGCATGCCGCCGAGGAAGAGGCGCAGCGGCAGGAGGGCGAGGTGGAAGCGGTGCCCCGGGTCGCCGCCCGTCGACGCCCGCGACGCCACGGGTCCCGCCGCGGGACGTGGCTCCGGCCTCGGCTCGTAGCGCGGGGCGCGCACGGCGGGTGCCGGCGGGAGCTGTCGATGGGACCCGCGTCGGACGGTAGCGGGTCGGCGGTCGGGCATCGGGCGGTCGGACCTCAACGTTTGGCGCCCCGGGCGCGCGGGAGGCCGCCCGGCGACCGAGCCGTGGCCCGGCGTCGCAGCGGAGTATCGGCGGGCGATGTTGCGCAGGCTCCGGCCCGGCGGCCAAGGTTTCGCAACCTTCATGGGCCCGTCCGGGGTGCTCGGGGCGCTCGGAACGCTCCGTCCCGCGGCCGCTCCTCGCGCTCGCGTACCATCGGACCATGAGCCAGATCCTCTCGGACCAGGTCCGTCGCTTTGTCGACGGACTCTCCCACGCGACGATCGCCACCCTCGACCGCGACGGCGCGACCCACCAGGCGGTCGTCTGGTTCATGCGCGACGGCGACGAGATCGTGGTCAACAGCGCGGTCGGGCGCCGCTGGCCGGGGAATCTCGAGCACGACCCGCGCGTCTCGATCGTCGTCGCCAACGAGGCCGGGGACTGGGTCGGCTTCCGCGGTCAGGTCGACGTCGTCGATGATGCCGAGACTGCGCAGGCGGATATCGCCGAGCTCGCACGCCGCTACGACGCCCCCGGCGCCGCCGAGCGGATCCGCGTCTTCCGGACCCAGCGCCGTGTCACGTTCAGGCTCGCGCCCGAGCGTGTCCATGTCGAGATCGAGGAGTAGGAGCGATGGCGAGCGCCAAGATCGGCTATGCCGCGATGCTCGAGCAGTTCGGGCCGCAGGAGGTCGTCGGCTACAGCGTCCGCGCCGAGCAGGCGGGCTTCACGGGTGTCATGGCGGCCGACCATTTCCAGCCCTGGGTCCCGCGGCAGGGCCAGGCGGCGTTCGTCTGGAACGTCATGACGGCGATCGGCGAGCGGACGCGCGGCGATGTCGGGCCGGGCGTGACGTGCCCGTCGTTCCGCTTCCACCCCGCGATCGTCGCCCAGGCGTCGGCGACGCTGGCGGCCATGTATCCCGGTCGCCATTGGCTGGGCCTCGGGTCGGGCGAGGCGCTCAACGAGCACATCGTCGGGACCTACTGGCCGGAGACGGCCGAACGAATCGCGCGGATGTTCGAGGCGATCGAGATCATCCGCAAGCTGTTCGGCGGCAAGGACGTCAAGCACGACGGCCGGTTCTACAAGCTCGAGACGACGCGTCTCTGGACGATGCCGGAGCAGATGCCGCCGATCTACGTCGCGACCGCCGGGCCCGTGACCGCCAAGCGGACGGGCGCCTTGTGCGATGGGATCATCACCGTCGGCGCGCCCGAGGAGAAGATCGACGGCATCTTCGCCAAGTTCGAGGAGGGCGCCCGCGAGGCCGGCAAGGATCCGTCCACGATGCCGCGCATCCTCCAGCTCCACCTCTCGTGGGCCGCGACGGACGAGGAGGCGCTGGCGAACGCCGTGACCGAATGGCCGAACGGCGGGATGAAGTTCCCCAAGCAGGACATCCGCAGCCCGTTCGAGTTCGAGCAGATGGCGAAGCTCGTCCGTCCCGAGGACTTCGAGGGCCGGATGTTGATCTCGTCGGATCCGGAGGCGCACCGGGCCCAGATCCAGCGCTTCCTCGACCTCGGCTTCGACCAGGTCTACCTCCACAACGTCGGCCGCAACCAGGATGAGTGGATCGACGTGTTCGGCCGCGAGGTGCTCCCGAAGCTGACACGGTAGGCCTGGGGCGCCGGCGTCTGGCCGACGGCATCGCGCGAGCCCGGATGCGTCCCATCGCGTACCGCGGCGTGCGGGAGTCGTCGCCCGATCCGTTGCCGAGGAGGCGTTCATGCGCAGCGTGACCTATTCCATGGGCATCTCGCTCGACGGCTACATCGTCGGGCCGGACGGCACCTTCGACTGGACCCAGCCCGACAAGGACGTCTTCCGCTTCTGGATCGACGAGATCAGGGGGATCGGCGTCCACCTGATGGGACGGCGGCTGTACGAGACGATGCTGTACTGGGAGACCGCCGAGCAGGATCAATCGCTCGACGCCGATGAGCTCGAGTGGGCCGCGCTGTGGAAGCCGCTTCCGAAGGTGGTTTTCTCCACGACGCTAACGGCGGTTCAGGGCAATGCGCGGCTTGCCGCGGGCGGCATCGCGGAGGAGATCGAGCGGTTGCGCGCCCAGCCCGGGGACGGTGAGATCGCGATCGGCGGTGCGACGCTGGCGGCCGAGGCGGCCGAGCTGGACCTGATCGACGAGTACCGCGTCATCGTCTACCCGGTGCTGGTCGGCGGCGGCATCCCGTACTTCCCGCGCCACGAGCGCCGGGTGGATCTCGAGCTCGTCGAGACGCGGACCTTCAGCTCGAAGGTCGTCTACCTCCGCTACCGCGTGGCCAGGTAGCCGGCTCGTCCGGCGGTGGCGTGGCTGCGGGCGTATTCTCGGCGGCAGCCCCTCTTATGCGACGGCCCAGCTCTCGGCAGCCGTAGATCGAGG
>DASVZT010000038.1:0-4464 GCA_036391495.1 Candidatus Limnocylindrales bacterium
GGAGGTGGTGGAGATGGGGGAGGGTCGAACTCCCCGTCCAGGACCCATCACCAGGAACCAGCTACGAGCGTGTCCGATGCTTTGTCGTCGACCCGCCGGACGGCCATCGGCAGCCTGCCGGAGGGTCCAGTCGCGTGCCCCTAGATCGGGCTTTGCCTCCGGCTACGCAACACTTGCCGGAGTCGCATCCCCGCTTGATGACGCTTCCACTACCCGCGGGGAGGAGGTAGCTTCCACGCTCACCTTACCGCCTAAGCGGCGAGGGCGAGAGCAGGCTGGCGGTTGCCAGTTACTTCGTTTTGCCGCCTGTTTTACGAGGCCTGACGGCACCTCGGCTCGCGTTCCCTGATCACCGGGCCCTGTCGAAACCACGCATCCCCACAGGACCGAACGCTCGTTCGCGTTCACGTTCATTCTACCCCGCCGCCATCCAAGGGCCAAGGCTTGGTTTCGCCCGACGGGTGGCCCCTGCCCGGCCTGTCATGCCCACCCGTGACTGATACGACGACACGAGGGCCCCGAGCCCATGCCCATCGCCGCATGGCGCGGGATCGGACGGCGTGTCCGTTCGCAGGTCATTCGGCGACGCGCATGGCCCACGGGCATTCGCGTCGGCGTGTCAACCACTCAGTCTGAATGACGAGGTGACTCCGGGCGCTGCCCGCGCGGCGATGAGCTACCAGATGAGCTACCAGATGTCCCCGACCGTGAATCCTTCGGGAAAGGGATCGGTCGGGTCGACCACGAGCGAGCCCATCGCGGTGATCCAGCCCTCGCCCGAGATGGTCGGCGTGATCGAGGCATACGGCCCGACCCGCCCCTGCTCCACGATCCGGCCCGTGAACACCGTTCCGAGGATCCCCTCGTGACGGAAGTCCTCGCCGGCCGACAGCAGACCGCGAGCAGCCAGCGTGGCCATCCGCGCGCTCGTTCCCGTGCCGCACGGTGATCGGTCGATCACCCCGGTCCAGGTCGCGGGTCGATCCCAATCGAGCTCGCCGGTCGATACCGTCACGACGTTCCGCATGTCGGCGTGCGGCCCGGACGGCGGGCCTGAGAGCTGTCCGATGGTGACGCCCGCGAATCCGGGCTGCTCGGGGTGGACGACCGGGAGCTGTTCGCGCGCGGCAGCCTTGAGCATCTCGGTGACCCGGACGATGTCGCGCCCCTCGTCAGGCGTCAGGCGCAGCCCCAGCTGGGCCGCCTCCGCGATCACATAGAACATCCCGCCGTATGCCACGTCCACGACGACGGTGCCCAGGTGCGGGACTTCGATCGTCGCGTCCAGGTGCGTGGCGAAGGCCGGCACGTTCTGGAACGTCACCGCCGTCACCTTGCCGTCGTGGCAGTCGGCGCGGACGTGGATGAGGCCAGCCGGCGCTTCGAGCGTCAGTGTCGTCACCGGCTCGACTATCGGGATCATGCCCGTCTCGAGCAGCACGGTGACGACGCAGATCGTGTTCGACCCGGACATGCCGGGATACTCGACCTGTTCCATGATCACGAACCCGGCGTCCGCCCCGGGGAGTGTCGGTGGGAGGATGACGTTCGAGCAGGCCGCCGGATAGCCGCGCGGCTCGCGCAGGGTGAGCATCCGGAGCTCGTCGGCGTGCTCTCGGAGATGGCACATCTTGTCGAACATCGTCGCCCCCGGCACGTCCAGGACGCCGCCGACGATGACGCGCCCGGGCTCTCCCGACGCATGAGCGTCGACGAACGGGATCGAACGGGCGAGCCTCACCGGCGCCTGGCTTCCGCGACCGCCCGATCCATGTCCCGGCGCGCATCGCGCTCGGCGATGTCCCGCCGCTTGTCGTGCTGCTGCTTGCCCCGGGCGACCCCGAGCTCGACCTTGGCCCTGCCCCGCTCGTTGATGTACAGGCGCAGCGGGATGACCGTCAGGCCCTTCGCCTTCGTGAGGCCGAGGAGCTCGTCGATCTCGTCGCGGTTGAGGAGGAGCTTGCGGTTTCGCTTCGGCTCATGGTTGAAGCGGTTCCCGCCCTCGAACGGTGCGATGTTGGCGCCGATGAGCCACGCCTCGCCGTGCTCGACGCGCGCGTATGCCTCCGCGAGGCTCACCTTGTGAGCGCGGACCGACTTGATCTCGGTGCCCGTGAGAACGATGCCGGCCTCGAGCGTCTCGAGGACCGAGTACTCGTGGCGGGCTCGTCGGTTGAGGGCGATCGTCTGCTCGCCCATCGAAGATGGCCTCCTGTCGGGTGGTGGTGGACCAGTATCGCGGCCCGAACCGGCACGCGCACCCCGGCCCGCCAAGAGCGAAGGCCGGACGCACGAACGCCGGCCCGATGCGGACCGGCGTTCGAAAAGCTATCCCACCACCCAGGGTGACCGACTCAGGCGGGCATCTCCTGGGAGGTGGTGCAGCTAAAACGATCTATCACTGCACATCACCTCCTTCCGTTCGGGGAGACCGTACCCGAAGGGGGTCCAACACGCAAGCGGTCGAGGGCCGCTCGAGCACTGCAGCGACATGACGGCCGGCCGCGTCCCACCCTACGATATCGGCCCGACCTCGCACGGTGACCTTGTGTCCGAGCCAAGCCCGACGCCCCGGCTGCTGCCCCGGTACGACCTCCCCACGACGGGCGGTCGATACCTCCTCGTCTACGGCGACCTCGTCGGCGATCCACCCCGCGACGACCCGGAGGTGGTCGAGGAGCCCGCCCGTCTCCAGGAGCGCCTCGACCGGCTGACCGGCACCTGGATCGCGGTCTCGCCTGCGCGCAACGTGCGCCCGCACTCGAGCATCGACAGGGGCTGTCCCCTGTGCCCCGGGGGTCCCGAGGTGCCCTTCGCGTACCGGGCGGCCGTGTTCGAGAATCGCTTCCCGTCGCTGAGAGGCGATCCCCCGCCGGTCCCCGCGGACCCCCGGTTCGCCCGCTCGATCGGGCGGTGCGAGGTCGTGCTCTACACGCAGGAGCACACCGGCTCGCTGGCCACGCTCACGCCCGACGAGCTGGCCAATGTTGTCGCCGTCTGGCGGGATCGGGCGGCCGACCTGTGGGCCGACGAACGTCATCGATTCGTCATGCCGTTCGAGAACCGCGGCGAGGCGGTCGGTGCGACCCTCTCGCACCCGCACGGCCAGATCTACGCCTTCGACCACCTGCCACCGCTCGTCGCCCTGCGCGTCGATGCCGTCCACGCCCACGCCAGCGTGAACGGAGGGGAGTGTCTCGGCTGCCGTGTCGTCGCCGAGGACGACGCCGGCGAGCGGATCGTCGCGGCCAACGGCTCCTTCGCCGTCGCCGTGCCGTTCGCGCCGCACTGGCCGTTCGAGGTCCATGTCAGGGCGCGCCGTCACGGAGCGCGTCGTCTCACCGACCTGACACCGCCGGAACGGCGCGATCTCGCGGCCGCCCTGCGCGACGTCGTCCTGCGCTACGACTCGCTCTTCGGGTTCGAGCTGCCGTACATGATGGTCCTGCTCGACGCTCCGGCCGATGCGGAGGGCCGGCCGGTCGACGGCTGGCATTTCGCGGTCGAGTTCTACCCACCGCATCGGAGCGAGCGGTTGACGAAGGTGCGGGCATCCGTCGAGACGGCGACGGGCCTCTTCATCAACGACACGCTGCCGGAAGTCAATGCACGTCGGTTGGCGGCGCTCGGCGGCGCGCGGCCGGAGGAGGTCGAGGCCGTGGAGGTCGTCCGGACGGGCGACGCATGACCGTCCCGTCCGGCGCGATCGGCGCCGCTGCCATCGACCGGGAGCGGCTGCTCGCTGCCCTCGCGAGGATCGAGCCCCGGGCGGCGGCCGACCCCGGGGCGGTCGAGATCGCTCGCGCACCCGGGCGTGTCAACCTCATCGGCGAATACACGGACTTCAACGACGGCTTCGTCCTGCCCGTCGCCATCGATCTCGAGATCCGGATCGCGCTGCTCCCGACGGACGATCGCCGCGTCGAGATCGTGCTCGACGCGACCGGGGAGCGTGCCGGCTTCTCGCTCGACGCGATCGGGGAGCGCCAGGGCGGGTGGATCGACTATGTCGCCGGCACGGCCTGGGCGCTGGCCGAGGCGGGACTGCCGCTCCGTGGCTTCCACGGCCTCCTCGCCAGCAACCTGCCCGTCGGCTCGGGGCTGTCGTCGTCGGCCGCCCTGGAGCTCGCCTCGGCGCGGGCACTGCTCGCCCACCAGGCCGACGGCCTCGACCGGCCCCGCCTCGCCCTCCTCGCGCAGCGGGCCGAGAACGCCTACGTCGGCGTCCAGTGCGGAATCATGGACCAGTTCGCGTCGTCGGTCGGAAACCGCGATGGTGCCGTGCTGCTCGACTGCCGCTCGCTCGAGCACCGTCCCGTGCACCTGCCGACGGGCGAGGTCGCGCTCGTCGTGTGCGACACCGGCGCGCCCCGCCGGCTCGGCGCGAGCGCCTACAACGACCGTCGCCGCGCCTGCGAGCGCATCGTGGCGCTCCTCGCCGAGCGTGGCGCGCCGGTCCGGGCG
>DASVZT010000039.1:0-8432 GCA_036391495.1 Candidatus Limnocylindrales bacterium
GCCCTGGTTGCCGCAGATGCCCGACGAGATCTTCATCGGCGCGCTGAAGGTCGCGCCATGATCGGTCGAGCGCGCGAAGTCGATCTCGTTGCAGCCCGAGCCGTGGAAGGCGGACCAGGCCGCGTAGACGTTGCCGCTGACAGGATCGACGGCGAGGTTCGTCTTGTCGTTGAAGGAACCCTGGCCGAACGTGTTCGTGGCGAGGAGGACGGTCTGCACGTATCGAGCGCCGTCCGTCGCGTTGTTGGTGGGATCGGATGGTTCATACGTCGCGACCCAGACGTCGCCGGTGTTGTTGCGGAACCGCGCCGACACGCCGTTCTCGATGCCGCGGCTGAAGTTGTTGCCCATGTAGAAGAGACGGCCCTCGCCGTCCCATGACATGACAGGGTCGCCGGCGGCCAGCGCTCCCGCGGCCACCATCGCGTGGAGCGGGGATGCGAGTCCCTGGCCGGACGTGTCGTCCTTGTAGCCCGGCAGAAGGCTGTCGGTCCAGGTCGAGCCGCCGTCGGTGCTGCGGTAGAAGCCCGCCCACGCATCCCTGACCGTCGGGATCGTGCAGTAGTCGTTCGCGCCGGAGGCCCAGATGCTCGGGTTGCGGGGATCGATCGCCAGCGTCGGCTCGTTCTGCATGCGGCGGTCGATGCCGCAGCGCTGGAGGACGGCGTCGGTGTACGTGCCGCCCGCGAGCTGGTCGGCACTCATGTAGGACCCGCCCTGGTCCACCGTGACGCGGACATTCGTCCCCGCCGAGGTCGCCAGCGCGGGGCTCGCCGCCAGGAGCAGCCCCGACCCGAGGATGATCCCGCCGACGACCGCCGGCAGCCGCCGGCGTATGCCACCGCGGGTCCCGTGACCGTCCAGGGGCATGCGCAAGGCACTGGACATGGGACACCTCCGTGTCCGGCGGGCCGGTCTCGCCAATGGCTCTGCGCGTCCCGGTCGGCGACCGTTGAGGGATGCGCGTCGCAGCCTCCCGCCGATTGAGGCTGGTAATTCACCACCATGGGCCACGGGCGTCAAGGGGAGGTGCGCAACTGCACCATCTCCGCCGCTGGCGCTCGCCTCGCTATCCTGACTGCCATGCCGACGCTCACCGAGGAGGAGCGGCTGCTCCAGGAGACCGCCCGCGAGTTCGCCCAGCGCGAGCTCGCCCCTCGAGCGGTCGAGCGCGACGAGCGTGGCGAGTTCGAGCGGCCCGTCTTCGAGCGGATGGCCGAGCTCGGCTTCACCGGGGCTCCCTTGCCCGAGTCCGTCGGCGGCGGAGGATTCAGCTACCTGGGCTGGACGCTCGTCATGGAGGAGATCGGCGCGGCGGACATGGCGGCGGCCGTCACGCTCTCCGTCCACGTCCTCTCGCAGCTACCGGTCCTCGCCTGGGGCAACGACGAGCAGCGCGAGCGCTGGCTCCGGCCGATGACCGCGGGCGAGAGGCTGGGGGCCTTCGGACTGACCGAGCCGACCGCCGGCAGCGACGCCGCCGCGCTCCGCACGCGGGCGACGCGCCTCGACCGCGACGGCCGCGAGCTGACGCTCGACGGGCCGATCGCCGACGTCTGCGCGTACCGTCTCGACGGCTCGAAGACCTGGATCTCCAACTCACCGGACGCGGAGCGATATCTCATCTTCGCGACCCTCGACCCCGCGCTCGGCCCGAAGGGGATCACGGCGTTCCTCGTGGAGTCCGGGACGGCCGGGTTCCGGTTCGGACGGCACGAGAAGAAGATGGGCATCCGGGCCTGTCCTTCCGCCGAGCTGATCTTCGACGGCTGCGTCGTCTCAGCTTCGAATCGCCTCGGCGAGGAGGGCCAGGGATACCGGATCGCCCTCTCGGCGCTCGGAGAGGGGCGAATCTCGATCGGAGCCGCCTGCGTCGGTATCGCCCGGTCGGCCCTCGAGCAGGCGGCCGCGTACCTGCAGGGGAGGCGCGCCTTCGGCGGCCCGCTGTCGGAGCAGCAGGGTTTGCGCTTCATGCTCGCGGAGATGGCACGGGACGTGGAGGCGGCACGCGCGCTCGTCCGCCAGGCGGCGGTGGCGAAGGACCGCGGCGAGCCCCTGGCGGTCGCCTCCTCGCTCGCGAAGTGGACCGCCTCGGACACCGCGATGCGCGTCGCGACCGACGCGGTCCAGCTGTTCGGTGCGAGCGGCTATGCCACCGAGACCGGGATCGAGCGCCTCATGCGCGACGCAAAGGGGGCGCAGATCTACGAGGGGACGAACCAGGTCCACCGGATGATCGTCGCCGACGACCTCCTGCGCCGGACCGCGCCGCGCTGACCCGACTCCACCGGACTAGACTCGATCGATGAACGAGCAGCGAGCCGGCCGCCACCCGAACGGCGACGTCTTCATCGTCAGCGCGATGCGCACCCCGATCGGACGGTTCGGCGGCGGTCTCTCGACCACGCCGGCGACCGTGCTCGGCGGCGTCGCCATCCGCGCGGCCGTCGAGCGTGCCGCGCTCCCGGAGGACGCCCCGGTCGACGAGGTTCTCATGGGCCAGGTCCTGCAGGCCGGCGTCGGACAGGCTCCCGCGCGGCTCGCGGCGCTCAAGGCCGGTTTGCCCGACACGACGTCGGCCACGACGATCAACCGCGTCTGCGGCTCGGGCCTCAAGGCGATCATGCTCGCGGCCGCGGGTGTTCGGGCGGGCGACGGCGAGGTCTTCGTCGCCGGCGGCATGGAGAACATGAACCTGGCGCCGTATCTCCTGCCCGGTGCGCGCTTCGGGCTTCGCCTCGGCGACGCCACCCTCGAGGACGCGGCCGTCCATGACGGGCTCTGGTGCTCCGTCGAGGACTGTCACATGGGCACCCACGCGGAACGCGTCGCGATCGCCGAGCACGTGAGTCGCGAGGACCAGGATGCCTTCGCCCTGGCGAGCCACCAGAAGGCCGTTGCCGCCCAGGACGCCGGACGCTTCGACGCCGAGATCGTGCCGGTGACCGTCGTCGACGCGAAGGGCCGCGAGACGGTCGTGTCGGCCGACGAGGGGCCGCGCCGGGACACGAGCGCAGAGGCACTCGCCCGGCTCAAGCCGGCCTTCGCGCTTCCGACAGGGCCCGATCGGGGCGATGCGACGGTCGGGACGGTCACGGCAGGCAACGCGCCGGGTATCACCGACGGCGCCGCCGCTGCGGTGGTCGCCTCCGAGCGCGCCGTCGAGCGATACGGGCTGCGTCCGCTCGCCCGGATCGTCGGTTATGCACAGGCCGAGGTCGCGCCGAAGTGGCTGTTCCTCGCCCCGGTCTCCGGTGTTCGGCGCCTCCTCGACCGCGTGGAGCTCCCGATCGAGGCGTTCGACCTCATCGAGATCAACGAGGCGTTCGCCGCCCAGGCGCTCGCCGACGGCCGGGAGCTCGGGTTCGACTGGTCGAAGGTGAACGTCAACGGCGGGGCGATCGCGCTCGGCCATCCGATCGGCGCGTCGGGGGCGCGCATCGTGGCCACTCTCCTGCACGAGCTGGTCCGTCGCGACGGCCGCTACGGGCTGGCGACGCTCTGCCTCGGAGGAGGAGGTTCGGTCGCGATGGCGGTGGAGCGAGTCTCGTGAGCGAGGCGACGGCGACCGAGGCGACGGCGACCGAGGCCCCGACCTTCGGGCTCTACATCGACGGCGAATGGGTCGAGTCCGTGAGCGGCCGGACCTTCGAGAGCGTCAACCCGGCTGACATGCGCGACGTCGTCGGGCGATTCCAGGCCGGAACGGCGGCCGATGCCGCCCGTGCGATCCGGGCTGCCGAGCAGGCCTTCCCCGCCTGGCGCGCGACGCCGGCACCGAAGCGAGGGGAGATCCTCTACCGCTTCGGCGCGCTCATGGCCGAGCACAAGGAGCGGCTGGCGCGGGCGATGACGCGCGAGATGGGCAAGGTCCTCGCCGAGGCGCGGGGCGACGTGCAGGAGGGGATCGACATCGCCTTCCTGATGGCCGGCGAGGGGCGGCGGATGTTCGGCGACACGGTGCCGTCGGAGCTGCCGGACAAATGGGCGATGAGCGTCCGCGTCCCGATCGGCGTCGCCGGGATCATCACCCCCTGGAACTTCCCGATGGCGATCCCGTGCTGGAAGACGATGCCGGCGCTCGTCGCGGGGAACACCGTCGTCTTCAAGCCCGCGTCGGACACGCCGCACTGCGCGACGCTCCTCGTCGAGCTGATGGCGGAGGCCGGCTTCCCGCCCGGCGTCGTCAATCTCGTCACCGGTTCGGGCGCAGAGGTGGGGGACGCGATCGTCGAGTCGCCCGACGTGGCGATCATCTCGTTCACCGGCAGCTCGGTGAACGGCAAGCGCATCGCGGAGCGCGCCGGGCGGCGCCTCAAGCGCCTCTCGCTGGAGCTCGGCGGCAAGAACGCGATCGCGGTCATGCGCGATGCGGACCTCGACCTCGCGGTCGACGGCATCCTCTGGTCGGCCTTCGGGACGACAGGCCAGCGCTGCACCGCGTGCAGCCGGGTCGTCGTCGAGGAGGCGGTCGCCGACGATCTCGTTCGACTGCTCGCCGATCGCGCCAAGAACCTGCGCCTCGGCCCGGGGCTCGAGAGTGGAGTCGACGTCGGGCCGCTCATCAACCCGGCCGCCCTCGAGCGGGTGTCGGGCTATGTCGAGATCGGCCGGCGCGAGGGGACCCTCGTCCTCGGCGGACGGCTCGGCGACGGGCCCGGCCTCGAGCACGGGAACTTCATGGAGCCGACGATCTTCGAGGGGGTGATGCCCATGGCCCGCATCGCCCAGGAGGAGATCTTCGGGCCCGTGCTGTCCGTCATCCCGGTCGCCGACTACGCCGCGGCTGTCGACGCTGTGAACATGACGCGATACGGCCTCTCCTCGTCGATCTACACGCGCGACGTGAACGTGGCGTTCCGCGCGATGCGCGACTTCACGACGGGGATCGTCTACGTCAATGCCGGGACGATCGGCGCGGAGACGCACCTGCCGTTCGGAGGCGTGAAGGAGACCGGGAACGGTCATCGCGAGGCCGGCCACGCCGCGCTCGACACGTACACGGAGTGGAAATCGATCTACGTCGACTTCTCCGGGCGGCTCCAGCGCGCGCAGATCGACAACCAGCCGAGCTGAGACGGCTCGCGGCTGGTCGAGCCCACCGAGGACGCCGTGCCGATCGCCGAGTTCCTCGCCGTCTTCCTCGCCGTCTTCGGGGCGGCCATCGTCGAGATCTGGGGCGCCGTCCCGGTCGGTCTCGCGCTCGGTCTCCCGGCGCCCGCGATCTGGGTCGCCGCCGTGGCCGGGGCGCTCATCTCGGTGAGCGTCGTGGCAATCGGCGGGGACGCGGTGCGGGCATGGATCGTTCGCCGACGCGGGCAACGGACGCTGGCGGGGCAGGGCAGGCTCTACCGCATCTGGCTGCGCTGGGGCGTGGTCGGCTGGGGCCTCATCTCGCCGCTCGTCTTCGCCCCGCCGATGGGCACGGCGATCGCGGTCGCGCTGGGTGCTCCCCGCGGCCGGCTGCTCGCTTCGATGGTGGCGGGTGTCCTGCTGTGGGTGACGATCCTGGTCGCAGCAGGGGAAGGCGGCCTGGCGCTCCTTCGGGGCTTGCACTGATCCTCGTCGTGCGGCGAGCCGCGGACCGGGCCGGCCGGCCCGGCCGGACTGGCTGCTCTTCGCCCGGTGAGCCGTCGGCCGCCCGCCGCCGGACCGTGTTGCGGCAAACGCCACAACCGCAGCCCCGGGGACCCTATGTTGCGGCAAACGCCACAACCGCAGCCCCGGGGACCCCGTGCTGCGGCAAACGCCACAACCGCAGCCCCGGGGATCCTGTGTTGCGGCAAACGCCACAACCGCAGCCCCGGGAGGCCGCCGGAGGGCCGCCCGGGGCACGGATCGACCCGCACCGAAGCCCACAGAGGGCTTCCAACCCCCGGACACGCGGCGCCACCCGTCCGAGGGCGCCCTTGTCACGCCCCGGGGCTCTCTTGGTTGCGTCTGCCGCAACAAGCCTCGGCGGCCGGGGCGCGACACCGAGCATGGCGGCGTCGCGCTCTCCCTTGCGCGCCAGCGGCTGACGACCCCGCCGCGCTGCTGCTCCTTGGCACTCAATGTCAGCATCTCCCTCATAGGGTGAGACTGACAAAGTCACTGGGCAGTTGTCCCTGACAGATTCACTGAGCAAGGACACCCCGGCGCAGCCGGTCGGAGCGATGCGGTAGACTCTCCGGCGCCGCCCGCATGGCGGGCACGGCGGGCCCGTAGCTCAACGGTAGAGCGGGGGACTCTTAATCCCTAGGTTCAGGGTTCGAATCCCTGCGGGCTCACCACCCACATCGTGCTCAGGCGAGACCGGGAGACAGAACGTCGCCCGGTCTCGATCGTTTCCATGTCGATGGGGCATCCGCGACGTGACGCCCCCACTGTCGAAGGCGGAGGCATCGGCCATGACCGAATCTCGGTATCCGGCTTCCCTGGACCTGGATCCCGCGTGGGCGGCCGACACGGTCACCGTCCAGGCGGGCCGTCCCGTGCGGACGGCGGGCGCGCCGATGAACGCACCGATCACCCTGAGCTCGACGTACGTCCACGACGCCACGGTCGAGTACGGCCGCGACGGCAACACCGGATGGGGCGCCCTCGAGGCTGCGCTGGGTGCGCTCGACGGCGGCCAGGCGGTGACATTCGCGTCGGGCCTCGCGGCGGCGACCGCGATCGCCGACCTCGTCCCGCCCGGTGGGACCGTCGTCCTGTCGGCGGTGACCTACTTCGGCGTTCGGAACGTGTTCGAGCGCATGCAGGCGCGCGGTCGGCTTCACGTGCGCATGGCACCCGCCGATGACACCGACGCCATCCTGGCCGCGGCCGAGGGCGCCGACCTGGTCTGGGTCGAGTCGATCGCGAATCCGCTCATGGTCGTCGCCGACATCCCGGCCATCGCGGCCGGGGCGCGCGACCGCGGCGCGATCAGCGTGGTCGATGCGACCTTCGCGACCCCGCTGCGCCAGCGGCCGCTCGAGCTCGGCGCCGACATCGTCATGCACTCCGCGACCAAGCTCATCGCCGGGCACTCCGACCTGCTCCTCGGAGCCGTCATCTGCAGGGACCCGGCACGAGCTGAGCACCTGATCGTCGACCGGCACGACCACGGCGCGATCCCCGGCGCCCTCGAGGCCTTCCTGGCGTTGCGCGGGCTGCGCACGCTCGCCGTCCGGCTCGACCGGGCGGAGGCCTCCGCAATGGAGCTCGCCCGCCGCCTGGCGGCCCACCGCGGCGTGTCGAGAGTGAACTACCCGGGTCTGCCCGCAGATCCGCAGCACGAGCGCGCCTCGCGTGTCCTGCCCTGGGGCTGCGGGCCGCTTCTCTCGTTCGACGTCAGGGCCAGCGTCGCGCAGACCGAGAGCTTCCTCGCGCGTCTCCGGCTCGTGACCCATGCCACGAGTCTCGGCGGGGTCGAGTCGCTGATCGAGCGTCGCGCTCGCTATGCGGGCGACGCCGCGGTCGTCGGGCCGACTCTGTGCCGGATGTCGGTCGGCGTCGAGAACGTCGAGGATCTCTGGGCGGATCTCGACAGGGCGCTGAGGGCCGCGCTCGACTGACGGCCCCGCACTCGACTGACGGCCGCGCGCTCGAGTGAAGGCCCAGCCGGGGATCGCGGGGCGAGCTCAATGCGCGAGGCCCGCGGGCGATCCCGTGGGCCTCGTCACACGTCGGCGGCGCCGGGAGTGCGCGGTCCCCGTGACTCGACTCCCGACGCCCCCGGACATACGCAGAAACGGGGCCACCCGGCAGTCGTTACGGCTGCAGGCAGCCGGTGAGCCGACCGCGACGTCCCGTGGACGCCGCCGATATCCTTCGGCCGTGGCGCTCTACACGCTAGACGCGATCGACGATCTGGCCGCTCCGGCGGTCCTCGTGGCGTTCGACGGCTGGGTCGACGCAGGCTCGGCCGCGACGACCGCCGCGCAGAAGATCGGCGAGCGCGGGGAGGTCGTCGGGCGGTTCGACGCCGATGCCCTGTACGACTACAGGGCCCGCCGTCCGACGCTGGTCATCCTCGACGGGCGGCCGGCCGACCTGACCTGGCCGGAGCTCACGCTCCGCCGTCGGCGGCTCGGCGAGCGCGACGTCCTCGTCATCGCCGGTCCCGAGCCCGACTACCGCTGGCGCGAGCTCTGCGCGGCAGCCGTCGAGATCGCCGAGCGGCTCGGGGTCGTGGAGTGGATCAGTCTTGGGTCGATCCCGGCGGCCGTGCCGCACACGCGTCCCGTGCCCGTGCTCGGCACGCAATCGCGCTCCGGGCTGCTCCAGCCCGGCATCGAGCCGGGGCCGGAGGGACTGCTGCGGGTCCCCGCGGCCGCGGTCTCGGTCGTCGACCACGCCGTCGCCGCCGCGGGTGTGCCCGCCCTCGGCTACTTCGCACAGGTTCCGCATTACGTCTCGGGCGAGTACCCGCTCGCGGCGAGCGAGCTGCTGCGGGTCTTGGGCGA
>DASVZT010000040.1:0-5904 GCA_036391495.1 Candidatus Limnocylindrales bacterium
TCGCGTCTGCCGAAGGCGTCGAGCCCACGACGTACCGCTCCCTGCAGGAAGCTCGCTTTCGCCCAGTGATCCTTCCGACCGATACGGGAATCGACGTCCCGCTTGCCCTCGTCGACATGCGCCTCGAGGGCCCGCGCGCCAAGGCGTCCAACACCCCGCGACTGCTTCCCGACGCGATCGTGCCGGAGTCGCTCGCGACGCCGGGACAGGGCGCGACGCCCGGACCGGGTGCCA
Source organism: Candidatus Limnocylindrales bacterium (assembly GCA_036391495.1). Classification (GTDB taxonomy): domain Bacteria; phylum Chloroflexota; class Limnocylindria; order Limnocylindrales; family CSP1-4; genus DASVZT01. The sequence goes on from DASVZT010000040.1 coordinate 235, forward strand.
CGCCGGGACAGGGTGCGACGCCGGGACAGGGCGCGACGCCCGGACAGGGCGCGACGTCTCACCCGACGTCGCCGCCGGTCGTGGCCGGCGGGGTCGAAGGTGTGATCGCGTCCGGCTGGCAGCACGACCCCGAGGTCAGCTGGTATGGACCGGGCTTCTATGGCCACCGGACGGCATGCGGCTACGCGCTCACCCAGTCGCTCATCGGCGTCGCCCATCGCAGCCTTCCGTGCGGCACGAAGATCGCGTTCCGCTACGGCGGCAAGATCGTCGTCGCGCCCGTCGTCGATCGCGGACCCTACGTGCCCGGTCGACAGTGGGACCTGACCGCCGGCCTGGCCATCGCCCTCGACCACTTGTTCACGGGGTCGCTCGACTGGCGGCTGGAGTAGGGCCGCCTCCGCGCCTCGGCGACCTCTCTGCCGCGCCACCGCTCTGGCATCATCTCGGCCATGACCGAGAGTGCCGACATCATCGTCGTCGGGGCCGGCGTCCAGGGCGCCAGCCTCGCGTTCCACCTCGCTCGCCGCGGAGCGGACGTCCTCGTCCTCGAGCGCGAGACCGTCGCGAGCGGCGCGACTGGGCGATCGTCGGGTTTCGTGCGGATGCACTACGACCTCGAGAGCGAGTCGCGCCTCGCCTTCCTGTCGTACCCGTACTACCTGGCCTGGGACGAGATCGTCGGGTCGGGCGACTGCGGGTTCGTCAAGACGGGCTTCCTCGAGATCGTCCCGGCGGACCAGGTCGACAACCTGCGGGCGAACGTCGAGATGCACCGGCGGATCGGGATCGACGCCCGGACCGTCGGGCCCGACGAGGTCGCCGAGCTGTGCCCCGGCATCGTCACCGACGACGTGGTCGCCGCGGCATACGAGCCGAGCTCGGGATACGCCGACCCGACAGGCACCGCGAGCGGGTTCCTGGCGGCAGCGCGGCGACTCGGCGCGCGTGTCGCGCAGGGCCGCCGCGTCGCGCGCGTGCTGCTCGACGGCGAGCGGGTCTCGGGGGTCGAGACGGACGGCGGCTCGGTGTCGGCGCGCGTGGTCGTCGACGCCGCGGGCGCGTGGGCCGGGATCCTGGCCGCGACGGCGGGTCTCGACGTGCCCATCTCGACCTGGCGCCACGACACCGCGTACTTCGGTCTCCCGTCCGGGCGCCGCGCCGACTTCCCGATCGTCATCGACGAGATCAACGGCGACTACTTCCGGCCCGAGGGTTCGGAGCTCATGCTCGTCGGCCTCGAGTCCGGCAACGAGATCGGCGGCTCGCCCGACCGTCCCCTGCTCGGGCTCCACGAGGGATCGGTCGACGAGATGATCGAAGGAGTCTGCCGCCGTGCGCCCTGGATGGAGGCGGGGACGCTGCGGACCGCGCACGGCGGCCAGGACGGCATCACGCCCGACCAGAAGATGATCCTCGGTGCGGCGGGTCCGGAGGGCTTCTACCTCGTCTGCGGGATGTCCGGGACGGGATTCAAGACGGCTCCAGCGATCGGGGCCACGATGGCCGAGCTCATCCTCGACGGCCGGACGACGACGGCCGACATCTCCGACTTCGCCCTCGACCGCTTCGCCCAGGGACGGCCGATCCGCCCCGAGCACTCCTACGGGATGATCTGGCGCTGAGGTTCGCGGCGTCCTGACGTCAGGGGTCGGGCCCGGCTCCCGGGCCGGACGAAGCCGTCAGCGGATGACGACGTTCTCCATCGCTCCGCGCGGCGGAGCCACCTCGTGATGGCGCAGGCAGCGCGCCTCGTACGTCTCGACCGCGCGGTCGTCGAACCCTCCGACCACGACGAGCGGGTCGTCGATCGCGGCGGGCCGCCCGCCGACGAGGCGCTGCGTGCGGGTGGCGGTCTCCCCGCAGACGACACAGATCGCCGTCAGCATCGTGATCTCGTCCGCGAGCGCCAGCAGGGTCGGCATCGGCCCGAAGGGCCGCCCGGCGAAGTCCATGTTGAGGCCGCTGGCGATCACGTGGCGACCGGAGGAGCGCAGGGTCTGCACGGCGTCCACGATGCGGTCGTCGAAGAACTCCGCCTCCTCGATACCGATCAGGTCGGCATCGCGCTCCCTGGCGAGCGAGAGGATGCCGGCCGGCTCGCCGCGCGGGACGACGATCGACGGGTAGCGGGCCTTGCTTCGACTCTCGGCGTATTCGGACGGCGTGCGGTCGTCGATGTCGGGCCGGACGAGGAGCGTGCGGCGGCGCGCGAATTCGGCGCGGCGCAGGAGGCGCAGGAGCTCGTCGGTCTTGCCCGACGACATGCAACCGGTGACGACGTGGAGCCAAGGATCGGCACGGTACAGCACGGACGCGATGCTACCCGCTCAGACGCCCTCGGTGGGCGCGCGACGGTCGGCGGCGGTCGGCGGCGGTCAGCTGGCGCTCAGCGCGCAGCCGGCCCTCAGCGCGCGGCCATGAGCACGGGGACGCGCCGCGATCCCCAGTGGCCCGCCGGGCCGTCGAACCGGCCGGGGAGCGCCGTGCCGCACGCGCGGCACTGCCCATCGTCGGTCAGCCGGTACGCGTCGATCGCATAGCCGTCGCGCTCGATGACGAGCTGTCCGCAGCCCGGACACGTGGTCGATTGCCCCGCCGGATCGAAGACGTTCCCCGTGTAGGCGAACCGGACCCCGTTGTGCAGGGCGATCTCGCGGGCGCGCGTCAGCGTCCGCGCCGGCGTGGGCGGGACGTCGAGCATGCGGTAGTCGGGATGGAACGCGGTCAGGTGGAGCGGCACGTCCGGCCCGAGCTGCTCGACGACCCAGCTCGTCAGCCGGTCGATCTCGTCGTCCGAGTCGTTTCGGCCGGGGATGAGGAGGGTCGTGATCTCGAGCCAGACATCCGTCTCGCGGTGCAGGTAGCGCAGCGTGTCGAGCACCGGTTCGAGGTGCGCCGCACAGAGGTCGTGATAGAAGGCGTCCGTGAAGCCCTTGAGGTCGACGTTCGCGGCGTCAACGTGGCGGTAGAGCTCGCGACGGGCTTCCGGGTTGACATATCCGGCCGTCACCGCGACCGCCTTGAGGCCGAGCTCATGGGCGGCGTCCGCCGTGTCCGCGGCATATTCGAGGAAGACGACCGGATCGTTGTAGGTGAAGGCCACCGAGCGGGATCCCAGCCGTGCCGCGGCCTGGGCGATCGCCTCGGGCGACGCGGCGTCGGCGAGGGTGTCGATCTGGCGCGACTTCGAGATGTCCCAGTTCTGGCAGAACCTGCAGGCGAGATTGCAGCCGGCGGTCCCGAAAGAGAAGACCGGCGTGCCGGGCAGGAAATGGGCCAGCGGCTTCTTCTCGATCGGATCGACGCAGAAGCCGGATGATCGGCCGTAGCTCGTGAGGACGATGGCGTCGCCCTCTCGGGCCCGAACGAAGCAGAGCCCGCGCTGGCCCTCCTTCAGCTGGCACGACCGAGGGCAGACGTCGCACTGGAGCCGACCGTCCTCGAGGCGATGCCAGAAGCGGGTCGGAACGGTGAACTCGTCCCCGATCGTGTCCACGCTTGGATTCTAGTCCCGGCCCTGCGGAGGCCGACCGCCCGCCGTGCCGCCCCCCACCGCGCCGCCCCAGTTTGGCTATTCTCGGCCCCAGACCCCCTTATGTGACAGCCGGGCTGTGCCGCCGCCCGATGGGTCTCACGGCCGCGCTCGCGACCGCAGACTTCTGCGAATCTCGCGCCTCGTAGCACCGGCGGCCTCGAATATCGCAGCTCTAGCGACCCTCGAGGCAGGGTGGAGCGTCCGCGGCTCGGAAGACCTCGCATAAGGGTGGCGCCCGCCGAGATTACGCAAGGACTGGGCCCGCCGCGAGATTACGCGCCGGTTGCGGCGCCCGACGCCCCGCGCACTCTCCGGGCCGAACGTCACTGGTCGCCCCCTCATCCGCGACGTACCGTCCACCCCGTGAGCGCGCGCGCCACCACACGCTCGACCGCCCCGCCCCCGATCTCGAGGGAGGGTCGGGCGTCGCTGCTGCGCCTGGCATGCCACAGCATCGATGCCGCGATCGCGGGCGCGGCGGCACCGCCGGTCGACGTGGCCAGCCTCCCTGCGGATGTCCTGGAGCCGGCGTCGGCCTTCGTGACCCTCCGCGAGGACGGTGAGCTGCGGGGCTGCATGGGACGCCTCGACGAGGGCGTTCCCTGCTGGCGCAACGTCGTCTCCGCCGCGCAGTCGGCCGCGGTCGACGACCCGCGCTTCACTCCGGTCGACGTCTCGGAGCGTTCGCGGCTCGAGGTCGAGATCTCGGTGCTCGGACCGTTCGTCGAAGTCGACGATCCGGCGGATGTCATCGCTGGTCTCCACGGGATCGTGGTCGAGCGCGGCGGGCGGCGCGCTCTCCTGCTGCCACAGGTGGCGCCGGAGAACGGGTGGGGCACGATCGAGATGCTGTCCGCCTGCTGCTGGAAGGCCGGCCTGCCGCAGGATGCCTGGCGGTACCGGGACACGCGACTCCTGGCATTCACTGCGCTCGTCTTCGGCACGGCCGACGAGATCGCGGCCGAGGACAGGGCCGACGAGGATGCCGAGGACACGGCCGACGAGGATGCCGAGGACACGGCCGACGCGTCCGTCTAGGCTTCACCCATGACGGTCCCCGAGCTCGAGCATCCAGCCGACGGCGTCACGCCCGCAATCGCCCGGCCCGCCCGAGCCGACCCGGCCGCCCCTGCCGCCTCCGGTGGCGCCAACGAGCTGGCCGACGAGCGAACCCGCGCCATCCCGGTCCCGGAGCTCCCGCCGGGCCTCGACACCCCGTGCCTCGTCGTCGACCTCGATATCGTCGAGCGGAACCTGGCGCGCATGCAGTCCCAGCTTGACGCTCGTGGCGTCTCCCTGCGACCTCACTTCAAGACCCACAAGAGCGTCGCCCTCGCGCGGCTCCAGCTCGAGGCCGGAGCGCACGGCCTGACCGTGGGGACGATCGGCGAGGCAGAGGTCCTCGTCGAAGCGGGCATCGGCGACCTGTTCATCGCCTATCCGCTCTGGCTCGACGAGCCGAAGGCAGGACGCCTCGGCGCGCTCCTCGATCGCGGTCCACTGAGCGTCGGCGTCGACTCGGCCGAGTCCGCGGCGCGGCTCGCGCTCGCATCGCACGGTCGCCGCCATCGCCCGGCCGTGCTGCTCGAGATCGACTCCGGCGAGCGGCGCACGGGCGTGACCCCGGACGCGGCACCGATCCTCGCCCAGGCGGTGCGCGAGGCCGGTCTCGACGTCATCGGCGTCTACACGCACGGCGGCCACGCGTACGCCGGTCCCTCGGCCGTGGAGTCGGCCGCCGCTGACGAGATGGACCTCCTCCGCGCGGCCCGCGACGCCTTGCGCGCCGCCGGGATCGAGGCCCCAGTGGTCAGCGCGGGTTCGACGCCGACGGCCCTTCGTTCTGCCGCCGGGTCCGTGACCGAGGAGCGACCCGGGACGTACGTGTTCAACGATCGCCAGCAGGTCGGCCTCGGAGGTGCGCCATCCGACGGGGTCGGCCTGTTCGTCGCCGCGACGGTCGTCAGCGCCGTCGTCCCCGGCCAGGTCGTCATCGACGCCGGGGGCAAGACCCTGGCCAAGGACCGGCCGGCCTGGGCGGAAGGCTTCGGCGTCCTGCCCGCGTACCCCGACGCGAGGATCGTCCGGACGTACGACTACCACGGCGTGGTCGCCATCCCGGAGGGGACGCC
>DASVZT010000041.1:0-13168 GCA_036391495.1 Candidatus Limnocylindrales bacterium
CAGGCGTGGGGGTACGAAGCGTTCCGGGAACGCTTCGTGGAGGACGCGGTAGGCGCCGCGATAGACGTCGAGGCCGGCCATGTCGGCGATCGCGAACGGCCCGTAGAAGGGGAGCCGGAAGCCGAAGGTCGACCGGACGACGCGATCGACGACCTCCGGGGACGCCAGCCCCTCCTCGACGATCGCAGCGGCCTCCTGGAACAGGGCGTACTGGAGGCGATTGCCGACGAATCCCGGGCTGTCGGCGACACGGCACGGTTCCTTGCCGGCGGCGTGGAGGAACTCCTCGACGCGATCGAGGACATCCTGGGTCGTCGCCTCGCAGCCGATGAGCTCGACGCCCGGCACGAACTGAGGCGGGTTGAACCAGTGCGCACCGAGGAACCGCTCCGGCCGGCGCAGCGCGGACGCGAGCGAGCCGATCGAGATCGCCGACGTGTTCGTCGCGATGACCGTGGCCGGACGCGCCGCGGACTCGATGCGCTCGAGCGTCGCGACCTTCGTGTCGCGGTCCTCGAAGACCGCCTCGACGACCAGGTCTGCGTCGGCTGCGGCCGCTTCCGTCGATGGAGCCGCACCGACGAGCGCTCGGACGAGGTCGGGCGCATCGGGAGCGACGAGTCCGTCCGCCGCGTGGCGCTCGGTTTCTGCGATGAGCGTCGCGAGCGCCGAGTCCGCCCGTTCGGCCGTCACGTCGGAGATGAGGGTGCGCTGGCCGGCGATCGCGAAGACCTCGGCGATCCCGCGGCCCATGTACCCGGCTCCGACGACAGCGACGGATCGCGGCCACTGGTCCGACAACGTCCCCTCCCTTCGACTCGTGTCCCGCTGTGCGAGCCCGCTCCAGTCAGCGCCCAAGCGGTGCGCCCCGTGAATGGCCCTCCGGCTCGGCAGATGTGACTTTCGGCTCTATAGTAGGACGACTGGAAGCGTTACCAGTATCGGTACCGATAAGGGTTACAGAATCCGCGCTCGATGCGAAGGGTCATTCGGCCCTCTTGGCGATCACCACTGGATCGGGAAGGTGGAGACGGAACGTTGACGGTGACGACGACCGGTCTGGGCCCCAATGCAGCAGAGCTCGAGGAGGCTGCCACGCGGATCCGCCGCGCCGTGGTCCGCACAGTTGCCCACGCGAAGGGCGGTCACCTCGGGGGACCCTTGTCGGCGGCGGACGTCCTCGCGGCCCTGTACTTTCGCGTCCTCGACATCCGGCCCGACGACCCGACCTGGGTCGATCGCGACCGCTTCGTTCTCTCGAAGGGCCACAGCAGCGTCGCTCTCTACGCCACGCTCGCGCTGCGCGGGTACTTCCCGCTCGAGGAGCTCGCGACGTTCGACGCGCTCGACTCGCGCCTCCAGGGTCACCCGGACATGACCGTCCTGCCCGGGCTCGACATGTCGACAGGCTCGCTCGGACTCGGCCTGAGCGCCGCTCTCGGCATGGCGCTGGGCGCCCGCCTGGCCCGGCGTCCGTTCACGACATTCGTCATGGTCGGCGACGGGGAGTGCAACGAGGGGATCGTCTGGGAGGCCGCGCATCTCGCGGCGCGCTACCGGCTCGACAACCTCGTGGCCATCGTCGACAAGAACGATCTCCAGCAGTACTGCTGGCACGAGCCCGGGTCCGAGGTCCGTCAGGCACCCTACTCGGACGATCAGCTCCGCGATCGCTGGGCCGCCTTCGGATGGTCGGTGACCGAGGTCGACGGCCACGACGTCGCGGCGGTCGTCGACGCCCTCGAGGCCGCCCGTCGCCACGAGGGCGCTCCGTCTGTGGTCATCGCACACACGATCAAGGGCAAGGGGGTCTCCTTCATGGAGGGCAACTTCCGCTGGCACAGCCGGGTGCCGACCGACGACGAGTTCGCCCTCGCCCTCGCCGAGCTCGGCGCATCAGGCACGGCCGGGGAGGCGTGACGTGACCCTTGCACCCGGACGCGCCCTGCGCGCGGTCTTCGGCGAGGTCATCGCCGAGATGGCGCGGGACGACCCGCGGATCCTGGTCCTCGACGGCGACGTCGCGAGCTCGTCGGGCGCAGACTCGTTCGACGCCGCGATGCCCGATCGGTTCATCCAGACCGGGATCGCCGAGCAGAACATGCTCGGCGTGGCCGCCGGCCTGGCTTCGGTCGGGTTCGTACCCATCGCATCGGGGTTCGCCTGCTTCGTCGTCGGGCGGGCCTTCGACTCGATCCGCGTCCTCATCGACCAGCCGCGACTCAACGTCAAGATCGCCGGCGGCTACACGGGGATGCTCACCGGGATGGCCGGCAAGACGCACCAGATGCTCAACGACGTCGCGCTGATGCGGACCCTCCCGAACATGACCATCCTCGCCCCGGCGGACGAGCGGGAGGCGGCAGGCGCGCTGCGGGCGATGATCGCCCATGACGGCCCGGTGTACATCCAGCTCACGCGCGAGGCGTCGCCGATCCTCTTCGACACCGACCCGGGCTTCCGGATCGGGCCGGCGGTCCCCATCCGCAGCGGGACTGACATCACCCTCGTGAGCACCAGTGTCCAGACCACGCGCACCCTCGCCGCAGCCGAGATCCTCGCGGCGGCAGGCATCGATGCCGCCGTCCTCCACGTCCCGACGATCAAGCCGCTCGACGGCGATGCCATCGTGGCGGCGGCCCGCTCGACTGGGCGGATCGCCGTCGTCGAGGAGCACACGGTCGTCGGCGGCCTCGGCAGCGCCGTTGCCGAACTGCTCTCTGAACGCCACCCGGTCCCGGTCAAGCGGCTGGGGATCCAGGACCGCTACGGCGAGAGCGGCCCCAACGAGCCGCTGCTCCACAAGTACGGGCTCTCAGCCGCCGCGGTCGCGGCGGACGTTCGCGCCTGGCTCGTCGCGTCGCAAGACGCGGCGGAAGGACTCGTGTCGGAACCCCGCTCGGGGATGTCCGCTTGGCGATCGTGACCAGTCGAGGACGGGGATCGGCCCCGGTCCTTCGCGGTCGGAGGAGGTAGCACGTGGACGGCAACCGCAGATCGGCACTCGCCACCGCGCAGAGGTCGCGTCGGCAGGCCAGGCCATGGACAGTCGGAGCGGCGATGATCCTGGTCGGGTCGCTGCTGGCTGCCTGCTCGGGTACGGGCTCCGGTACGGGCTCGTCGTCGCAGCCGGCGTCCGCGGAGGCCAGCCAGGCCCAGTCGGCGGCGGCAGCGCAGTCGGAAGGGGCATCGGCGCCGGCGAGCGTGAGCGGGAAGGTCGCCTTCCTGCTCCCGGACAACACGACGCCTCGGTGGACGAGCCAGGACTCGCCGTTCTTCAAGAACTGGATGCAGAAGCTCGCCCCGAACGTCCAGGTCATCGAGAGCGTGGCGAACAACGATCCGCAGCAGCAGCTGTCGCAGGCGCAGGCCGCGCTGACCCAGGGAGCCGGCGTCCTCGTCGTCGTCGCTGTCGACGGGACGCAGGCGGCGAAGATCGTCCAGGCGGCGCAGGCGCAGAACGTCCCCGTCATCGCGTACACGCGCCAGATCCAGAATGCGCCCGTGAAGTACATGATGGGCGACGATCCCCACGCGATCGGCGTCGCGCTCGGGACGTGGGTCAAGGACAACACCAAGGACGGCGACACGATCGCGGTCATCGCCGGATCGACGACCGACTCCTTCGCGCACATCGAGCGCGACGGCTGGCAGAGCGTTCTCAAGCCGCTCTTCGACTCGGGTGCCCGCAAGCTCGTCGGTGACGTCTGGACGCCCGGCTGGGAGCCGGCCAAGGCGCACGCCGAGATGGACGCGATCCTGACCTCGACCCAGAACAACATCCAGGCCGTCCTGGCCGCCAACGACTCGACGGCCGAGGGCTCGATCGCGTCGTTGCAGACGCACGGCCTGGCGGGCAAGATCCCGGTGACCGGGATCGACGCCACTCTCTCCGCCGATCAGCTCATCCTCAAGGGGCTGCAGAGCATGAGTGTCTGGCGCTCCGTCGACGACCTCGCCCATGCGACCGCCGAGGTCGTCGTCGACCTGCTCGGCGGACAGCAGCCGCCGGCGAGCATGTTCACGACGACCGTCAACAACGGCGCCGGGGACATCCCGATGTTCGCGATCCCGTCGATCGTCATCGACAAGACGAACATGCAGAAGCTCCTGGACGTCAAGGCGATCAGCAAGGACGATCTCTGCAAGGGGATCCCGGCCGGGACCGGCCCGTGCTGAACGCGGTGACAGCCGGTCGCGATGAGCGACAGGCTGTTCCACCCCCGCCGAGCGCGGCGCTCGGCGGGGGTGCCGCCCTGCGTGCCGTCGGGATCACCAAGTGGTACGGCAGCGTCCAGGCTCTCGACGACGTCGACATCGCCGTCGGGCCGGGGGAGGTCGTGGCCCTCGTCGGCGACAACGGTGCCGGCAAGAGCACCCTCATCAACATCCTGGCGGGGGCCATCGAGCCCGACGCCGGGACCGTCGAGGTGCAGGGCCAGGCGGTCTCCGCTCGCTCGGCGCGAGACGCTGAAGCGCTTGGCCTGTGCTGCGTCCACCAGGAGAAGACCCTCGCCGACAACCTCGACGTCGTCGAGAACCTCTTCCTCGGCCGAGAGCTGACGCACGGGTTCGGTCCGTTCCGGAGCGTGGACGAGCACGCGATGCGCGAGAAGACCCTCGTCGTGCTCGATCAGCTCGGGATCACGACGATCCGAGACGTCGGGGCGCCCGTCGGCCAGCTCTCGGGCGGACAGCGCCAGAGCGTCGCCGTCGGCCGGACGCTCTTGCGCGACTACCGGATCGTCCTCCTCGACGAGCCGACGACTGGGCTCGGGGTCGCCGAGTGTCGTCGCGTCATGGACCTCGTGCGCCGACTCCGAGCAGATGGGGTCGCGACGATCGTCGTCTCCCAGAACATCGACGAGGTGTTCGAGATCGCCGACCGGATCGTCGTGCTCCACCTGGGCCGCGTGGGCGGGAGCTTCGTCCGCGCGGAGACGACGCCGGCGGAGGTCGTCGGAGCGGTGATGGGCATCGCGCGAGCGTCGCGGGACGCGGCAACGCCGTCGGCCGGTGCGCCGTCGGCCGGCGCGCCGCCGGCTGAAGGCCGCACCTCGCCCGGCGCGCCCGGCGCGCTCGCGGCAGCCGTTGCCGGTCCTTCGACCGCAGGCCCGGGACTCGGGTCGGCCGAGGCGCTGCGGGTCGTGGACGTCAGCAAAGCCTACGGCTTCGTCCAGGCCGTCGACCGCGTCTCGCTGTCGGTCCACCACGGCGAGGTCGTCGCCCTGGTCGGCGACAACGGCGCGGGCAAGAGCACCCTCGTCAAGGTCATCTCCGGCGTCACCGTCCCCGACGCCGGGGAGCTGTTCGTCGACGGCGTCAAGGTCGCCATCGCATCGCCGAACGACGCCGCGGCCCGCGGCATCCGCACCATCCACCAGGACCTCGCACTCGCCGACAATCTCGACGTTGCCGAGAACCTCTTCCTCGGCCGCGAGATCTCGCGAGGCTGGGGCGCGTTCCGCCGGTCGGACTTCGGGGCCATGCGCGCCCGAACCGTCAGGGTTCTCGACGAGCTCGCGATCGGCACGATCGCGGACGTCGCCGTCCCCGTCGCGCAGCTCTCAGGGGGCCAGCGGCAGACGGTCGCCGTCGCGCGGGCCACGCTCGACAACTGTTCGATCCTGCTGCTCGACGAGCCGACGGCCTCGATGGGGCTCAACGAGGCGCGGCACGTCATGGGTCTCGTCAGGCGCCTGCGCGACCAGGGCACGGCGATCGTGATCATCACCCACAACATGCGCCAGGTCTTCGAGGTGGCCGACCGGATCGCCGTGCTGCACCTCGGTCGGATCAGCGGTGTCTACCGCAAGTCGGAGACGACGCCCGAGGCGATCGTCAAGGCGATCATGGGGATCGCCGCATGACGCCGCCGATTCGCGCGCGCTCCTCGGACTGCCAGTGCGTCCCGGTCCTGCCCATGCCCCCCGAGCGAGGAGCCCGATGAGCACCCACGAGATGGCCACGCCAGCCCGCGGATCCGCGATGCCGCAGGATGCCCCGCCCGCGTCTCGCAGCGCGTGGCTCGTCCAGCTCGGGTCGGCCGCCCTCTCGCGCGGCACGGCCATGCCGGCCGTCGCGAGCCTGCTGGTCATCGCCGTCTTCTTCCAGCTCCAATCGCCGCACTTCCTCTCCCCGCTCAACTTGAGCAACCTGGCCGTGCAGGCCACCCTGATCGCGGTCATCGCCCTCGGCGAGGTCATCGTCCTGCTCCTCGGCGAGATCGACCTGTCGCTCGGTTCGATCTGCGGGGCGACGGCGGCGATCCTCGGGGTCCTGATGACCTCGGGCAACCTGCCCTGGTATGTCGCGGTGCCGGGGATGGTCCTCGCCGGCGCTCTCATGGGTGCCTTCCAGGGCTGGTGGATCGCGTGGCTCGGGATCCCCTCGTTCGTCGTCACGCTCGCCGGCATGCTGGCCTTCCTCGGGCTGCAGCTCTTCATCCTCGGACCGAACGGCACCATGAGCGTCTTCGATCCGACCATCGCGGGCCTGACCGGATCATGGGTACCCGTCGAGCTCGGGACGATCCTCGGGATCGGCGTCGCGCTCGCCGTCGCCGTCGTGGTGATCCGCTCCGTCTCGTCCGGGCGCCGCGACCTCCGGCACCTCGCGTTCCCGATCGTCATCGCGGCGCTCGTCATCGGCGGGCTGGCCGTCTTCAACAGCGCGAAGGGCATCCCCGTGGCCTTCCTCGCGCTCGTCCTGATGCTCCTCCTCGGCTGGTGGGTGACGCAGCACACGACAGCGGGCCGGCACCTCTTCGCCGTCGGGGGCAACGCCGAGGCGGCCCGCCGCGCCGGGATCTCCGTGGTCCGCATGCGCTTCGCTGCGTTCACCCTCTCGGGGGCGATCGCGGCGATCGGCGGAGTGTTCGCGGTCTCCTACAACGGCTCGGCCGGTACGCTGACGGGCGGCGGCACCCTCCTGCTCGAGGCCATCGGCGCCGCGGTCATCGGAGGAACGAGCCTCTTCGGCGGTCGTGGAACCGTCTGGTCGGCCCTCTTCGGCGCCCTCATCATGGGTGGCGTGGCGAACGGGCTCGACCTGACGAATGCCGACCAGCCGGTCAAGTACATGGTGCAGGGCGCGATCGTGCTGCTCGCGGTCTCCATGGACACCATCCTGCGGCGCCGGCAGAGCCGCGGCCGACTCGGAGGGATCCGCGCGTGACGCCCCAGCTGGCGCTGCCGGGCCCGGACGACGTTGCCGTGAGCGCCGATCCGCACTGGACCATCAAGGCGCTCGACACCGGCACGTCGGTCGTCGAGGCCTCGGTCATCACCTACCTGCGCCGGTGCGGCGAGCAGCTGACCATCCCGCGCGTCATGTGGCTGCTCGAGGGCCCGACGACGATCGTCGTCGACACGAGCGTCAAACCGGACGGGCACCCCCAGGAGTTCATGGGCGAGACGTTCGAGCAGAGCGCCGAACAGCGGCCCGAGAATGCACTCAAGGCCGCTGGCGTGGCGGCACGGGACGTCGAGCTGGTGATCCTGACGCATCTCCACTGGGACCACGCGGGCAACTGCGACCTCTTCCCGGATGCCGACGTGGTCGTCCAGGAGGCCGAGCTCCGCTACGCGATCGCGCCAGGTCGCTTCTTCCGCCGGGGCTTCCTGAGTCCCGAGAGCGGCTGGCCGAAGCCACCCCCGTACGTCGTTCCGAATCTCCGCACCGTGCGCGGGGAGGTCGAGATCGTCCCCGGCGTCTCCGTCGTCCCGGTCCCGGGCCACACGCCAGGCTCACAGGCAGTGCTCGTCCGCACGGCCTCCGGGATCATGTGCATCGCGGGCGACGCGGTCATGAGCTACGACAACCTCGAGTTCGACACGCCGCCCGGGTACCACGTCGACGTCGACGCGTCGGTCGACTCGCTCGATCTCCTGCGGCGCCGTGCCTCCGCTATCCTCCCCTCGCACGACTACCGAGTCTTCGATGGGCGTCCCGTGACCGTCATCGCCTGAGACGGGACGATGCCTGCGGCAGGTGACAGGGTGGGACGTCGAACAACCGCTCGGGTCACGATCGTCGACGTCGCCCGCGAGGCGGGCGTCTCGATCTCCACCGTCTCGCGCGTCCTGCGCGACCATCCCGACGTCGACGCAACGACGCGGTCCGTCGTGCGCGCCGCGATCGAGCGGCTCGGTTACCGGCCCTCGCCGATCGCAAGGGCGCTCGTCACGGGCCAGACGCGGCTCCTCGGGCTCCTCGTCAGCGACTTCACGAACCCCTTCTACCCGCAGCTGGCCCAGAGCGTCGAGCGCGAGGCGGCGCGGGCGGGATACACGGTGGTCATCGCGAACACACACGACGAGCCTGCCGAGGCCCGCCGGCACCTGACGCGCCTGCTCGGCCAGGGCCTCGACGGGGTGATCCATGCGTCGGCGGGACGCGACGAGTCGGTCGTTCTCTCGTTGCTCGGCGATCCGTGCCGGATCGTGTTCACCAACCGTCCCCCGGCGAGCGAGGACGTCTCGTACGTGGTCTCCGACAACTTCGGGGGTGCGCGTGACCTCACGCGCCACCTCCTATCGGTCGGCCACCGGCGGATCGGCTTCATCGGCGGACCTGCCTACGCGCGCAACGCGACCGAACGACTGCACGGCTTCCGGTCCGCGATCGAGGAGGTGCCGGGGTCCGTCGGCTTCGAGGTGGAGGGCGACTTCTCGCGCGCCAGCGGCGAGGCGGCCCTGCTCAGCTGGATCGACGCGAGGCCCCGGCCGACCGCGGTCATCGCGATCAACGACTCGGTCGCGGTCGGCGCGCTCGAGGCGCTCATCCGTCGCGGCGTCGGCATCCCCGACGGGATGGCCCTGGCGGGTTTCGACGGCACCGAGCTCGCGGCCTCGCCGATCATGAGCCTCACCACGGTCGATCAGCACAGCGAGGAGCTCGGTCGGCGATCCGTCAAGGCGCTTCTCCGACAGCTCGCGACGGGTGAGTTCGTGCCGACGCACGATGTACTGCCCACCAAGCTCCTCGTGCGGGGCAGCACGGGCGCCTCGGTACCGGTCGGAGGACCGGCTTATCGCCGGGCGCCAGTCGCGAGGCCCGCCGCGCCTGGGACCTCGCGGCGGTCGCGTGGCGGCGACGGGATCGTTCGCGGGAGGTCGAGATGACAAGCGTGTTCGAGTTGACCGGTCGGCGCGTCGTCGTGACGGGGATCTCTCGCGGGATCGGACAGGCGGCGGCGCTCGCGCTCGCGCGGGCCGGCGCCGACGTCGCCGGGCTCTACGAGACCGATGCCGAGGGTGCCGAGGCGACCAGGCGCGGAGTTGAGGCGCAGGGCAGGCGATGCCTCGTCCTCCAGGGCAGCGTCGCCGAGCCCGACACACTCGACCGGCTGGCGGCCACGGTCGTCGAGGCCTGGGGAGGGTTTGACGCCTGGATCAACAACGCCGCGCGCCTCCTCGTGCGGCCGTTCCTCGAGATGTCCAACGACGACTGGACGCGACTCCTCGCCAGCAATCTCCTCGGGTACGTCTACGGTTGCCGCGCCGCCGCGCGCCAGTTCGTCGCCCAGGGGGGCGGACGGATCATCAACGTGACCTCGGTCGTGGACGTGCAGCCGATCGCGAGCATGTCGGCCTACGTGACGGCCAAGGGCGGGATCGTCGGCCTGACGAAGGAGCTCGCGCTCGAGCTCGCCCCGCACGGCATCACCGTGAACGCGGTCGCGCCCGGTGCGACCGACACGCCGCTCAACCTCAAGGCGTACACGCCCGCGGTCCGGCAGGCGTACAACGCGAGGATCGCGCTCGGACGGATCGCCGACCCCGCGGAGATCGCGGACGTCATCGTCTTCCTGGCGTCCGACGGGGCGCGCTATATCACCGGCCACGAGATCCTTGCCGACGGCGGCCTCGTGCTCAACGGGACGATGGGCCACGCGCTGACCTGACGAGGACGAAGCGGCGCCGGGAGGATGAGCCTGCTGGCCCGCCTCATCGGCTGAGCGACGCGAAATCAACCGGCCCGTGCGACGAACGGTGGATGCGACGGGCGGGGGTTGAGCGCGACGGTGATGTCGTTGGACTCCGCATCACGAGGACGACGGCATGGACCGAGCCCGGATCCCCGCATCGCACGCCGATCTCGCCGAGTGCCCGCCCGTCGCGGCGCTCACGACCCTGATGCCCGACGGCTCGCCCCAGACCTCGGTCGTCTGGTGCGACCGCGATGGGGACGACGTGCGGGTCAACACGATGCGCGGGTTCCAGAAGGAGCGGAACATGCGGCGCGATCGGCGCGTCACGCTCCTGTGCTACGACCCGCGCAACGACCTCCGCTACCTCGAGATCCGCGGACGTGTCGTCGAGATGAGCGCGGGCGAGGTCGCGCTCCGGCATCTCGACGCTCTCGCCTCGAAGTACGCCGGCCACCCGATCCGCTATTTCGGGGGCGCCGTCGCCGCGGAGCTCGCCGACAGCGAGCAACCGGTCCTCTGCCGGATCCGCCCGATCCACGTCGTCGCCCTCGACGCCCGGAAAGGCGTGAGCGCATGACCGCGCTCCCAGTGGCGCCGGTCGCCGATTCGATCCCGGCCTCGCACGTCGACCTCCTGGCTCGGCCGGTCTGCGGCGTCCTCACGACGCTCCTGCCCGACGGCGCCGCCCAGTCGAGCCTCGTCTGGGTCGATTTCGACGGCGAGTGCCCGCGGGTGAACACGACGCTCGAGCGCTCCAAGGGCCGCTGCATGGCCAGGGACGAGCGCGTCAGCCTCCTCGTCGTCGACCCCGACGACACGTCGCGCTTCATCGCCGTCCGGGGCGTCGCCGAGCTCGTCTTCGACGGGGTGGTCGAGCACCTCGACGCTCTCACCCGGCGCTACACCCCGTATCCCTGCTTCTACGGCCACGTGTACCCGGCCGAGCGCCAGCAGCAGGAGACGCGGGTCATCGCCCGGATCCACCCGCGGCGGGTCACCCTGGACGCGATCCACCGCTGAGGAGTACTCGTATGGATGTCGCCCTGGTCCCGGCTCTCGCGGTCTACGCGCTCGCGCTCGTCATCGAGAGGGGCTTCAGGTAGCGGGCGGCGTCCTCCCTTCTGCAGTCAGGCCGACGTACTCCCTTGCGACCTGTTCGTTGATCGTGCGCGGCACGGGTGCCACGCAGGATCCGGGGCCGACTTGACCGGCGGCGATCGCCTCCAGGGATCGGGCATGCAAGCTGAACCCGATGTCCATCGCCTCGATCGAGTTGCCGATCGGGCGCGGGCCGGCGAGGTTGACCATCTGGCCGTCGGCGAGGATGTGGATCGATCGACCGTCGTGAAGACGGAGGGTCGCGATGCCGTCGTCGGTCGATCCCGCGTCAGCGACGAGTGGGGATGTCGTCATGCCGGGAACGTCGATCTCGACCGGCAGGTGGCCGACGTTCAGGATGACAGCCCCGTCCGGCAGGATCTCGAGATCGGGCGGGCCGATCACGCCCGCCGTGCCGGTCGCCGTGATGACGATGTCGGCGGTCGAAAGCGCCACCTGGCGATCCGGCACGCCGAAGCCATCCCAGAGCGCCTCGAGTCGTAGCACCGGGTCGACCTCCAAGACGGCGACTCGGGCGTGGTTGTTTCGGAAGTTCAGGGCGAGACCCCGGCCGACTCGACCGTATCCGACGACGACCACGCGCCGCCCGTTGGTCGCAAGGTTCGTCAGCCGCAGGAACGATTCGACGGTGCTCTGGCCGACGGCGTGCCGATCGTCGACGAACTGCTTGACCGGGCTGTCGTCGATGACCAGGATCGGGCGAGCCAGGGCCTCGCGTAGTGGCTCGAGAGCCTTCCGGCCGCTCCCCGTGTGCTCGGTCCCGCCGATCAGACTGTCGTACGGGGCTGCCAACCAGCGGAGATACATGTCTCCGCCGTTGTCGACGAGCAGGTCCGGGCGCTCGCCCAGGAGCAGCGTGATCCAGGCGAGCCGCTGATCGGCATCTCGAGTAGGGCCGCCGATGACTTCGATCCCGTTGGCGGCGAGGTAGTCGACGGTGGCCTCCTGGGTCGTCCCGAGATTCCCGGTCGCGATCACGCGGGCGCCCCCGCGACGGAGCGCGAGAAGGAACGGCACGACCTTGGCCTCGAGGTGGATGCCCGACCCGATGGTCATGTTTGCGAACGGTCGGGTCTGCTCGAACTCGCGGCCGATCGCCTCGAGTGATCGACAGTTGCTCATGATCCAGTCGATGTGCGACATCGGTTTCCCTGGCTCAAGCACAAACGAGGCGGGTCGCACCGGCGTGGACGCGTGCAAGCAGGTCGTCGAGCGCGGGCGCGATGTCGGCATGGGGGCCGGGCGGGGTCGTCGTTCGGTCAGCCATGGTCGGTCCTTTCGTTCGCGTTCGTGGTGTCGTCCTCCCTTCCCGGAAACCAGCCAAGATGATGGCGATTCGCACAGCGAGGGACGAGATGGCCGAGAGCGACATCCTCCGCGAGCAGCTGCTCGCGCTCATCGATGGACGCGGTGCCCACATGCCGTTCGACGCCGCCGTGGAGGCCTTCCCCGAGGACGCCATCAACCGACGGCCACCGAACGTCCCGTATACGCCGTGGCACCTGCTCGAGCACATCCGGATCGCGCAGCTCGACATCCTCGATTACATCCGGGATCGCGCGTACCTCGCACCGAGCTGGCCGGAGGAGTACTGGCCGGCGCGCGACGCGACCGCGACCCCCGCAGAGTTCGCCGAGACGGTCGAGGGCTTCAGGTCCGACCGTGCGGCACTGAAGGCGCTTGTCGGTGACCCCGACACCGACCTGCTGGCAGCGATCCCTCAGACCCCGGGGCACACGATCCTCCGCGAGGTGCGGCTGGTCGGCGACCACAACGCGTATCACATCGGTGAGTTCGCGATCCTTCGCCAGGTCATGGGGACCTGGCCGTCAGACCGGCAGGAGTGACAGCCACCGGCCCGTCGCATCCGCAGGAGGAGCATCAATCACCTTTCATCGGTTCGTCCAGGGCTGACCCGCCCCGGCCTACAGGGCGGGCCTCGACCAGGTTGCCCGCGAAACCGGCAGCCGGAGCCGACCCTGTGCGATGGCGACGCCCAGGAGAACGACGAGCGCCCCGATCGGCTCGTTCCACGTCGGCGGCTCGCCGAGGACCGCCATGCCCGCCACGACGGCGACGAGCGGCGTCACGTACGTGACCGAGCTCGCGACGGTG
>DASVZT010000042.1:0-10426 GCA_036391495.1 Candidatus Limnocylindrales bacterium
CCCGTGCGTGGAACGGAGAACGGGACGGCCGATGCCGTGCGCGGGGCTTACGATGACCCCATGCGCATCGTGATGATCGCGGCCGAATGCGAGCCGTGGGCCAAGACGGGCGGTCTCGGCGACGTCGTGGACGCGCTGGCGCGCGCTCTCGGCGAGATCGGCAGGGGCTTTGGGGTCCGGGCCGCCGGGGGCGCCGGTGTCGAGGGGGTCGACGCGCCGGTCGAGGTCTTCCTGCCTCGTTACCGGTCCGTGCCCGTCCCCGGCGACGCCGTCGTCGGTCACGAGCTGTCGGTTCCCGATCCGTTCGCCGGCGGCGCCGGTGGGACCAGCACCGTGCGGATCGTGGAGGTCCCGGCGGACGGATACCGCCTGCGACTGGTGGACCATCCGGCCGCCTTCGACCGCGACGGGTTCTACGGCGACAGGACCGGTGACTACCCGGACAACGCCTGGCGTTTCGGGCTGTTCTGCCGATCCGCGCTCGAGGCGCTGCGCGCCGACGGCGCGCCCGTGGACGCCCTCCACCTCCACGATTGGCAGGCCGGCCCCGCGATCCTCTACCGCGACCTTTTCTACGGCGAGGATCCGATCCTCGGTCGGACGGCGGTCACAACGACCGTCCACAACCTCGCCTACCACGGATGGGTGCCTCGCGAGGCCGTTCCGCAGCTCGGGCTCACGCTGAGCGACGCGGTGCTCGCCTGGGACGCCTCCGGGATCGATCTGCTCGGTGCCTCCCTCGAGCGCGCGGAGGTGGCGAACACGGTGAGCCCGGCGTTCGCCCGCGAGGCCCTGACGACGCAGTACGGGATGGGCCTGGAACGGATCCTCCGCGAGAAGGGCGACCGGTTCGTCGGGATCCTCAACGGGCTCGACACGGAGCTGTGGGACCCGGCGCGCGACGCGGCGCTGGCGGCCGGGTACTCGGCGGATGACCGCGCCGGAAAGGCGGCCTGCCGGGCCGATCTGCTGCGCCGCGTCGGCTTCGATGCGGACGACGACGGCCCCGTCATCGGGATGATCGGGCGGCTCGACCCGCAGAAGGGCTTCGACCTCGTGGCCGGCGCGGCCGAGGCGCTCGTGGCCGCGGGCGCACGGCTCATCGTGCTCGGCGCGGGCGACCCGAAGATCGCCGAACCCTTGCGCGCCTCCGTCGCCGCCCATCCCCGGGACGTCACGCTCCTCGAGCGCTTCGACCGGGACATGGCGCGCCGCATCTACGCGGGGTCGGACTTCTTCGCGATGCCGTCGCGTTTCGAGCCCTGCGGGCAGGGACAGATGATCGCCCTGCGCTACGGCACGCCCCCGATCGTGCGGCGGACTGGGGGCCTGGCCGACACGGTCGTCGATGCCGATGCCCGGCCGGCGGACGGCACGGGCTTCGCGTTCGACGAGGCGACGGCAGCCGGCTTCCAGGCGGCATGCGAGCGGGCGATCGCGTTTCGGGCACGAGGCGGGGAGGCCTGGGAGGCGCTCCTCGATCGGGGCATGGCCGTCGACTTCGACTGGCGTCGATCGTCGGCGCCGCGGTACCTCGCCACGTACCGGCGGGCGGTCGAGCTGCGGGCCACGGGCGTCAAGGCGGCCGCCCGCGCGACATAGCCAGGGCCGCGGCCCGGGCCAGGCTCGATCCGCCCGTCAGGCTCGACCGGCCCGTCTACAATCGGCCGGTCGCCGGCCGGCAGGCCGTCGGATCCCGTCGATCGAACCCGGGATGCAGGAGGCTCGAGTGTCGAAGCAGTTCGTCGTCCAGCTCTCGAATGCGCCCGGCGGTCTCGCGACACTCTCCGAAGCGCTCGCCGCGGACGGAGTCGACCTGCGTGCCATCGGCGGCGGCAGCATCGGCGAGAGCGGCCACATCATCATGACGACGGCCGACGACGATGCCGCACGTCGCGTGCTGGAGAAGGGCGGCTACGACTTCATCGAAGGCGAGGCCATCCTGGCGGAAGTCGACGACCGACCGGGTGGCATGGCGAAGATCGCACGCGCACTGGCCGACGCCGGCGTGAACATCTACGGGCACCTGTTCCTCGGGCGCTGGGGCGATCGGGCGATGTTCACCTTCGTCGTCGACGATCCGGTCAAGGCCCGGCCGATCCTCGAGCGGAAGGGCTGAGGGTCCTTTCCCGGCGCCCCGCGGCCTGGATGAATGACGTCGACGGCTGGGCGCAGCCCCGCGGGTGGGGGCGGCCCCTGCCGCGTGGTCAGTTCTTGGGAATGTAGCGGTCGAGCGAGTTGCCCACGATCGGGAAGCCCGTCGCCGGGGCTGCGAAGGCCGTCCGGACCTCGGCCTTGTTCAGGTACCAGATGATCAGGCCGTTGATGACGACGCTCCAGGCGAGGTTCGCGAAGTTGCCGCTGCCCAGGAAGCCGAGCAGCGCGAACAGGACCGACAGCGCGGCGATGACGATCCCGTAGCGCCAAGCCCATGTCGCCAGTGTCCAGTACCCATATGCGACGACCAGCTGGACGATCGCGATCGCAAGGATGAAGAGGCCGGCGATCATGGCCACGATGCCGATCGGCCCGGCCATCGCGGCGATGAAGCCACCGACACCGAGTGCCCCGAGCCCGCCGAGAACTCCGAATGCGCCCGCGAGGAACCCCAGGACCGCGAGGACCGTGACCCCAGTCGGCCTGGTCGAACCGTTGCCCGCCACCTTGGCCTCCCTCAGATGTGCGACCGTCGATACGCGGTTTGATACGCCGTCCGGACGACCGGCGCAAGACTCCGGCGGGGATTCAGGCCTTGCCGGCCGCCGACTCCTGGGACCGGACGAGTGGGCGAGTGGGCGAACTTGACGCCCGCGCCCGATGGGCCGACCATGCGGCCATGGCGTCGCTCGCGTCCCCCAGCCCCTTCGACGATCAATCGCTGGCCATTTCGTGCAGGTGTACGTGTCGCGGGCGGCACCGCGCGGTGATCGGAGCCTGATCGCAGCCTGACGACGTCCCGACGGACGTCGCGGACCGGGATCTCGTCCCGGGATAGCGATCTCGGACCCATCGCGTCGGTCGCCGCCGACCCCCGGTCGCGCCCAGCCTTCGGGCCGTGCGGCCCCTCCTTTGACCCCCCGACCCTGCACCTGCCCGGAGGCCCGCCATGCGCCTCGTCGAACACCGGACCCCGACCCACGAGATGGAGTACGTCGACTCCGTCCTCGAGCTGATCGGTGAGACCCCCCTCGTCCGCCTGCGCCGCGTCCTGCGCGACATCGAGCCCGTCGAGCGCCAGCCCGTCCTCCTCGCGAAGTGCGAGATGCTCAACCCGGGCGGTTCGGTCAAAGACCGCATCGGGTTTCGGATGATCGAGGCCGCGGAGCGCGACGGGAAGCTGCTGCCCGGCGGGACGATCGTCGAGCCGACGAGCGGCAACACGGGTGTCGGCCTCGCCATGGCTGCCGCCCTCAAGGGCTATCGCTGCATCTTCGTGATGGCCGACAAGCAGTCCGCGGAGAAGCGCGCGCTCCTGCGCGCCTACGGCGCCGAGGTCGTCGTCTGCCCGACCGACGTTCCGCCCGAGTCCGACGACTCCTACTACCGGACGGCCGAGCGCCTCGTCCGCGAGACGCCCGGCGCGTTCATGCCGGGCCAGTACTGGAACCAGGAGAACCCGCGGGCTCACGAGGCGACCACGGGCCCCGAGATCTGGCGCCAGACCGCCGGCCGGATCACGCATCTCGTCGCCGGGGCCGGGACCGGCGGCACGATCAGCGGAGCTGCCCGCTACCTGCGGCAGCGCAAGCCGGGGCTCGTCGTCGTCGGCGCCGACACGGAGGGCAGCGTCTACTCGGGCGACACGCCTCGTCCCTACCTGACCGAGGGTGTCGGCGAGGACTTCTACCCGGAGACGATGGACATGACGCTCGTCGATCGGTGGGTTCGCGTCTCCGACCGCGCGGCCTTCCAGGCGGCACGCGCCCTGACGCGGACCGAGGGGATCCTCGTCGGTGAGTCGTCGGGGACGGCGCTCGTCGCGGCGCTGGCGGTCGTGCGCGAGCTCACGGGCTCGAAGGCCGGCGCCGACAAGGTCGTCGTGGTCATCCTGCCCGACACCGGCCGCAACTACCTCTCGAAGCTCTATGACGACGCGTGGATGGCCGAGCACGGTCTGCTCGATCCGATCGCGGCGGATGTGCGAGCGCCCGCGGGGCAGACCGCGCGACGCAGGAGGGGGGCGGCATGAGCGGCGAGGCCGAGACAGACCATCCGACCGACGGGGACGATTTCGAGACTCTCGTCGTCCACGTCGGCGCCGAGCCCGACGCGGCGAGCGGCGCGGTCTCGCCGCCGATCGTCATGGCCAGCACGTTCGCGCAGGAGGGTGTCGGGCGGCCGCGCGGAGGATGGGAATACGGCCGGAGCGGCAACCCGACCCGCGACCGCCTGGAGCGGGCCGTGGCGGCCCTCGAGGGCGGACGCCACGGGATCGCGTTCGCGTCCGGTTCCGCGGCGAGCGCGACGATCGCGGAGCTCGCGGCGCCTGGCGACGAGATCGTCGTCGGCGACGACGTGTACGGCGGCACGTACCGCCTCCTGGAGCGCGTCGTCCGTGCCCGCGGGATCGACGCGCACTATGTCGACCTCACCGGGCCGGACGCGGCCGCGCGCCTGCGGGCGGCCCTGACGCCGCGAACGCGTCTCGTCTGGTTCGAGACGCCGACGAATCCACACCTCAAGGTCGTCGATATCGCGGCGATCGCAGCGGCTGTCGCGGGCGGACCCCGGCGCAGCGACGGCGGGCGGCCGTGGGTCGTGGTCGACGGCACGTTCGCGTCGCCTGCCCTCCAGCGGCCGCTCGCGCTCGGCGCCGACATCGTCTTCCACTCGTCCACGAAGTACCTCGCCGGACATTCGGACGTCATCGGTGGAATCGCGGTGACCTCCGACGCCGCCATCGCGGAGCGCCTTCGTTTCCTGCAGAACGCGCTGGGCAACGTGCCGTCGCCCTTCGACTGCTTCCTCGTCCTGCGCGGTATCCGGACGCTGGCGCTGCGGGCCGAGCGGCACACGGCCAACGCGCTGGCGGTCGCCCGGTTCCTGGCGGGTCGCGCGGACGTCGCCTGTGTCTACTACCCCGGGCTCGCCGACGGTCCATTCGCCCATCCCGGCGCCGCCGTTGCCGCCCGACAGATGACGGGACCAGGCGGGATGATCAGCTTCGTGCCGGCTCCGGCCGCCGGGCGGAGCGCGCGCGAGCGAGCGGTCGCGATCGCCGAGTCGACGCGCATCTTCACGCTGGCCGAGTCGCTGGGCGGCATCGAGTCGCTGCTCGAGGTGCCCGCGGTCATGACGCACGCGTCGGTCGCCGACTCGCCGCTGGCCGTGGACGAGGCGCTCATCCGGCTGTCGGTGGGGATCGAGTCGGCCGACGACCTGGTCGACGACCTGCGCCGGGCGCTCGACACGACCGCCTGACGGAGGGGGCCGGCGGTCGGTCAGCCCAGTCCGTAGACCCGGTCGGCGTTCTCCGAGGCGATCATCCGGACGACACGCTCCGCGTCGGTGAGCGACCAATCGCCGCGCGCGACCCACTCGCCGACAACGCGCGAGATGCCGCGCCGCCACAGGACCGCCCCGAGAAGGTGGAGCTCGGGCAGACCCCAGGCGTCGGACGAGAACAGGATCCTCGCGAACGGCGCCAGCTCCAGGGACTCGGCCACGACCGCCGGCGACTGCGCGCCCGTGTAGTTCACGCCGAGGCCGACGTCGATCCAGACGTGCGGGAACATCTGCGCCAGGTACCCGGCATGCCGGTGGAACGGGTAGTTGTGGAGGAGGAGGATCGGCGCCCGGCCCTCGGTCGCGCGGATGAAGTCCGTGAGCAGGAGTGGATCGCAGCGGGCAAGGTCGAGATCGGGGTCGCCGTAACCGGCGTGGAGCTGGAGCGGTCGGCCGGTGTCCACGGCCGTCCACAGGAGGAAGCGCAGGAGGACGGGGTCGACGAGGCGCGCCCGACCGCTCGACTCGACCTCCCGCAGCCATCTCGCGGCGGCCGAGGCGACCTCCGCGTCGGCCGGGCGGAGCGGGTCGACGTCGAGGCCGTGACGGTAGGCGACGATCGACTTCAGCCCGACGGCGCCCGCGGCCAGCTCGCGCTGGACTGCGTCGCGCACCGCGCCTGCGAACCGCGTGGCCGTCTCGCCGCCGAGGGCGACGGTCTCGGCGATCGTCTCGAGGCGGGCCACGGTCGACACGGGAGCGCGGGCCAGGCGGCCGAGGTCGTCAGCCGCGACGAGCTCGTCGCCGCGGTAGCCCGTCTCGAGGATGACGCGGCCGAATCGGGCGGCCGGCAGGAGCCGCGCGGCGGCCTCCTCGTTCCGCATCGCGAGCCGCGCGGCCAGGAACGATGCGGCCGGCTCGTTCGGTGCCATGCCCAGGAGAGGGGCGCACCAGCGTCTGACCGCGAAGCCGACCTGCGTGTCGAGGCCCGCGATGGTCGCCGACTCGGGGCGGTCGGACTCGTCGAGCATGAAGGTGTAGGCGCGCTCGTCGACCGGCCCGCCGACGATCGAGTGCGTGTGGTGGTCGACCAGGGGGAGGCGGTCGAGCAGCTCGTTCAGCTCCGCGCTCGGACCGTCCGCCGCACGGACGACCGACTGGGGGTCCACGGGGTCGACGGGGTCCAAGGCGTCCACGGCCCGATCAGAGAACGGCGGCATAGCGCCGGCATCGCTCCTCGGGCGAGGCATCGGCCAGGATCGCGAGCTCCGTCCGCCGGATGCCGAGGTGCGTGGCGAGCAGGTCCGGCGCGAACCAGCAGCGCGCGGCCTCGTCGGCCTCGATCGCCGTCAGGGCCGCTTCCGTGTCGGCCGGCATGTCGTGGATCCCGGCCCGCTCGCGGGCGGCCGCGTCGACCGTCTCGAGCTCGCCCTCCACGACGATCGGTGCCGGGAGTCCCCGGTCGAGCCCGTCGACGCCCGCTCGCACGATCGCCGCCAGCGCGAGCCACGGGTTCGCCGTCGCGTCCGCAGCGCGGTACTCGAGGTTGGCGGCGAGCAATGGGTCGCCGCCGCCGACCGTCGGCGTCGGGCAGATCCGGAGCATCGCCTCACGGTTCTGGCGCCCGACGAACGACGCGGCCGAGCTCCAGTGATGCGGCCCGAAGCGGAGCGCCGAGATGACGCTCGGTGCCGTCCAGCCGACGAGCGCCGGCGCGTGGGCCACGATCCCTGCCGCGAAGGCGCCCGCGGGCGAGGTCAGCGCACCGGACGCGTCGAGGGTCACGGGGCGATCGCCGTCCCAGAGGCTCATGTGGACGTGGACGCCGTTGCCGACCGCGTCGGGACTCACCTTCGGGGCGAACGTGGCGCGGAGCCCGTGGGTGACGGCCCGATCCCGGACGAGAGCGCGGACGAGGATCGCCCGGTCGGCCGCGGTCAGCGCGTCGGCCGGCCCGATCGTCAGCTCGTACTGGCCGGCGCCGTACTCGGGCAGCCAGGTCTCCGGATCGAACCCCTGCTCGGCGAGTGTCTCGACGAGCTCGGTCCCGAACGGCTCGACGAGCCGATGGGCCTCGAGGCTGAACGGGGCAGGGGAGGCGTCGGATGCGGCGGCACGCTCCAGCGCGCCGCCGCTCAGCCCGAATTCCTGCTCGAACGCCGCGACGAGCCGCAGACCGTGCCGGTCGAGCCGTGCGAGCGCGTCGACCAGCGTCCCGCGCGGGTCGCACGCCCAGGGAGTGCCGTCGGGCTGGGTCAGTCGGGCGAGGACGACGTCGGTGGCGGGCCGGGCGGCGTCTCCCGGCAGCGTCACCCGCGCGTCGTCGACCGGGATGAGCCGCAGGTCGCCGAGCGACCCGAACGGGTTCGGGTCGGCGATGTCGCCGAACGTCGTCAGCGCCAGGTCCGCCGGGACCCACCCGACGCCGGACTCGAGACGCCGGCTGTAGTCGTTCGTGCGCAGCGACCGGCCGCGCGTCAGCGCGACGAGATCGCAGGTGGCGATGAACGTGAGGCTCGCGGTCATCCGGCCCTCCCCGCCGTCCAAGGTGAGCGTGGATCAGGTGAGCGTGGGTCAGGAAATCGTGGATCAGGGAACCAGCGCGAAGACCCGGCAGGGTCCCCCTGAGCCGTCGACCAGCTTGACGACGCCGACGACGACCCACGCTCCGAGCGGCGGTACCTGCGAGAGATTCATGAGGTTCTCGACGTGCCACAGGCCCTTGGCGTGGCTGATCGTGCGGTGGACGACGAAGTCGGTCGCCACCCCCGGGTCGATGCCGAGCGTGTCGGTGCCGAGCCCGGCCGCATGGCGCTCGTCGACGAGGAAGCGCGCCGCCTCGGCCCCGAAGCCGGGGAACTTGAGCTCGTTCGGGTAGTTGGCGTAGCGGGCGGCGTCGGTGTTGAACTCCTCCCAGCCGGTCCGCAGGAAGATGGCGGCATCGTCGGGGATCCGCCCGTTCGTCTGCTCGAAGGCGCGAACGTCGTCCAGCTCGAGCACCCCGTCGGGGTCGCCCGCGATGCGCCCCGCGATGTCGATGACGACCAGCGGCCGGACGAGTCGTCCGGCCGGGATCCGATCCACGCTCGCCTGTCCCTCGACCATGTGACACGGGGCGTCGAAGTGCGTGCCGGCGTGTTCGACGACGGTGATCTTCCGGTTGTAGAAGCCGTCGTGGGCGATCGTCAGGATCGTCTCGGCGACGGGTGCCGGTGCGCCCGGCCACATGACGGTGTCGGAATCGAGCGGCTGGGTCAGGTCGACGACGTGAAGGTTCTCGAGCATGTCGCGGGTGGACTCCTTGTCGGCCGGCCGCCGACCTGGGTCGACAGCCGGCCGATTGTCGGGCGATGGTCAGGCCCCGGTTGTCAGCTTCGGGCGGCCAGCAGCCCCTCGTCGCTCTCGAGCCGCTCGCCAACGCGGCGGGCGAGCCCGGGCAGGCCGAAGACGAACAGCAGGCCGATGGCGAGCCAGACGATGACGACGATCTGGTAGCCGAAGGCTGTCGACGTCGGGTCGAACGAGAGGTTCCAGTAGAGCGTCGCGGCGAGGACGACGAGCGCGAGGATCGGGAAGATCAGCTCCCACATCGCGACGCGTGGGCGACCGCTGAAGAAGAGGAACTTGATCGCACCGATCGTCGCGAACGCGTAGGCCACCAGCAGGATCAGGGTCCCGATGACGCCCGATCCGACGAACACGTCGAACGCCTTGGCGCTGAAGGCGAGCGCCCAGGCGACGATGATGACCGCCGCGGCGACGCTGACGCCGACGAGCGCGCCCGCGGGCGTGCCCCAGCGCTCGGACACGACGGCGGTCCAGCCGAGGCCCGTCGTCTCGCGGTTGTCGCGTCCGAGGGCGAAGAGCAGCCGGGACGCACCGACGAGGCAGGCCAGGCAGCAGCCGAACGCGCTGATCGCCGCGCCGACGGTGATGATGTCGCCGATCACCGGGGCGATGTACTGCGCGCCGAGATCGCCAAGGAGCGATCCGGAGTTCTGGAAGGCCTTGACGCCGTCCGCGCCGGCCCCGAAGCCCATGACCTCGATCGCCGTGACGAAGACGAAGTAGAGACCGCCGAAGACAGCGACGCCGAGGATCGCGCGCGGGATGTCGCGGTTCGGGTGCTTCGCCTCCTCGCCCAGCGTGGCAGCCGCCTCGAAGCCGGCAAAGGAGAGGAAGCCGAAGACCGAGCCGATGGCGATGTTCGAGATCGGCGTGTCGGAGGTCGGGACGAAGACGTCGAGGGTGAAGGTCTGGCCGCTCGGCGCCCCACCGGCGAGCAGCTTGACCAGGATGACGACGGCGGTGATCAGGATCAGGGCGACGGTGACGCCTTCGATCGTCAGCAGGACACGCGTGCCGTCGCGGACGGGGACGAGCGCGAAGACGAAGGCCAGCGCAAGGGCCACGAAGCCGAGGGCGAACGGCCAGATGACGGGCATGTCGCCGGACGGGATGACGCCGAGCGTCTGGAGGAAGTCGGCGCCGAAGATGCCCGCCGCCATCGAGGTCACGCAGGCGTAGAAGACGTACGTCCCCATGAGCGCGATGCCCGAGAAGACACCGGCGCGCGGACCGAGCGTGACGCCGACGAACCCGTACACCGACCCGGCGTGGTGGAACTGCTGGGTCAGTCGCACGAAGCCGTAGGCGACGAGCAGCACGCCGATCGTGGCGATGAAGAACGCCAGCGGTACGGCGCGCCCGATCTGGAGTGAGGTGCCCTGGGGGTTGATGTTGGCGGCCATGCTCGGCGCCATCAGCGCCAGCGAGATGCCGATCGCCTCCCAGATGTTCAGCTCGCGCCGCAGCTTCTGTGGCTCGTGACCAGTGATCTCCATGCGGCCCTCCTCGACCGACTGAAGCGAACCCAACGGATCGCGCGGGTGGGACGCGCGTCTCGAGGCCGGCCGGAATGTCTCTCGGCCGTGATCGAAAGTATGCGAGATCCGTGCCGCGTGGCAAGCATGTGCTGCGG
>DASVZT010000043.1:0-6401 GCA_036391495.1 Candidatus Limnocylindrales bacterium
CGAGGAGCTCATGGGTGAAGCGCGGCATCGATTTCGTCCCGGCGAGGTTGGCCCTGCTCACGAGCCGGCAGAGGCTCCGATAGCCGGTCGCGTCGCGCGCGAGGAGGACGAGATGAGGCCCGCGTTGGCGCTCGCCGATCCCGCGCACGTCCTCCTTCACGGCGTCGCGGTGACCCGGGAGGCGCGCGCGGACCGGTCGCGGACGGGCCGGCAGGCCGTCGACGGGCAGGATCGGGGCATCGACCAGGCCCAACGGGCTCGTGCCCGGCGATCTCATACCCGGCGATCCGCCGCCCCTGCGCGTCCGTCGGCGCCGGGCCGGTCCGACAACGCCGTCCGGGTCGGGGACGGCTGTGTCGACGAGCTCGATCTCGATCCCGACGACCGCGTGGAGGCCGGCCTCCTCGGCGGCCGTCGCAAACCGGACGACGCCGTAGAGACCCTGGTGATCGGTGACGGCAAGGCCCGCCAGGCCGAGCTCGACGGCGCGCTCGACGAGGTCGCCGGCGCTCGACGCTCCGTCGAGCATCGAGAAGCTCGTGTGGCAATGGAGCTCGGCGTAGGCGGTCATCCCGTCCTCCGGGACGACCCGCGACGGCCCGCGAGCAGACCGCAGACTGCGCCACATGCCACGCGACACGGGCGTCTCATCGACGCGATGAGCCTCTCGCTGCCGTTCCGCGTTCTTGCCCGGCTCCTCGTCCTCCTGCTCGTCGCCTGGGTCCTCATCGACGGGATCCTGCCGCTCCTCCTCCAGGCCGCAGCCCCCGTCGCCGGCTGACGATCCCCGGGATCGCCGCTCCGTTCGCTACGATGTCGGTGGCCCGCTCGGGCTCGCAGACGGAGGACCACATGCCACCGACAACCCGCGACCTCGTCGGGCCCGCGGTCCTCACGATCGTCCTCATCGCGCTCGTCGTCCTCCTGCTGGTGGGGAACATCCCGGCGAAGTAGCGGCTCGGCGGTCACGTCGCCACCGCCGCGCCGGTCAGTCGTAGACGCGCTCGAGGTGCCATCGGCCGGTCCGCCGGTCGAGGTAGACGAGCGCGAGCAACCGCTCCCCGACGACCTTGAAGTAGTCGCGCTCGATCGGATCGCGCCACCACGACTCCTCGATCCGCCAGCGGTTGCAGACCTCGACCCGCTCCCGCCGCCCGTTCCAGCGGAAGGCGACGAGGCGTCCCGCCGCGTCGAGCTCCGCCTCGATCGCCGGGTGCTCCCGCATCAGCCTGGTCATGCCGTCGGCCCCCGGACGCCCGCACCGGCGATCCCACGGGCGACCCAGCGGACCCGGTCCTCCGCGAGCGGGGCCTCGGGATCGGCGATCTCGAGCCCCCGAACGCGGTCCTCTCCGAACGCGAGCGCCAGCCGCGCGAGCTGCCACGCCAGGCGTGCCGAGCGGTCCGCCTGGGGGACGAAGAGCGAGAGCTGATGTCCGGCCGCCGGGGCGACCTCGGCAAGCTCCAGCTCGAGGCGTGAGACCGGTGCCGGGGGCGGATCGCGCTCGAGGCGGACGACGAGGAGACGCTCGACGGCCTCGGCCTCCGATGTCGGCTCGGGGAGGCGCTGGTCGATCTCGAGCGCCACCGGCGTGCCGGCAGGCGCAAATGTCGTATCGAGCGCAAGGCGCAGGTGGACTCGGGATGTCGCAGAACCGCGCGCCGCGACCTGGGCGACGAGCGCACCGACGACCCGGTGGAGCACGAACCGGAGGGGCTCGAGCTCGGCGACCGGCGGCTCGACGGGGAATGGCAGGACGAGTCGCTCGAGCGCCCGGCGGGGCCGGAACGGTTTGATCTCCTCGCCGCGGGCCCGAGCGTGAAGGCGCGCCCCCGTCTCGCCGAAGCGCGCGACGAGCGCCGTGCGGGGCAGATCGGCGACGGCCCCGATCCGGCGAAGGCCGAAACGCGCCAGGCGGCCGCGGACCTCGGGGTCTGACGCCAGCAGAGTCGCGGGCAGGGGCGCGAGGAACGCAGCCTCCTCGCCCGGCGGGACCGTGGTGATCTCCCCCGGCGGTGCGAGACCGGCCGCGACGCGTGCCGCGAACCGTGTCCCCGCGATGCCCGCCCGCGGTCTCCCCGGCAGCAACGGCCTGAGCGCGGTCGAGGCAAGCCCGACGATCCGGCACTCATCTCCCCACAGGCGGTCGAGGCCGTCGAGCTGGAGCTCGAGCAGGCCGAATGCGGGATCCGCGGGGTCGCTCGTGCCGGCGATCCCCGGGCTCAGCTCCGCCAGCCGGTCGAGTGCCGCCTCGACGGCGCCCCGCGCGGCGTCGAGCTCGGGAGGGAGGAAGGCCGCTTCAGGGGCGAGCCGATGCGCGGCCCCGAGCGGCATCCCGTGGCGGACTCCCATCGCGGCCGCCTCCGGGCTCATGTCGAGGACCGTCGCGTCGTCCCACGGCTGACCGCCGAGGACGATCGGGCCTGACGGGAACGAGGCGGGGTCCCCGTTCCGTGCCCTCGCGAGGCGGAGGAGGAGATGTGGCCAGTGGAGATGGAGGAGTCGCATGGTCGGTCGTCCGTGGGCGCTGATCGGGATGGAGCGGCGTGATCGCAGCGATGGCGCGGCCGGGCTCGACACCGTCGTCGAGGAGGTCCGGCCGCCGAAGGCAGGCGTCCCGATCGCCTCCCTCCGCGTAGAGGATCCGGAGGCCGACCCTCCGCCCCGGCGGCCCGTATCGACTTCGCTCGACCGCCACCTCCACGCGCTGGCCGACGACGTCGTGTCCCAGGCGGATCCAGCCGCGTCGGGCGAGGGTCAGCCGGAGGCCGGTCGCCTCGTCGATCGCGCCGCGGACCGCAGTGGACAGCCCTGCCGAGCCGAGGACGACGAGGCCCGTGCCGTTCCGCCGGGCGAGCGCGCCGAGCCGGTTCAGGCGGTCGACGACGGTGGGCGGGCGGCCGCCGCGCCGGTCGATCGGTCGGGCGGGCGGTCGGTCGGGCGGTCGGGCGGTCGGTCGATCGGCCCGTCCGGCAGGTCGAGGACGAGCAAGTCGACCGCTCGGCCCTGGAGGAGCGCCCCACCCATGGCGAGGCCCTCCTCGACGGCCGCCGGCGCCAGGACGACGAGCCATTCGAGCCGGACACCGCGCGCGACGGCTTCGACCGCATCGAGACTTCTCGCGAGATCGACCCATGCGACGAGACAGCCGGCCGCCTGTGCCTCTGCGACCAGGCGGAGCGTGAGCGTCGTTCGTCCGCTCGTCGCGTCCCCGAGGAGAGCGACGCCCGCGCCCCG
Organism: Candidatus Limnocylindrales bacterium; assembly: GCA_036391495.1. GTDB lineage: Bacteria > Chloroflexota > Limnocylindria > Limnocylindrales > CSP1-4 > DASVZT01. The sequence goes on from DASVZT010000043.1 coordinate 3,238, forward strand.
CGGCAGGCCGCCCGGACCGAGAATGGCGTCGAGCGCACGGAAGCCGGTCGAGACGACGTCGCCCTCACCGTCCGGCTCCACCCACGGCCGCGGAGTTGCCGCTCCCCAGCGGGCCTCGAGGGTCGCGAGGGCGGTGGCGGTAGCGCTGGCGGTGGCGTCGCGAAAGGTCATCGGACGCCCGATTATAGAACGTCTGTTCTATGTTTCAAGCCCCCGCTGCGGCCCTCGGGACGAGACGATCGGACTTGCTCGATACCTCAGCCCGGGACGGCGGGTGCTACACTCCTGCCCCGATCCGGTGTCGTCTACGACGCCCCAGCACGGACCGCGCTCGTGGGGATGTAGCTCAGCTGGGAGAGCACCGCGTTCGCATCGCGGGGGTCAGGGGTTCGAGTCCCCTCATCTCCACCATTGTCCCGGGTCGCGTTTGTCCCGGGTCGCGCTTGTCCTGGGTCGCTGACGCGCCAAAGGCGGCGACGGCCTCGGTGTCCAGCCCACCACCTCGGTGGCAGCCCCACCACCTCGGTATCCGAGCCCCACCACCTGGAGCGCACGCGCGTCGGGCTCAGCCGGGGGACGCCTCCCAGCGCCGGACGCTCCCGAGGATCCGCGGCAGGAGCCGCCAGCGCCGGACGAGGATCGCAACCGCCACGACGAGGTAGACGGCCGAGAACGCCATCCGGACCTGGGTCGTCGGGAACGGGAACTGCAGGCTGAAGAGCGCGAAGATCGCGACGGCTTCCCAGAGGCCGAAGCGGAGGTCCGCGAGCACCGCGAACGCGAGCAGCGCCTGCGCGCTCGTCAGAAGGAACTCCTCGGTCTGGCGATCGTCCAAGGGCAGGCCGCCACCTCCGCCCCCGCCGAGCGTGTAGGCGACCCAGAGGCTTCCGACCAGGAGCGTCCACTGGTTCACCTTCGCCGACAGGAGCATCCCGAGGCCGTCATCCGCGGTGAGTCGCCAGGCGAAGATCGTCGCGACGATCAGCTCCGGCGCCTCCGACGAAAGAGGCGCGAGCCACTGGACGAGGAGGAACTGGTCGATCCGGAGGGCGGCTCCTGAGGCGACGAGCCCGTCGGCAAAGGGCTTGGCGGCGGCGACGACGATGACGGCCGCCGCGATGAACATCCCCGCGACGAGGGGCCGACGCCGTGACCGAGGCAGCTCCGCGATGTCGGCCGCGACACCGATCAGCTCAGGCTCGCCACGACCTTCCCGCGTCACCCGCCAGAGGTACGCCCCGAACAGCGTCAGCAGGACGACGGCGTCGTACCAGGCGATCGACCGCGTGAGCGGGATGAGGAACGCGTACGCGCTCGCGACGGCGAGGAAGGCGAGCTCGACCCGATTGCGGACCGGCAGACGGACCGCGTAGCGGCCCTGATCCGATCGGTCGGCACCGGCCTGGCCGTCTCCGCCTGAACGCGCCCTCGCCCGACGGATCGCCCAGAACCCGACGAACGCGACGACGGGCCATCCAATACCGATCAGCAGCCGGTTCGAGCCGGTCATGTTCGCGGCTGCGAACTGCGTGTACTCCGGGTGGGATCCGGCGGTATACGAGAAGTAGAGGTCGACGGCGTACTCGGGCAGCACCGCGATGAGGGCGAGGAGAGCGATCGCGAGGCTACCGGAGATGTCGACCTGGGCAGCCTCGGCGGCCCACGAGAGCAGGACGGCCGATGCGACGACGCCGGCGCCGTAGACGACGACGGTCAGGCCGGGCGGGATCTCCACGCCGAGGACCCGGAGGCCGAGCGCCGGCAGGGCGACGCTCGCGGTGATGAGGAGACTGCGGCGCATCGTTCGACACCTCGCTCCCGCCGAGGTGCCACTCATGGCGCGACCTCGAGCAGACTGCCCGGCCGAAGGTCTCATCCGCCTCCGGACGGAGGTGGGGGACCGGGCCGAAGCCGGTGTGTCGATCTCCCCTGGCCGCGGGTACGGCCGGACTACTCCCCTTCGGGCTCGGAGTCTATCCCTTGGGATCGGCCGCGCCGCGGAGTCTATAACGCACGATCGCTATCAAAACACTTGACGGCCCGATGTTCGGCTGCTATAACCAGCCGAACTTATTTATAGAACAGCAGAGGTGGCGATGCGCGATCACGTCGTTTCTCGTAGCGGCAAGCCGCGAGGGATCCTCGATCGCTCCGCGGTGGACGCGCGTCGACCCGCGGTCGACGCGCAGATCTGACCGATGAACGGCGGCGTCGCCACGCTGCTGGCTCTGTCGCGCTTCGGCGCCCTCGTCTCGGCCATGGCCGCGTGCACGGGGGCCGGCGCGTCAGGCACGGCCGTGGCGACGTCGACCGTCGACTTCCCGGCCTCGTACGAGTTCGCTCCCGCCGCGATCACGGTCCATGCCGGCCCGATGGCGACGAGGACGAACGACGACCCTTTCATGCCTTCGGTCCGGTTCCTCGATGACGGCCTGGCGTCGCTGCCGGACCTCCTGGATGCCGGACGGGCGACGTCCTTCACCTTCGCGCGCGTCGGCGTCTTCCACGATCAGTGCAGCCTCCATCCACAGACCCTGCAGGGCCCGGTTACGGCGGTGCCCTGACCGGGCCCTGCGCCACTCGATCGGAGTCGTCCCGTGAATCAACACCTCACCCGCTTCGGCGGGCTCTCCATCCGCAGTCGGCGTCGTCTCGCGGCGATCTCGTTTGGTCTCGTCCTGGCGGCATCGCTTGCGTTCGGACCGTCGACCCTGGCCGCCGCAACGACTGCCCGCGCGGCAACCACGCTCGGCGGCGGTGCCGTCGGATCGCGCCTCGCCTTCCATGACACGATGCGGAAGCTCTGGGAGGACCACATCACCTGGACTCGCCTGTTCATCGTCAGCGCGGCGACGGAGACGTCCGGCCTTCCCGACCTGAACGCGACCGTCGCGCGCCTCCTGGCGAACCAGGCCGAGCTCGGCGACGCGATCAAGCCCTTCTACGGGGATACCGCCGGTGCCGAGCTCACGGCGCTGCTGCGAACGCACATCCTCACGGCCGCCGAGCTGCTTGCCGACGCGAAGGCGGGCGACACGACGGCGGAGGCGGACGCCGCAGCGCGCTGGTACGCGAATGCGAACGACATCGCCGCGTTCCTGCACGCGGCGAATCCTGTGAACTGGCCCCTCGCCGACCTCCAGACGATGATGAAGGGCCATCTT
>DASVZT010000044.1:0-15701 GCA_036391495.1 Candidatus Limnocylindrales bacterium
CTTGGCCGCCTGGGCACCGCTCGAGGCACCGAGACGGATCCCGTCGCCCGACCAGGTGTACGTCTGGGTCACCGAGCCGACCGTCGCGCTCGTCAGCCGGCCGGCGAGATCGTAGGCGTAGCTCGAGGAGCCGGCCGAGAGCTCGTTGCCGTTGGGGTCGTACGTGTAGGGCACAGCCGTGGAGCCGGGCGGGGTGACGGAGGTCAGCCGGTCGGCCGCGTCATAGGCGTACGCCGGCCGGATCGAGCCTGTAGGTGAAGCTCGCCGTCGTCACGGTGCCGTCGGGATAGGTGCGGGGCGACAACCCGCCGCCACCGAACGACACGTTCACGGCGTAACCGGCGGCGTGGAAACGGCCGCGTAGGTGATGCCGGTGAGCCGGTTGAGCGCGTCGTACGTGTAGCTCGTGGCGTTGCCGTTCGCATCGGCATATAGACAAAGCCGGTCCGGCAAGACGGGCCAAGTAGAAACGGCGCCCAATCGGACGAGCCTGCGATGACGCGTCCGGTCAGGCCGGGAGGTCGCGCTCCGCCGGGCCGATGTAGCGGGCGTCGGGGCGGATGAGCCGGTTCGCGCCGGCCTGCTCGAGGACGTGCGCGGTCCAGCCCGCATGCCGGGCGAGGGCGAACGTGGCGGGGAAGAGGTCCGGCGTGAGGCCGACGCCCATCAGCACGGGCGCGGCGTAGTACTCCACGTTCGTCATGAGCGGGCGATCCGGGTGGCGATCCTTGAGGACGCGCAGCGCGGTGTCCTCGACGGCGATCGCGAGCTCCAGCCAGTCCGGCTTGCGCTCCATCGACTCGGCGACCTTCCGCAGCGCCGCCGCACGGGGATCGTAGGCGCGATAGACGCGGTGCCCGAAGCCCATGAGCCGCTCGCCGCGGTCGAGGGCCTCGCGCACCCACTGCTCGGCGCGTTCGGGCGAGCCGACCTGGTGGATCTGCTCGACGACCTCCGACGGTGCGCCGCCGTGGAGCGGGCCCTTCATCGCACCGATCGCCCCGGTGACCGCGGATGCGATGTCGGAGCGTGTCGCGATGATGACGCGCGCCGTGAAGGTCGAGGCGTTCAGGCCGTGCTCTGCGCCGACCATGAAGTAGGCGTCGAGGGCGCGGGCCGTCGCGGCGTCGGGGCGCTGGCCGTTGAGCTGGTAGAGGAAGCCCGTGACGAGGTCGAGCGAGTCGTCCGGCTCGACAGGCTGCTCACCGCGCCGGATCCGCGCGAAGGCGGCCAGGGCGGACGGCGAGAACCGTGTCAGCGCGCGGGCATCCTCGGCCGTCGGTGGCCAGGACAGCTTCTGGGTGGCGCCCCAGACGGAGACGGCGGTCCGCAGCGCATCCATCGGCTTGGCGTCGAGCGGGAGCGCACGCAGCGCGGTCAGGACGGCCTCGGGGACGGGGGCGGTCGAGAGGCGGGCGCTCGCGTTCCACTCGCCCGTCCAGAGGAGCTCGGCGACCGAGGAGTACGACCCGCGCTCGACGATCTGCCCGATCGGATAGCCGCGATAGAGGAGGCGGCCGTTGGCGCCGTCGACGAGCCCGAGCGCGGTCTCGGCCGCGATGACGCCCTCGAGACCGGGCGAATACGGACGCTCGTCGGCCGAGGCACCGGTGATCGGACTGCCGACGGCCGCAGCAGTCCCCGGGGTGGCGTCGCTCATGACCCGATGGTAGCCCTCGCCCGACCGGCGCGCCCGACCGGCGCGCCCAGGCTCGCTCTGCGCGCCTACGATGTCGGCGTCCCAGCCACCAGCCGTGAGGTCGTCGTGCCGCGTGCCCTCGTCGTCGCCAACCCGCGGGCCCGTCGCGGCGGCCCGGCGGTCGTGCGCGAGGTGGCTCGCCTGCTCGAGGCGGGTGGAGTCTGGGTCGACCTGGCGGAGTCGGCCGACGCCGGCGGTATCGAGCGGCTGGTCGGGCAGGCAGTCGCCTCTCCGGCCGACCGTCCCGACGTCGTCGTCGGCATCGGCGGCGACGGGACGCTCGTCGCGATCCTCACCGCGCTCGCCGGCACGGACCTCCCGCTCGGGATCGTGCCCGCCGGCACCGGCAACCTCCTGGCGGGCAACCTCGGGATCGTCGCATCGCCGCGCTCCGCCGTCCGGACGATCCTCGCGGGGCGGCCCCGGCGCATCGACCTCGGACGGGCCGCGATCGGGGGCGGCGTCCGGCCCTTCGCGATCGCGCTCGGTGTCGGCTTCGACGCCCGCGTCATGGCCGCGACCCACCCGTCGCGGAAGCGGCGATGGGGAAAGCTGGCCTACTTCGCCACCGCGGCGGGGATCGCGCCGTTCGTTCGTGCCGTGCCGCACGCCGTGGTCATCGACGGTGTTCGCCGCGAGCTCGACGCGACCGAGGTCATCGTCGCGAATCTCGGGGAGCTCGTGCCCGGCCTCCTCCGTCCCCGTTACCCCGTGGCGCCGGACGACGGGCTCCTCGACGTGTTCGTCGTCGCGGCCCACGACCCGTTCCGCGGCCTCCTCGGCGCGTGGGAGGCGCTCATCCAGGTCGGCCCCGGGGATCATCCGCGCGGTCGGGCGTTCCGGACGCGCGGGCGCGAGGTCTCGATCGAGGCTTGGCCGTCGCAACCGGTGGAGGTCGACGGCGACATGGCCGGTGTGACGCCGGTCGTCGCCACTGTCGATCCGGCGGCGGTCTCGATCCTCGTGCCGCGCTGAGGTTTCCCGCGCCGCTGGCGACTCGCCGGCGCCGATCAAACTGCGGCTGACAGTATATTGACAGTCAATATCATCTACGGATAGCATCCAGATGCATCTGACAGCCGTCAGAGGAAAGGAGGCCGTGGATGACCCGTTCGACCCGTTCCGCCCGCCGCTGGTGGGCGCTGGCGGCGATCTGTCTCGCCGTGCTGGCGATCACGCTCGACGTCACCGTGCTGACCGTGGCGCTGCCGTCGCTCGCCGGAGCCCTCCATGCCTCCGAGGTCGAGCTGCAGTGGTTCGTGACCGCGTACACCCTCGCGCTCGTCGCGGGGATGCTGCCGGCCGGCCTGCTGGGGGATCGGTATGGCCGCCGGACGGTCATGCTCGGCGCCATCCTCCTGTTCGCCGCCGGCTCGATCGCCTGCGCGCTCGCGCCCGATCCCGCGACGTTCATCGCGGCCCGCGTCGTGCTCGGGCTCGCGGGCGCCGCCATCGTCGTGATGGCCCTGGCCACGATCACCGTCCTGTTCGACGAGGCCGAGCGGCCGCGCGCCGTCGGCATCTGGGGAGGAGCGAACTTCATCGGCCTGCCGCTCGGTCCGATCCTCGGCGGCTGGATCCTCTCGAACGGGTGGTGGGGCTGGATCTTCCTCATGAACGTCCCGGTCGCGCTCATCGGCGCACTGGCCGTGCTCGCGCTCGTGCCCGCCTCGCGCGCCCCGCACGCGCCCCGCTTCGACGTCCCCGGCATCGTCCTCTCCAGCGCTGGTCTCGTCGCACTCATGTACGGCATCGTCCGCGCCGGCGTCGACGGCTGGGACAGCGCCGGCGCGCTCGTCGCCGTCGCGCTGGGGATGGCTCTCCTTGCCGCCTTCGGAACGTGGGAATGGCGGCTGGGGGCACGTCCCGGGGGCGAGCCGCTCGTCGATCTCTCCCTGTTCCGGTCCGGCAGCTTCACCTGGGGCATGATCCTGACCGCCCTGGGGGCGGTCGGCCTGTTCGGGATCCTGTTCGCCCTGCCGCAGCATCTCGAGGCGGTCATGGGCGACGACCCCCAGGGGGCCGGCGTGCGGTTGCTCCCGGTCATCGGCGGTCTCGTCGTCGGCGCCGTCCCGGCCGACCGGCTGGCGGTCCGTCTCGGCGCGAAGACCACGGTCGCGGCCGGCTTCGCCATCGTCGCAGCCGGCCTCGTCGCGGGGTCGACGCTGACCGTCTCCAGCGGCGACGCCTTCATCGCGGCGTGGACGTTCGTCTCCGGCGTGGGGGCCGGGATCGGCTTCGCGACCGCGGCGTCGGCGGCGCTGGTCGAGCTCCCGGCCGAGCGAAGCGGAGTCGGTGCCGCGCTCATCCAGACCGTCGTCAAGCTCGGCCCGGCCTTCGGGGCGACCATCCTCGGCAGCGTGCTGAACGCCGGATACCGGGCCCGCCTCGACGTGGCCGGGTTGCCGGCAGCGGCGGCATCGGCTGCCCAGGCGAGCGTCTTCGGTGCCGTCGGCATCGCCCACCAGCTGGGCGCGGCCGGCCTGCTGGCGTCGGCGCGGACCTCGTTCGTGGCGGGGCTCGACGACGCACTGCGGGTCGCCGCCGTCATCGCCGTCGCCGGGTGCCTCCTCGGGCTGGCCTTCCTGCCGGCACGCTCGTCGCCCGTCGCCGCGGCCGGGTCGGCACGCCGGGCAGCGCCTACGATGTGACGGTGGACACTAGGACCGCCGACGTCCCGAGACCCGGGCTCCGGGAGCGCAAGAAAGCGAAGACGCGGGCGCTCATCCAGGAGGTGGCGCTCCGCCTCTTCGCTGAGCAGGGCTACGAGCAGACGTCGATCGAGCAGATCGCCGACGTCGCGGACGTCTCGGTCTCGACGATCTTCCGCTACTTCCCGACGAAGCCGGACCTCGTCATCTACGACGACCTCGACGAGCGGCTGATGGATGTCATGCGCGCGCAGCCGGCCGATCTCGGGGCGGTCGAGGCGCTGCGGGCGGGGATGCAGGCGGTCTTCGGCAACCTCGCCCGCTCGGAGCTGGCCGTCCAACTCGAACGGGCGGCCCTCATGGCGAGCGTTCCCGAGCTGCGTGCCGCGATGCTCGACGAGCTGGTCCGCACGATGACCGAGATCGCCGCGCTCATCTCCGAGCGCACCGGACGGCGGACGGACGACGATGCCGTGGTGGCGCTTGCCGGCGCGGTCATCGGTGTCTCGATCGGGGCATGGTTCGGTGGCGGCGACAAAGCCCTGGAGCGGTTCCCCGAACGGGTGGACGCCGGCATGGCGCTCCTGGCGTCGGGGTTCCGGCTCTAAACGGGGTTCTGCTTCTAGCGGCGTTTCCGCTTCTAGCCGGGTGTCCGCTCGTCCGTCGGCGTGAGCCGTACCGGGCGGCTGTCGATTCCGATTGCCTTGACAGGGCTATTCCTGGGGCAGCGGGCCCGATAGGGGGTCAGGTTTGGCCGCGAGGGCGGGCTGGCCGAGCTCGGGTCGGAGGATCCCCGCACGGACGACGCTCATCCTGCCGGTCGGGTGGCCTCCTGACCCAGTTCGGGACGTCCTATCCCGCGGGATACCCCAGAACTAGCCCTGCCAGGAGAATCGCCGAGCGCAGGGCGGTCGGGCGCGTCAGCGTCAGGACGCCAGGACGTCAGGACGTCAGGACACCAGGCGTCAGCGGCGGAGGACCTGGCCTCGGACCCTCACCGACCGGCCGCCGCGGACATACCCAGGGCTGTGTCCGCGGGCGCGCCCGCCGCCTGCCGCACGGCGGCCTCGACGATGTCCGCATCGGCATCGGACAGCTCGTGCACGTTGCCCTGGAACGCGAGTGTCCAGTTCTCGGTCGGCCAGCGCTTCGGGTACTCGAGCGGCCCAAGCGCCAGGGGTTCGGCCGGGACGTACGAGCCGGGCGCCAGGGTGACGATGGGTTCGGTCGGGAAGCGCCAGGGATAGTCCTCGTCCGGCTTGCTCCCGGAGCCCCAGATCCGTTCGTGGGATTCGAACGGCGCCCCCGTGACGCGGCAGACCCCGCCGATCGCCTTGACGCCGGTCAGGTAGAAGAGGACGCGGTCGCCGGGGGCGACCCGCTCCCACTTGCGGCGATGGCGGCTCTTCATGGCCGCCTGCCGGAATCCAAGCTCGCGGTTCTTCTCGAAGTTGTCGGCCGAGCTCACGAGCAGCCAGTTCGTCATGGCGTCCGTCGCCTCCATGTCGCGTTCAGTCGCGTTCAGTCCCGTTCAGTCGCCGGTGCCACCGCCGCGTGCCATGTCGAGGACGTCCTCCGGCAGCAGGCCGGCGGCATCCTCGTCGAGCACCCAGGTTGCCGACGCCCGCTGCGCGATCTGCGCAGGCCGCCGGCGAACGTCGCGGTCCTCCCGGAACAGAGAGCCGAGGATCGACGCCTTCCCTTCGCCGTTGGCCATCGCGAGGACGGCGCGGCCCGCGACGACGATCGCCGGGTTGAAGGTCATCCGCGGCACGTGCGGCGCGATGTGCGACGGCTTCGGGATCCCGAGAGCCCAGTCGCACGTGTCGAACGCCGCGCTCCCCGGGAAGCAGGACAGCAGGTGCCCGTCGCCGCCGATGCCCAGGAGGACGAGGTCGAACACGGGGTAGCCGTGGTCGCCGGCGGGGAGTCGCACCGCTGCCTCCCTCGCGAGCGTCGCCGCGCACGCCTCGTTGCCGGCATCGGTCGCCAGGGCCTCGTCGACCGGGAACGGGTGGATGTTCTCCGGCGGGATCGGGATGCCTCGCCCGACGTGGTGTCCGACGAACAGCTCGGTGTCCGCCAGCCACACGTTCGAGAGGTGGTTCCCGCGTGGCACGAAGCGATCGTCTCCCCACCACAGGTGCGTCCGATGCCACGGCGTCATCTCGAGCATGGCGCTCGACGAGAGCGCCCGGTACACGCCGCCCGCCGTGGAGCCGCCGGTCAGCGCCAGGTGGGCGATCCCGCGGGCCCGGACGGCGGCATCGATCGCCTCGGCGATCAGGCGCGCCGAGAGGGTGGAGACGTCGTGCGCGCGGCGAACGACGACGACGCGGGGATCGCCGGGTTCTGTGGCCCGGTCGAGGGCGACGGCGGTCTGGCGGCCGGCGGGGACCCCGCTCTGCCGGCCGGCGCGAACCCCGGTCTGCCGGCCGGCGGGCACCGCCGTCGCCGCGGCTGTCCGACCAGTCATGCCGCCACGTTGCCCGGCTCGAGCCGCTCGGAGACGAGCGTGGCGGCAAAGCGGATGGTGGCGGTCGCGATCCGGTCGCGCACGCCGAGCTCGATCGCCTCCTCGAGCAGGTCGACGTCGGTCCGCCGCGGAGCGAGGAAGTCGCGCTCGAGGACGCGCAGGCCGTCGAGCCAGGCGCGGACGGTGACGCTGTCAGCGTCGCCCGTGACGGTGGCGCGGAGCTCCGACCCCCGCCGTTCCGCGAGCAGCTCGACGAGGAGCGTCGTGCCGCCGGGGAGTGCCGACTCCGCGGGTCCGAGCGAGACGCGAACGCCGCCCTGAGGTCCCTCGAGGAGCGCGCTGTGGACCCATCCCGCGGCGCCCCTGAAGCCCGCGGAGCGCGTCGTCCGGCGGATCGGTCGAGGCGCCAGCGGCTGACGGACGGTCATCCCGAGCCGCGATGCGATCCACGCCACGTGGTAGATCGGTTTCACGACGTTCGTCAGCCCGGGTGGCGCCGCGAGGTCGTGCGACGCGTAGGTCACCGCGATCCGCCGCGTGTAGCGCAGGTAGGGCAGCAGATCCGGCATGTCGAACACCGACGCGATGGCCTCGCGCCAGCGCGACTGTCGAACGAGCGCGAAGTCGCTGATCGCCAGCCCCCTCTCGGCCTGGACGAGCGCCACCTGGCGCAGGCGCGCCAGGCCGTCGGCGCTCCAGGACGATCCATCGACGACGAGGCGGTCGGCCATCTCGAGGATCGCCTGGGCCTGCTCGGTCTCGAAGGGTGGCTCGCCGGCCCACCAGACGGTAACCGGCAGATCGTGGATGAGCAGCGGCGCGATGACCGCGTCCAGGTGTCGCCCGGCGGCGCCGCCTGCCTGCAGGTGGACCATCTCGGCGCATGTCTCGGGGGCGTCCGCGCGCGGGAGGATGCAGTGTGCCTCGACCTGGGCGCGCAGCGAGACGGGGCCGTCGGGATCCCGCGGGAGGACGACGAGGGTCCGCGACGGGTGGCGTCCGGCGAGCCGGGCGATCGTCGCGGCCGCGCCCTCGGCGACCTCGGGGCTCGTCGCGACGACGACGAGATTCATCACGCTCGTCCGCGCCGCGATGTGGCGCTGCTTAACGCCGTCGACTTCGGTGTAGAGGTCGCGGCTCGACCACAGGCGCGCCAGCTCGCGCTGGACGGCCGGGATCGTCGTGGCCGTCGACGACCAGCGCAGGACGGGCTCGCCCGGCGCCGGGTCCGCCGGCGCGGGCTCCGCCGGCGCGGGCTCCGACGGCGCGGGCTCCGACGGCGTCGGCTCTCCCGGCGGCGTCGGCGTCAGATCCTGCGCCACCGTCGTCCGTCCCGCTCGATGAGCTCGTCGGCCGCCTTCGGCCCCCACGTCCCAGCCTCGTAGTCGGGGAAGTCGGGCGCCGCCGTCTCCGTCCAGGCATCGAGGATCGGCGTGACGATGCTCCAGGCCTCCTCGACCTCGTCCGCCCGGGTGAAGAGGGACTGGTCGCCCAGGAGGGCGTCGAGGATGAGCGTCTCGTAGGCCTCGGGGGCGTCGGCAATGAACGACGAGCCGTACGTGAAGTCCATGTTGACCGGCCGGATGTCGAGCCCGAGGCCGGGCACCTTCGAGCTGAAGCGGAGCAGGATGCCTTCATCGGGCTGGACGCGGACCGCGAGCAGGTTCGGCTCGGGATCCGAGTTGGCGTCCGCGAACAGGCGGTGAGGCACGCCCTTGAACTGGATGGCGATCTCCGTGGCGCGCTTTGGCAGCCGCTTGCCCGTCCGCAGGTAGAAGGGCACACCGGCCCAGCGCCAGTCGTCCACCTCGAGCTTGGCGGCGACGAACGTCTCGGTCTCCGACTGGGCGTCGACGTCCGGCTCCTGCCGGTAGCCGCGCACCTCCTCGGCCTCGACCCAGCCCGACCCGTACTGGCCGCGGACCACGTCGCGCGCGATGACGTCGGGCGACATCCGTGCGATCGCGCCGAGGACCTTGACCTTCTCGTTGCGCAGCGCGTCGGCCGCGAACGCTGTCGGCGGCTCCATGGCGACGAGGCTCGTCAGCTGGAGAAGATGGTTCTGGAGGATGTCGCGTGCGGCCCCCGTCTCCTCGTAGAACTCGCCGCGACCCTCGACGCCCAGCGACTCGGCCACGGTGATCTGCACGTGGTCGACATAGCGGCGGTTCCAGATCGGCTCGAAGATCCCGTTCCCGAACCGGAAGACCAGCAGGTTCCGGACCGTCTCCTTCCCGAGGTAGTGGTCGATGCGATACACCTGCCGCTCGCGGAAGACCTTGCCGATCTCCCGGTTGAGCCGGATGGCCGAGTCGAGATCGCGCCCGAACGGCTTCTCGATGATGATTCGCCGCCAGCCCGAGGTGGAGATCTCGTGGTCCAGGCCGGCCTTGCCGAGCTGGGCGACGATCTCGGCGAAGGCCGAGGACTGCGTGGCGAGGTAGAAGAGCCGGTTGCCGCGCGTGCCGTGCTCCTGGTCGATCCCGTCGAGACACTCGCCGAGGGCGGTGAACGACGCGTCGTCGTCGAAGTCCCCGCGCTGGTAGACGATCCGCTGGGAGAACTGCTTCCAGGCGCTCTCGTCGATCGGCAGGACCCGCGAGTACTGGTCCAGCGAGCGGCGGATATCGGCCCGGAACGTCTCGTGGGTGTACTGCCGGCGCCCGAAGGCGACGAGCATGAACTCGTGCGGCAGGAGGTGGGTGCGCCAGAGCTGGTACAGGGCGGGCACGACCTTGCGGTGGGCGAGGTCGCCGGTCGCTCCGAAGAGGGTGAACGTACACGGGTCGGGGACGCGCTCGAGGCGCAGCCCCTCCCGCAGCGGGTTCTCCAGCACCCGCCGGTCGGACCGTCGCCGCGAGCCGCGGGCCAGCCGAGCCTCGCGCGCCGTCTCCGGGGACGTCCGTCCGTCGCGCCCGTCCCGGGCCGTCCGCGTCGTGGTCGGCACCTTCGTCGTCATCGCTCCTCCGTCATCGCTCCTCCGTCATCTGACCCGGGCCGAGTGAGCCCTCTCGGGCCCGCTCAGCCGCCAAGGGCCGTCTCGAGCGCCCGCTCGAGCGTCGCCAGCGCGGCCTCCGGGTCGGCGCCGAGATGGATCCGCAGGACCGGCAGCCCGTGCGCCTCGAGCGCGGCGAAGTCGCCGGCGGCCTGGGCGTCGATCAGTTCGCCGAAGGTATACGGCCAGCCTGGGATCGGCCGGTCCTTCGGGTGGTCGGCCGTGAGTTGCAGGAATAGACCGATCGGGGCGCCGCCCTTGTGGAGCTGGCCCGTCGAGTGCAGGAAACGCGGTCCGTAGCCGAACGTCGTGGCATTGCGGGTCCGGTTGCGCAGGAGCGTCCGGATGCGGGCGAACGCTGCGTCGCGCGCCGGCGACGGGGCGATGAACGCCTGCAGAGCGATGTACGAGCGCGGATCGCGCCGCGCGAGATGCCGTGCCAGCTCGCCGGCGAGCGTGCCCGTCGCCTGGGCTGTGTCGAGCCCCTTGTCGGGAAGGAGCGCGAGCCCGTCCCTGACGAGGCTCGGCGTCCGCGCCGCCGCCGCGTCGTTCCCCTGGCGATGGGCGAGGAGATCGCGGGTGAGGCGCTTGGCCTCCTCGACGTTCGGCTGGTCGAAGGGGTCGATCCCCAGGACCGCACCGGCGATGGCGGTTGCGATCTCCCAGCGGACGAACTCGCCGCCGACGTCCATCGGGTCGTCGAGGGCGATGCGGATGACGGGATGGCCGAGGGCGGCGAGCTCCGCGATGAGCTCATCCGCGTCGCCGACCTCCTGGCCCGCGGCCGGACCCGCCGATCCCGAGAGTGCGATCCGCACGAAGACGCGGTCGTCGCCGTACGTGTCCGCGGTCCCCAGCGGCTCGGCATCGACCGGCACGATCCCGACGCCGCTCTTGCCCGTGCTCTCGGCGATGAGCTGCTCGAGCCACATCCCGAAGGCGGCGATCTCCTGGTCGGCGATGAGCGTCAGCTTGTCGCGGCCGCCCCTGGCGAGAGTACCGATCGCCAGGCCCAGCGAGACCGCGCCGTTCTCCTCGGGATCCTCGCGCGTCGTCGCCGCCGCGAGCATGAGCTGCGCGGAGCCGAGGAGCTCATCGAGGTCGAGCCCCAGGAGCGAGCCGGGCAGGAGGCCGACGTAGGTCAGCGCGGAGTACCGCCCGCCGATGTCGGGCGGGTTGAGGAAGATCGACGGGATCGACGCCTGGTGCGGGATCGACTCGACGCTCTTGCCCGGGTCGCTGACGATCGCCATGAAGTCGGCCGGCTCCGTGTGGCGATCGGCGTGCCGCTGCCTGAGGGCGGCCTCGATGCGGGCATAGGCGTCGGCCTGGAAGGCCAGGGGCTCCGTCGTCGTGCCGGACTTCGTGGCCACGATGAACAGGCTCGTGAGCGGGTCGAGGTCGTCGACGATGGCCGAGACGGCCGCCGGGTCGGTCGAGTCGAGGACGCGGACGTCGAGCCAGTCCGGGCTCGTGCCGAATGTCTGGCGCAGCACGAACGGGGCGAGGCTGCTGCCGCCCATGCCGGCCACGATCGCCGCCGTGAAGCCGTTCTCGCGGGCCTCGTCGCCGAACGTCTCGAGGGAGGCTGTCTGGTCGGCGAAGTGGCGCGGCGCGTCGAGCCAGCCGAGACGGTCGCCGATCTCCGCCTGGACGCGGGCGTCGTGCGACCAGAGGCTCGGATCGCGATCCGCGAGACGCTCGACCCAGCGCTCGTCGACGGCCACGCGCACGGCCGCCTCGTAGGCCGCCCGCTCGGGCGGGGCGAGCCGGAGCTCGATGCTCGGGCCGCCCGTCTGGATCCGCTCCGCCATCGCGCTCGCCCTCCTGTCGTTCGGGGCCGACCATCCGAGTCTACGCACGTTGCCCTGTTCGTGCGGACGAAGCCAGGTCCGGTCAGCGGCGGGCGTCTCTCGCCGGGCGGTCACCGGCCGCGCGCCTCTCGCCGGGCGGTCAGCGCCCGCGTGTCTCCTCGATCCGCAGGACCTTCTCGAGCCGGCGTCGATGGCGCTCCGCGCCACTGAACCGGGCGCCGAGGAACGCGATCGCGCAGTCGAGCGCAGGCTCCGGTCCGATGACCCGCGCCCCGAGGCAGAGGACGTTCATGTCGTCGTGCTCGACGCCCTGCCGCGCGCTGTAAGTGTCGTGGCAGACCGCGGCGCGGACGCCCAGCACCTTCGTCGCGGCGATCGACGCCCCGACGCCGCTGCCACAGATGAGGATGCCGCGATCGACCTGGCCGTCGCGAACGGCCTGTCCGAGACGGAGCGAGAAGTCCGGGTAGTCGTCGGTCGGGTCGCTGCCGTCGCCGCCGAGGTCGACGAGCTCGTGACCGAGGTCGAGGTCGGCCAGGCGGTGGAGGAGCTCGTCACGCAGCGCGGCCCCGGCGTGATCGGCGGCGAACCCGATGCGCATCGTCGACTCCTCGTCTGCCTGGTTCAGTCGTGGCCCGGGTCGGTATCGCCCGTCCGCTCGACGCCGGGACCTCGCCCCAGCGACGGGTGGGTGCCATGCGACGTGTCGGGAACGCGGATCCGTCCGCGCAGGCCCTCCCGGACGACTCGCCGGCCGACATCGGCGACGTGACCGTCCGTGAACCCGAGATGCTCGAAGATCGTTCCCGCCGGTGCCGACGCGCCGAAGTGATCGAGCCCGACGATCGCGCCCTCGTCGCCCACCCATCGATCCCAGCCGAACGTCACGCCGGCCTCGACCGAGACGCGCTTGCGGACGTCCGGCGGCAGGACGGAGGCACGGTACGCCTCGTCCTGCGCCGCGAACAGCTCCCAGCACGGGAGCGAGACGACGCGGGTGGCGATGCCGTCGCTCTCCAGGCTGTCCGCGGCGGCCATGCAGAGCTGCAGCTCCGACCCCGTGCCGATGAGGATGAGCGCCGGCGCGCCGCCGCCGACCTCGTTCGACGCCGGTCGGAGCACGTAGGCGCCGCGGGCGACGCCATCGCGTGCCTTCTCGGCGGTCCCCGGGAGCGTCGGGAGCTTCTGACGCGTCAGGGCCAGCGCGACGGGACCGTCGCGCCGTTCCGCCGCGATCCGCCACGCCGCCGCCGCCTCGTTGGCGTCGCCCGGGCGCACGAACCAGAGGTTCGGCATCGCCCGGAGCGCGGCGTAGTGCTCGACCGGCTGGTGCGTCGGGCCGTCCTCGCCCAGCCCGACCGAGTCGTGGGTCCAGACGTAGATGACGTGGAGTCGCGAGAGCGCGGCGAGCCGGACGCTGCCGCGCATGTAGTCGCTGAAGGTCAGGAAGGTCGCGCAGTACGGCATGAAGCCGCCGTGGTAGGCGATGCCGTTCGCGATGCCGCCCATCGCGTGCTCGCGGACCCCGAAGCGGAGGTTGCGCCCGACCACCTCGGCGGTGAAGTCGCCGGCGCCCTTGACGTCGGTCAGGTTCGATTCGGACAGGTCGGCCGATCCGCCGAACAGCTCGGGCAGGCGTGGCGCGAGCGCCTGGATCGCCGCCTGGCTCGCCTGCCGGGTCGCAAAGTCCTCGCCCACTGCGTATGACTTGAGGTCGGCATCCCAGCCCCGCGGCAGGTCGCCTTCGAGGCGGCGCCGCAGCTCGCCCGCCTCGGCCGGGTGGTCGGAGGCGTACGCCGCCAGGCGGCCCTCCCACTCGCGGACGAGAGCCTCGCCGTTCGGGATCGCCTGCCGGAACAGCTCGAGGGCCTCGCGCGGCTCGTAGAAGCTGCGATCGGGATCCCAGCCGTACGTCTCCTTGACGAGTCGGACCTCGTCGGGGCCGAGCGGCGCGCCGTGGGCCTTCTGGGTGTCCTGCTTGTTCGGGCTGCCGTAGCCGATGTGGGTTCGGACCGCGATGAGGCTCGGGCGGGAATCGTCGAGGGCGCGCTGGATCGCGGCCTCGATCGCCTCCGTGTCGTTGCCGTCGTCGACGCGCTGGGTGTGCCAGTCGTACGCGTCGAAGCGCTGGAGGACGTCCTCGCTGAAGGCCATCGCCGTCGGCCCGTCGAGCTGGACGCCGTTGTCGTCGTAGAGGTACGTCAGCTTCCCGAGCCGAAGATGACCTGCCAGGGATGCCGCCTCCGCGGCGATGCCCTCCTGGAGGTCGCCGTCCGACACGATGCCGAACACTCGGTGATCGACGATCTGGTGGCCCGGACGGTTGAACTCGGCGGCCAGCCGACGCTCGGCGATCGCCATCCCGACGCCGTTCGCGAAGCCCTGGCCGAGCGGCCCGGTGGTCGCCTCGACACCCGGCGTCAGGCGGTACTCGGGATGGCCGGGGGTCATCGATCCCCACTGCCGGAACTGCTCGAGCTGATCGAGCGGGACGTCGTAGCCGGTGAGGTGCAGGAGGGAGTAGAGGAGCATGCTCGCGTGGCCGGCCGACAGGACGAAGCGGTCACGGTCGGGCCAGTCCGGGCGCGTCGGCGCGTGACGGAGGAAGCGCGTCCAGAGCACGAAGGCCATCGGCGCCATCCCCATCGGGGCGCCCGGATGCCCGGAGTTGGCCTTCTGGACGGCGTCGACGGCAAGGGTCCGGATGGTGTCGATCGCCAGGCGATCTCGGTCGGTCGCGAGGGTCATGTCCTGCGTCCTCGTTCTGCTCTCGAGGTTCGGTCTTCTCGTGGCCGATCGTAACAGGCAGGCCGGAACGGGCGCTCCCGTGCGCGGTCCGACGGTTGTCGGCACCGACGGTGAGCGGGAGTCGGGGCCTCGGCTCCCAGGTGCCGCGGATCTCCGCCGGGGTCGGGAGCCTCGCCCCCCACGTCACGCGGGATATGCTCCGCGCCATGCCGCAGGGACCGCGTGTCGCGCCGCTCGCATCCGCGGTCCCGGCACGCCTCCTGGCGTCAGGCCCTGTTCCATCGCGCCGGCGGATCCCCCGCCGGCATCGGCCGGCCACGAACGAGCGCGCGCGGGTCCTGGTCCTCGGCGACCTCGTCGTCGATGTCGTCCTCGCGCCGGTGGGCGAGCTCGTCGTCGGGAGCGACGTTCCGGGCCGCGTCATGCTCCGACAGGGCGGTTCCGCCACGACGACGGCTCGCTGGCTGGGGCGCGGCGGAGCACGGGTCGGGTTGATCGCGGCGGTCGGTCGCGACGCCGCCGGTCGTGGGCTCGTCGAGACGATCCGCGCGGACGGCGTCACGCCTCGCGTCGTCCGGCTTCCCGGGGCGCGCACCGGGCGGATCGGCGTCCTGGTCGCCCCCGGCGGCGAGCGCTCGTTCGTCCAGGATCGCGCAGCCGCGCTTCGGCTGGCCCCGGAGCATCTGCGCGAAGACTGGTTCGTCGGGGCCGAGCTCCTGCACCTGCCGGCCTATTCGCTCCTCGACCCCCCGCTCGGGGACGCGGGCCGCCACGCCGCCGAGATGACGCATCGCGCGGGCGGCCTCGTGACGGTGGACATCGCCTCGAGCAGTCCGCTGCTGGCGATCGGACGCCGCGCCGCACTGGACGCGATCCGCGGCGCCGCCCCGGACCTTCTCTTCGCCGCCGGGAGCGAGGCGCTGGCGCTCGCCGCGACCGAGGAGGCTCTCCTCGACCTCGCGAACGTCGTCGTCCTCAAGCGCGGATCGGCCGGCGCCACGCTGCTCTTCCGGGAAGGGACGCGCCTGCTGCGGCTCGACCTGGCGACGAAGGCGGTCGCCCCGACGGACACGACCGGCGCCGGCGACGCGTTCGACGCCGGTTTCATCCTGGCCTGGCTGGCAGCCCGGCGCGAGGGCGTGGGCCTGGCAGCCGGCCTCCGACGCGGGGTTCTCGCCGGCCATCGGGTCGCGACGCGCCACCTGCTCGCGCCGCGGGAGGAGCTGGCGCTGGGGTAGGGCGGCGCCTACCGCCGCGCCGGCAGCTCGTCTCGTCGGCCGCCAGACCGTCGGCCGCCAGACCGTCGGCCGCCAGACCG
>DASVZT010000045.1:0-20866 GCA_036391495.1 Candidatus Limnocylindrales bacterium
GGCTCCACTGGCTGTTGGCGTTCATCGGCGTCGGGTTGGCGATCGCCCGGACGTACCACTGGCCGCGGGCCGGGAACGTCCAGCGGTACGTGGCCAGTCCGGTCGAGCCCGTGTAGGCGTCCCGCGTCGTCACGCGCGTCCATCGCCCGCTCACGTACCGATAGAAGGCGAACGTGACCTTCACGCTGGGCGCCGCGGGCCGGACCGTGGCCGTGTACGTGATCGCGCTCCGGAGCGGCAGGCTCCTGACCGAGCCCCAGTTGCTCGGCCGAAGCAGGACCAGCTCCCGGACCACGACCCGGAAGGGCGTGCTCGCAGCGGCGCCGAGGTCAGGCGCTCCGGCGAACGTCGCCCGGAACTGCGTGTTGACCGGTGGGGCGTACGTCAGCGTGAACAGGCCGCTCGCGTCCGTCGTGCCGGACGAGACGTCCGTCCACGTGGTCTCGCCTGCCTGCAGGCGCTGGATCGTGAGAGCGCGTCCTGCCCCGACTGAACCCGCGATCCGCGCGGCCAGGGTCATCTTCTGCGGCCACGTCGTGACCGTCGTGCTCGGGACGAGCGTGATCTGCGCCGGCGGAGCCGTGACCGTCACCGGCACGGCGGAGCTGACACCGCCGCCGGGCGCGGCATTGACCACCGTCACGAGCGCCGTCCCCATCGTCTGACCCGCGGGGACGATCGCGGTGAGGGTCGAGGACGACTGCACCGTCGTCGTCAGCGCGGTCCCGTTCCAGGCGGCCGTCGTCACGCCCGCGACGAAGTTCGCGCCCTGGACCGTGATCGTCGTGGCCGGGCTCGCGGCGACGATCGCCGTCGGCGCCACCGAGACGAGGACGGGCGCCGGGTTGGGGGCCGGGATGCTGTTCGGAACGCCGGCAAACTCGAACGTGACCGGCGTCAGGTCGAGCCCGTTGTAGCGGTCGAGGTCGACGCGGCCCCCGATCCCGGCCACGCTGCCCTGGTTGGAGTACTGCCAGAAGGTCCAGCCGTGCCCGCCCCATCCGTTCGCCGGCAGGGTCGGGCTCGAGACGCCCCAGTTGGCCACCCAGAGGATCGAGTAGCCCTGGTCGGCGAACATCGTCGTGTTGCCGAGGTAGTTCTTCCAGAAGTTCGGGCTGGTGTAGATCATCGGCCGGACGCCGAGACGTGCCGTCACCTCGTCCAGCCAGGCCTGGACCCAGGCCTGGAGCGCGGCCACGCCGAGCCCGTTGGCGGTCTCGATGTCGAGCGCCGGGACGAGGTCGCCGGGCTGTGGAGCGGCGTTGGCGACGAACCAGTCGGCCTCGGCGACGGCGTCGCCCGGGGTGCTCGACGGCTGTGCGAAGTGGTACGCGGCGGTCTTGATGCCGACGGCGCGGGCGCCCGCATGGTTCGCGGCGTACATCGGGTCGAGGTAGCTCGAGCCCTCGGTCGCCTTCATGACCGCGAACGTCTTTCCGGCACGGGCGACCTGGGTCCAATCGATGCTGTTCTGCCACTTGGAGACGTCGATCCCCTCGGCGTAGAGGAGCGGGCCGAAGAGACCGCTGGCGGCGTACACAGGGCTCGAGCCATACGTGTTCGCCGTCGGGGTGCCGTTGACGGCCGAGATGGCGAACCAGGTCGAGCCGGAGACGCTCGACGGGCAGGATGCCGTCCACGGGTCGCCCGGGACCGTGCCGACGACCGAGACGACCGCTCCGGTCGGCAGGGTGTCGACGGTCGAGGCGCTGATCGACGGCGCGGAGCGCAGGTTGGCGGGGCACTGGGCGGCGTAGTCGGTGCCGTCGGCGGCGACCGGTCCGGCGATGACCGGCAGGGCAAGCGCCGCAGACAGGAGCGCGGCGGCGATGGGAAGGACCCGGCGGGGCAGGCGCATCGATATCTCCTCGTCACTGGGGGCGGCGAGCGACACGGCTGCCTCCGTGTCGGTGGTGTGACGAGGGCACGAGCCACACCAGGAGGGCGGAACCCCTCCGGGAACCTGTCGGGGACGCTACGGTGTCGGGGGAGGACGCTTCAGCGACCTAACAGCACCAGTCTCGCTGAGGGACGCAAGTCTCGCCTATGACCCATTCGTCCTCTTGGCGGTGTTTGTCCCATGGACCGAGACGGAGCGCGACGCGCCGGCGGGGCGACCGGGCCTGCAATGCGGCGCGAGATACTGTGACAGCGGTTCCGGCGCGCCCGACGGATCGCAGGAGTCAGCCATGACGAACACGGCGCCCGCCGGCGCAGAGGCTTCGCGCGTCTCGGCCACCGAGATCGAGCTCCTGGACGCCTACTGGCGGGCGGCGAACTACCTGTCGGTCGGCCAGATCTACCTCCTCGACGACCCGCTCCTCCGCCGCCCCCTGCGGCCCGAGGACGTCAAGCCCCGGCTGCTCGGTCACTGGGGCACCACGCCCGGCCTCAACTTCATCTACGCCCACGTGAACCGCGTCATCCGCAACTGGGACCTCGACGCGATCTTCATCACCGGGCCCGGGCACGGCGGACCGGCCCTGGTCGCGAACGCCTACCTCGAGGGGACGTACAGCGAGGTCTACCCGTCGATCACGCGCGACGAGGACGGCCTGCGCCGGCTCTTCCGCCAGTTCTCCTTCCCGGGCGGGATCCCGTCGCACGTCGCGCCCGAGACACCGGGGTCCATCCACGAGGGCGGCGAGCTCGGGTACTCGCTGTCACACGCGTTCGGTGCGGCCTTCGACAACCCCGACCTGCTCGTCTGCTGCGTCGTGGGCGACGGCGAGGCCGAGACGGGTGCCCT
This sequence comes from Candidatus Limnocylindrales bacterium, assembly GCA_036391495.1. Taxonomy (GTDB): domain Bacteria; phylum Chloroflexota; class Limnocylindria; order Limnocylindrales; family CSP1-4; genus DASVZT01. The sequence goes on from DASVZT010000045.1 coordinate 2,750, forward strand.
GGCCGGGAGCTGGCAGAGCGATAAGTTCCTCGACCCTCGCTCCGACGGCGCGGTCCTGCCGATCCTCCACCTCAACGGCTACAAGATCGCCAACCCGACCGTCCTCGCCCGCATCCCGGATGGCGAGCTGCGGTCGCTCTTCGAGGGCCACGGCTACCGGCCCTATGTCGTCGAGGGCAGCGAACCGGCCGCCATGCACCGCAAGATGGCGGAGACGCTCGACGCGGTCGTCGCCGAGATCCACGACATCCAGGCTGCGGCACGCCAGGGCGGAAGCGGGGTGATCGAGCGCCCGCGCTGGCCGATGATCGTCCTCCGCTCGCCGAAGGGCTGGACGGGGCCCAAGGAGGTCGACGGCAGGCCCGTCGAGGGGACGTGGCGCTCCCACCAGGTGCCGTTCGCCGAGGTCCGGACGAACCCCGAGCACTTGGCACTCCTCGAGAGCTGGCTCAGGAGCTACCGGCCCGACGAGCTGTTCGACGAGCGCGGCGCCCTCGTCCCCGAGCTCGCCGCTCTGCCGCCGAAGAGCCACCGCCGGATGTCCGCGAACCCGCACGCCAACGGCGGGATCCTCACCCGCGACCTGGCGCTGCCGGACTTCCGCGAGTACGCCGTGCCGGTCGACACACCGGGCACGACCAGGAGCGAGGCGACACGCGTGCTCGGGCGGTTCCTGCGGGACGTCATCAGGATGAATCCCGACGATTTCCGCCTCTTCGGCCCCGACGAGACCGACTCCAACCGGCTGTCGGCCGTCTTCGAGGCCACTGATCGCCAGTTCAGCGGGGAGATCCTGCCGACCGACGAGCACCAGGCGCGCCAGGGCCGCGTCGTCGAGGTCCTCTCGGAGCAGCTCATCCAGGGCTGGCTCGAGGGCTATCTCCTGACGGGCCGGCACGGCGTCTTCAACTGCTACGAGGCGTTCATCCACATCGTCGACTCGATGTTCAACCAGCACGCCAAGTGGCTCGAGACGACGAACCGCATCCCGTGGCGCCGTCCCATCCCCTCGCTCAACTACCTGCTGAGCTCCCACGTCTGGCGCCAGGACCACAACGGCTTCAGCCACCAGGATCCGGGCTTCATCGATTACGTCGCCAACAAGAAGCCCGAGGTGATCCGCGTCTACCTGCCACCCGACGCGAACACGCTCCTGTCCGTCATGGACCACTGCCTGCGGAGCCGCCAGTACGTCAACGTCGTCGTGGCCGGCAAGCAGCCGCAGCACGACTGGCTCTCGATGGACGCAGCGATCCTCCACGCGACGCGCGGACTCGGGATCTGGGACTGGGCGAGCAACGACCAGGGCGGCGAGCCCGACGTCGTCATGGCCTGCTGCGGCGACGTGCCGACGCTGGAGACGCTGGCGGCGGTCGACCTCCTGCGCCGCTTCCTGCCCCAGGTGAAGGTCCGCGTCGTCAACGTCGTCGACCTGATGCGCCTCCAGCCCCCGTCCGAGCACCCCCACGGCATGTCGGACGGCGAGTTCGACTCGATCTTCACGCGCGACCGGCCGATCGTCTTCGCCCAGCACGGCTATCCCTGGCAGATCCACCGCCTCACGTACCGCCGGACGAACCACGACAACCTCCACGTCCGTGGGTACAAGGAAGAGGGCACGACGACGACGCCGTTCGACATGGTCATGCTCAACGACCTCGACCGGTTCCATCTCGTGATGGACGTCATCGACCGCGTCCCGGGCCTCGCATCGCAGGCCGGCCACGTCCGCCAGCGGATGGTCGACATGCGCCTCCAGGCGCGCGCCTACACCCGCCTCGAGGGTCTCGACGCCCCGGAGATCGCGGACTGGACGTGGCCGTACTAGCCGGCGACGGGGAGGACGCCTCCGGCGACGATGGGATCGACAGGGTCCTCGTCGTCAACGCCGGTTCGAGCAGCATCAAGCTGCGCGTGCTCGATCGATCGGACGCCGTCGCGGCGGCGGCCGACCTCCCGACGGCACGCGGCGAGGTCGATCGCGTGGCTGTCGCGGACGCCGTCCGCTCGTTCGGCGACGTCGACGCGGTCGGGCACCGGATCGTTCACGGGGGCACCGCCTACTCCGGTCCGGTCGTCGTCGACGCCGGCGTCGTCCGCCGGCTCGAGGCGCTGACCGACCTCGCGCCGCTCCACCAGCCGAAGTCCCTGTCGGCCCTCGCCGCGGTCAGCCAGGCGCTGCCCGACGTCCCCGCGGTCGCCTGCTTCGACACGGCGTTCCACGCCGCCATGCCGGACGCGGCGACGACCTACGCCCTGCCCCGGGAGTGGCGCCGCCGCTGGGACCTGCGCCGCTACGGGTTCCACGGACTGTCGCACGCCCACGCGTCGCGGCGGGCGGCGGCGATGGTCGGGCAACCGGTCGAGCGGCTGCGCATCGTCAGCTGCCACCTCGGGGCCGGCGCATCGCTGGCGGCGGTGGCAGGCGGTCGATCCGTCGACACGACGATGGGCTTCACCCCGCTCGAGGGCCTCGTGATGGCGACGCGGTCCGGCACGGTCGACCCCGGGCTGGTCCTGTGGCTCGCCGATCACGTCGGGATGCCGCCGGCCGAGCTGGCCGCGACGCTCGAGCATCGTTCGGGACTGCAGGGCCTGGCCGGGACGCCGGACATGCGCGAGGTGCTGGCGAGGGCCGCGGCGCGCGACGGGGCCGCCATGCTGGCGCGCGACGTGTACGTCCATCGGCTGCGCTCCTCGATCGCGGCGATGACCGCGTCGCTGGGCGGCATCGACGTCCTGCTGTTCACCGGCGGCGTCGGCGAGAACGCGGCCGAGATCCGCGCCCGCGCGGTCGACGGGCTCGCGTTCCTCGGGCTGCGGCTCGATGGAGAGGCGAACGCGACGCCTGAGCTGGACGCCCGAGTGGAGGCGGCCGACTCGGGCGCGGCGATCCTGGTGATCCGGGCCCGCGAGGACCTCGAGATCACGCGCGAGGTGCGAACGCTCCTCGGCCACTGACAGGGTCCGGGGGTGTGCCGGCCGCCTATCGATGCCGGCCCCCACACCGTGCCGGCGGATCGCGTGTACGCGTCGTCGCGAGCCGCGCCGGTCGCGACCACACCCGACCGAGGATCTAGCCGGCGGCGCTCTCGCTCTCGACGATCTCCGGGACCGCCGCGGGCTCGCCTTCTCCCTCGACGTACGGGGCCAGGATCTGCGCCCGCGCGTGGTTCACGGCGATCATCGGCGCGGTCCGCCGGGGAACGCGGATCAGGTCGGCCCAGAAGGCCGCATCGGTGACGGGGATGAACCGCGCCGTCAGCTCGTCGAGCCCGAGCGAGAGGTCGGGCTCCGGCATGACGTGGATCCGTCCGATCACGCTGAACGGCGGGATCGAGATGAAGGCCGTCTCGGCGAGCTTGTTCAGCCGCATCTCCGGGGTGGGCTCGATGCGCTCCGAGGCGACGGCGAACAGGATCGCGTCGAAGTTGACCTGCGCGAACTGCGAGCGGATCGGCGGCCGCTGCACTCCGAACTCGATCAGCTCGACGTCGCGCAGCACGACGAACTCATGCTCGGCATCGTTGAGCACGTCGCTCATCCGCCGCCGGCGCGTCCGCACATCGCCGCGGACGACGAACGCCTCCGTGTAGAGCGTCAGGCCGAGCAACTGCTCGGGCTGCTCGAACATGCGGTCAGGATAGCGGCCGCCGCACTGGAGCATTCCTCGCCACCTGTTGCACGCGTATGCGAGACTCCGGGCAATCGGGGAGGCGACTGGAGGGGACAGGCCCTCTCGTCGTCGACCGCCGCGGGAGGAGGAGCACCGTGGTCGGACGTGTCGGCGACTGGCGGATCGGCCGAGTGGGGCATCGCGCCGCGGCGCTGGCGGTCGCCACGATGCTGCTCGCCGGCCCCTTCTCCACCGCACCGGCCGTTGCGACCGCGGCGAGCTCCAACGGGCCCGTCAGCATCGCCCAGGCCGGCGCCAGCCTGTCGGCGCCCCTGCGCGATCTCACACCCGATCCACTCGCTCAGCGGGCGCATGGCATGCCGCTCGACATGCTCACCGACCGCCCGACGCACTCGAACGCGGGGCCGGCGGCCCACGTCAAGGATGGCGCGCTCCAGACGGCTCCGACGACCTCGGCGCTCTCGACGGGACAGAGCTTCGACGGGCTGGGCAACATCGACGGCGTCTACCCGCCGGATACCAACGGCGCCGTCGGCCCGAACCACTACGTCCAGTGGGTCAACCTGCATGTCGCGATCTACTCGAAGACGGGGACGCTCCTCTCCGGTCCGTTCGCCGGCAACACGCTCTGGAGCGGCACGGGCACGGCCTGCGCGACGCAGAACGCCGGCGACCCGATCGTCCTGTACGACCGCCGCGCGGACCGCTGGCTGTTCGGCCAGTTCACCAGCTCGCCCCCGTACGGTGAGTGCATCGCCGTCTCTCAGTCGGGCGACCCGACCGGGTCCTATTACCGCTACTTCTTGAACTTGAGCAATACCGTCTTCTACGACTACCCGAAGCTGGGCATCTGGTCGGACGGCTACTACCTGACGATGAACCGCTTCACCCAGTTCTTCCAGGGCGCCAGCGCCTTCGCCATCGACCGCAACGCCATGCTGGCCGGGCAGACCGTTCGCTATCTCCAGTTCACGACGTCGACCTCGTACGGGACCCTGCTCCCGGCAGATATCGACGGCTCGACGATGCCCCCGGCGGGCGCCCCGGAGCCCATCGCCGAGATCGGCAGCTCCGCTCTCCACCTCTGGCAGCTCAAGGTCGACTGGACGAACACGGCCAATTCGACCTTCACCGGACCGACGAGCCTCCCGGTCGCGGCGTACAACCAGCTCTGCCCGAACACCCGCAGCTGCGTCCCGCAGCCGGGGACCAACGTCGGTCTCGACGGGCTCGGCGATCGGCTTATGTACCGCCTCGCCTACCGCAATCTCGGCGACCACGAGGCCCTCGTCGTCGACCACGCGGTCAACGTGGCCGGCAGCGGGGTCCAGGCCGGCATGCGCTGGTACGAGATCCGCGGCGTCTCGACGACGCCGACGCTCTACCAGCAGGGAACGTTCGCGCCCGACACGACGAGCCGCTGGATCGGGACGATGGCGATCGACGCCAGCGGGGGCATCGGCCTCGGCTACAGCGTGTCCTCGTCGTCGGTCTATCCCGGGCTGCGCATCACCGGGCGCCTCGCCGGCGATCCGCTGGGGGTCATGACGCAGGGCGAGGCGACCGTCGTCGCGGGCTCGGGCGTCCAGACCGGCACGGGCGATCGCTGGGGCGACTACGCCTCGATGTCGGTCGACCCGAGCGACGACTGCACGTTCTGGTTCACGAGCGAGTACATGCCGACGACCGGACCGGCACCGTGGCAGACGAGGATCGCCTCGTTCAGGCTTCCCGGTTGCGGGAGTCCGGCGAGCTCCGCGCCGTCGGCGCCGCAGGCACTCACGGCGACAGCCGGGAACGGGCAGGTGGCGCTGAGCTGGTCTGCGCCGTCGTCGAACGGCGGCAGCGCCGTCACGAGCTATTCGGTCTATCGCGGGACCTCTTCGGGCGGCGAGTCGACGACACCGATCGCGACCGTGACGACTGGCACGACCTACACCGACACCGGCCTGACGAACGGGACGACCTACTACTACACCGTCGCCGCCACGAACTCGTCCGGCACGGGATCCACCTCAAACGAGGCGTCGGCAACCCCGACGGCGCCGGTCGGCGCGACCGTCCCAGGTGCACCGTCGTTGAGCGCAGCGACTGCGAACGGCAAGGGCGTGCAGCTGACGTGGACGACCCCGTCGAGCGGCGGCAGTCCGATCACCGGGTACAACGTGTACCGGTTGACAGGTTCGACGTACGGATTGCTCGCATCGCTCGGTGTGGTGAACTCCTACAAGGACACGGCGACCAAGCGCGGGGTGACCTACACGTACGAGGTCACCGCACTCAACGCGATCGGAGAGAGCGGACCTTCGTCTCCGCAGTCCACCCAGGCCAGGTAGTCGCCCGTTCCCTGCCGGACGGGCCGTCCGCGACCGCCCCGCACGCGGCATGATCGTGCCCGGCATGACGCCGCCGTCAGCGCGCCGCCGCGCGCGGGTTCTAACCCCCTGCCGGCGAGCCGGCCGGGGCTCGATGAGGGAGGTCCGACGTGTTCGTGCCCCTGTCCGTCCTGGAGTTCCGCGACCGGGCGGCGACGTACTTCGGCGATCGGATCGGCGTCGTCGACGGCGACAAGGAGTTCACCTACCGCACCTTCGCCGAGCGGACGCATCGGCTCGCGAACGCCCTCGTCGACCTCGGCGTCGAGCCCGGCGATCGCGTCTCGTTCCTCGTCTACAACACCCATCACCTGCTCGAGGCGTACTACGGCGTCCTCGAGGCCGGCGCCGTCCTCAATCCGGTCAACGTCCGGCTGAGCCCGCACGAGATCGGCTACATCCTCGATCACGCCCGCTCGAAGGTCGTCGCCTTCCACCGCGACTTCCTGCCGCTCGTCGAGGCCATCGCACCGAACCTGGGCTCCCGCCCGCGTCTCGTCGTCATCGAGGGCGAACCCGGCGGAGTCGTCACGCACGAGTACGAGGCCCTCATCGCGGGCGGCTCGCCGGAGCCACGCCATCCCGCGATCGACGAGAACGCCGTGGCCGAGCTGTTCTACACGAGCGGGACGACCGGCCTGCCGAAGGGCGTGGCCCTCACCCACCGGGCTCTCTACCTCCACGCGCTCAACGCCGAGATCGCGCTGCGCTTCGCCGAGGACGACGTCGTGCTGCACGTCGTCCCGCTCTTCCACGTCAACGGCTGGGGCGTCCCGCATTTCCTCACCCTCGTCGGCGGCCAGCACGTCATGCTCCGCAAGTTCGACCCCGCGGCGCTCATGAGCCTGGTGGAGCGGCACCGCGTGACCCGCCTCCTCGGCGTGCCCACGATCTTCAATGCGATCCTGCACAGCGCCGAGCGGCCGGTACACGACCTCTCGAGCCTTCGCCAGCTGATCATCGGCGGTGCTCCCGCGTCACCGGCTCTCGTCCGTGCGCTCGAGAGCGAGATCGGCGTCGAGGCTGTGGTCGGTTACGGCCTGTCGGAGACCTCGCCCATCCTCACGATCGCGCTCCCGCGGCGGACCCTTTCCGAGGCCGAGCCGCCCGAACGGCGGATCGAGCGCCAGGCGATGACAGGCTGGGCGATCCCGGGCGCGGCGGTCCGCGTCGTCGACTCTGACGGCACCGACGTCCGTCCCGACGGCGAGCAGATCGGCGAGATCGTCGTGCGCGGGAACACCGTCATGGACGGCTACTACCGCGACCCCGACGGCACCGCCGTGGCCATGCTCGACGGCTGGTTGCGGACCGGCGACATGGCGACGATCGACGAGGCCGGCTACGTCCTCATCAAGGATCGCTCGAAGGACATCATCATCCGCGGCGGCGAGAACCTCAGCTCGGTCGAGGTCGAGAACGCCCTCTCCGCCCATCCGGCCGTGCTCGAATGCGCCGTCGTCGCGGCGCCCGACGAGACGTTCGGCGAGGCGCCGGTCGCAATCGTCGTCCTCAAGCCGGGCGCGACGGCCGACGCCGCGGAGCTCAAGCGCCACTGCCGCGAGCACCTGGCACGGTTCAAGGTGCCGCGCGAGTTCCACTTCCGCGACGCGCTGCCGAAGGGCGGCACCGGCAAGATCCTCAAGGCGGACCTTCGCGAGCCGTTCTGGGTCGGCTACGAGGCCCGGGTCCACTGATCCTCGACCGGGCGTACGATGGGATCGCCCGGACGCAGGCGCGACAGACGAAGGCAGACCCTGATGTGGACGTGGAGCGAGCTCGACGAGCAGCAGGTCCGACGTGTCGAGGAAGTCGAGGATGAGCTGGCGGGCGACTACGTCGTCGCCTACCGCGAGGCCGAGCCCGGGCACGACCGGCCGATCCAGGTGCGCATGACCCCCGCCATGCTCGACGAGGATCAGCTCCGACGCGTCCGGGACCTCGAGCGCGACATCGGCTGCGTGGCCGTCGCCTACGAGCAGGACTGAGCCAGGAGACGCGATGTCCACGCCTGGCGTCGCCCTGTCGCGCGCCTACGACGAACCGGGCACCGACGACGGCTACCGCGTCCTCGTGGATCGCGTCTGGCCGCGCGGCCGGACGCGCGACGCGCTCGAGATCGACGAATGGGCGCGCGACCTCGGGCCGTCGAACGAGCTGCGCCGCTGGTTCGGCCACGACCCGGCACGCTGGGACGAGTTCCACGACCGCTACCGGGCCGAGCTGGCCCGTCCCGAGGTGACGGCCGTCCTCGACCGGCTCGCCGAGACGGCGCGCCGGGAGCGCCTGACGCTCGTGTACGGCGCGCGCGACCGCGAGCACAACCAGGCCGTAGTCATCGCCGAGGAGGTCGAGCGTCGCCGGTCCGCGTAGCATTTCGGGCATGACGGTCAGCGATCGCGCCGGACTGCCGGCCGACCCGACGACCCTGGTCGACGTCGACGCCCTCGTCGCCGCCTACTACGACCGGCGGCCCGACCCCGCCGTCGCGTCCCAGCGGGTGGCCTTCGGGACGTCGGGCCATCGCGGCTCGTCCCTGGCGTCGTCGTTCAACGAGGCACACATCCTCGCGACGACCCAGGCGATCTGCGATCACCGCCGGCGCGAGAGGATCGGCGGGCCGCTCTTCCTCGGACGCGATACGCACGGGCTCTCGGAGCCGGCGTTCCGGACCGCGATCGAGGTGCTCGTCGCCAACGAGGTGGACGTGCTGATCGACGCGGCTGACGGCTACACGCCGACGCCGGCGATCTCGCACGCGATCCTCGTCCACAACCGGCGCAGCAACGCCCCGACCACCCCCGATCAGGGGCGGCCGGCGTCCCGCCCGGGCGAGGCCGACGGCATCGTCGTCACTCCCTCTCACAACCCGCCCACGGACGGGGGCTTCAAGTACAACCCACCCTCCGGCGGGCCCGCCGACACCGCGATCACCCGCGGGATCGAGGACGACGCGAACGCGATCCTCGCTGACGGCCTGCGCCGCGTCCGGCGCCAGGCGTTCGAGCGGGCGGTCGCGCAGGTCCGGCGATACGACTTCATGGACGCTTACGTCGGCGACCTGGACAGCGTCGTCGACATGGCGGCGATCGCCGCGTCAGGGCTGCGGCTCGGCGTCGATCCGCTCGGCGGCGCGGCCGTCGCCTATTGGGCCGCGATCGCCGACCGCTACGGCCTCGACCTCACCGTGACCAACGAGACGGTGGATCCGCGCTGGGCGTTCATGACATGCGACTGGGACGGCAAGATCCGGATGGACCCGTCGTCGCCGTACGCGATGGCGCGACTCGTCGAGCTGCGAGGGAGCTTCGACCTTGCGTTGGGCAACGACGCCGACGCGGACCGTCACGGCATCGTGTCCCCGGCCTATGGCCTGCTCAACCCGAACCACGTCCTGTCTGCCGCCGTCGCCTACCTGTTCGGCGAGGGCCGCAGCTGGCATGGCGACGTGGCCGTCGGCAAGACGCTCGTGTCGAGCGCGATGATCGACCGCGTGGTCGCCTCCCTCGGCCGTCGGCTCCTCGAGGTCCCCGTCGGCTTCAAGTGGTTCGTCGCCGGCTTGCTCGACGGATCGGTCGGCTTCGGCGGCGAGGAGAGCGCCGGGGCGTCGTTCCTGCGTCGCGACGGGACGACCTGGACGACCGACAAGGACGGCATCGCCGCCTGCCTCCTCGCGGCAGAGATGACAGCCCGCACGGGCCGCGACCCGGGCGCTCTCTACCAAGAGCTGACCGAACGGTTCGGCTCGCCCGCGTACCGCCGGATCGACGCACCGGCGACGCCGGCACAGAAGGCTGCCCTCGCCGCCCTCTCGCCCGATCAGGTCCAGGCGAGCGAGATCGCCGGCGAGCCGATCCGCGACACCCTCACGACCGCCCCCGGCAACGGCGCGGCGATCGGGGGCCTGAAGGTCGTCACCGAGCACGGCTGGTTCGCCGCCCGGCCCTCCGGGACGGAGAACGTCTACAAGGTCTACGCGGAGAGCTTCCTCGGCGAGGGGCATCTCCAGCGCATCGTCGAGGAGGCGCAGTCGCTGGTGTCGTCAGCCCTGGCGTCCTCGGCCGTCCAGGGGGGCCTCGCGTCCAAGGGGTGACCCCTCTCGTCCGAGGGGTGACCCCTCGCGTCCAGGGCGGCCTCGGCGCGAGACACCCTCTATGCCCGGCGCACCTTCCCGGGAGGTGCGGTACGGTCTCAGGCGACAGCCGTGTCCCATGTCGGAGCCATCAATGAGCATGTTCATCCACGCCCTCGCCCTCGGCCTCGATCCCGCCTGGCGCCGGCTCGCCGTCGCCGAGCGGCGCGCGAGCGCCGACGACCTGCTCGAGGCGATCGACCACGACGAGTCGGTCACGACCGAGACGTATTCGCTGGTCGGCCTCAAGGCCGGCGTCGATCTCCTCGTCTGGCGGCTCGCCCCGTCCCTCGACGCGCTCGAGACCGAGGCGGCGCGCGTTCTCCGCTCCGGGATGGGACGCTGGATGACTGTCCGCGAGAGCTTCGTCGGGTTCATCCGCGACTCGCAGTACGTGGCGAAGCCCACCAGCCAGGAGCAGTCGATGTTCGCCGGGGAGCGCTCCCGGTACATCATCGTCTACCCCTTCACGAAGTCGACCGAGTGGTACCTCAGCTCGAAGGAGGTCCGCCAGGGGTCGATGAACGAGCACATGAAGATCGGGCACGCCTACCCGCAGGTCCGCCAGCTGCTCGCCTACTCCTTCGGGCTCGACGACCAGGACTTCGTCGTCGCCTACGAGACGGACGACCTGCCGGCCTTCTCGGCCCTCGTCCGCGACCTCCGGGCGACCGACGGGCGCCGCTCGACCGTGCGCGACACGCCCATCCTCACCGGCATCCATCGCCCGATCCGCGAGATCGTCGAGCTCCTCGGCGCCGCGGACGAGGAGGCCCGGGAGCCGCGGAGCAGGCGCGGGGCCGAGGCAGCCCTCCAGGTCGGCGCCGGGGCCGACCCGGTGCTTTCCAGCTAGCGGCACCAGGGGGGTCGGGATGGTGCGCCGCCTTCTCGCCCTGGTCGCAGCCGCGACGCTCGCGGCGCTGGCCCTGTCAGGCTGCGGCACTCTGTCCACGGCAACTCCGAGCGGGTCCGCCCCGCCGAGCGCACCTGTCGCCCCCGGTTCGGGCGCCCTGGGCTCCGCTCCCGTCTCGTCGGCGGCCGCGCCGTCCGCCAGCCCTCCGGCGGCTCTCGTCGACGCGTGCGGCCGCGCCATCCCGGCCGGCATGCCTTCGTCGATCTCGTCGCGGCTGCTCGCAGCGCTGCGCGCCGGCCGCGCCGCCATCTCCGCTCCGGGCGTGCAGGCGGCCATCCTCATGCCGGACGGCTCAGGGTGGAGCGGCGCCGTGGGATGGGCGGCCGCGGACGTGCCGCTCACGACGGGCGACGCCATGCCATGGGCCTCCGCGGGCAAGCCCGCGGTCGCTGCGACGCTCCTGCGACTGCTCGAATCGAGCAGCGGCACGGCGAACGCCGTCACCCTCTCGACCCGGGCGGCATCGGCGATTCCCGGGCTGCGGACGGCGCCGGGCGCGACGCTGGCCGACCTGCTGGCGCATCGTGCCGGCCTGTCCGAGCCGTTCGACGATCCGCTCCTCCTGCGCGGCCTCACCCACGACCCGTGGGCGCTCTGGCGCCCGACGACCGTGCTCGCCGACGCGCGCGTCGTGGCCAGGCGGGGGACCTTCGTCTATTCGAACGCCGACTACATCGCTGCCGGCATCCTCATCGCCCGCCTGGCCCACGAGTCCTGGGCTGCGGCCGTCGATCGATACGTGCTCGCTCCCGCGGGCTCCAAGGCCTGGGCGCCGGTGTACGGGCGCGGCTGCGGCCCGGTCGCGCATTCGTTCTCGGTCGTGGCGGGCTCGCCACCCCGAGACCTCACTGGCTCCAGCGCGATGCCGCCGTTCCCCGCGCTGCTGAGCGCCATGGGCGCCGCGGGCGGCTTCGTCGGGACCGCGCTCGACCTCGCCCGGATGGGCCACGAGATCGCGACGAGCCGTGACCTCCTGCCGATGCTCGTCGTCCGAACGCACTCGACGCCCATCGAAGGACCCTACGGGATGGGCGTGTCACGCTCGCAGGTGCTCGGGAAGCCGGCCGTCGGGCACGGCGGCCGACTCGCCGGGACCCGCACGGTCTGGCGATGCGTCCTGGGCGGTGGCCCATGCGTCGCGGTCCTGGCCGACAGGACCGGCATCGAGGTCGAGCCGATCGCCGAGGCACTCCTCAGGGTGGTCCTCGCGCCGTAGCCGAACCCGCGCCGCGCCACTCCCTTCACGACGGTGGGCGCGGCGTGGGAGTTTTGGCCCGTTCCGGGAGTCTTGGGACCTTCGGGCCGCCGCCCTCGGGCCGTTCCTCCCTATCGACGTCCCGCACCCGCCTGCGCTACTTCTCGCATGTCCGCCACCCGGCCCGTCGTCCCGGACGAGCACGCCGTGCCCACCGCGCCGGCGGGCCCGACGACCCGCCCGACCCTCGCGGCCCGTTCGATCCCGGCGACCCTCGACCGCGTGGCGGTCGGGGCCGAGGCGGTGATCGCCGACGTCGTCCCGCCTCATCGCGGGGAGCTGGCCGTCGAGGGGCTTCTGCCCGGCCGCACCGTGCGCGTGACGGGCCGGGCGCCGTTCCGGGGCCCGATCCTCGTGACCGTCGGTCGCGCCCGGCTGGCGCTCTCCCGGGACGTCGCCGCGTCGGTCATCGTTCGATGAGGCTCCACGAACACGGTCCCGCCCGAGACGACGCGACCTGCCGCGAGCCCGGGTCAGGCGCGGACCTGCCGACCGTCGCCCTCGTCGGACGGCCGAATGTCGGGAAGAGCACGTTCCTGGCCCGGGCGAGCCGCCGGTTCGTCGAGACCTCCAACGCCCCCGGGACGACGGTGTTCCTCGAGCGCCGCCGGGTCGAGACGTCGAACGGGCCCGTCGGCCTCGTTGACCTGCCCGGCACGCGGTCGCTCGACGACGTACCGGCCGGTGACTCGCCGTTCTGGCAGCTGCTCCTCGACGCACGGCCCGACGCGATCGTCGTCGTCGTCGACGCGGGCGACCTGGCTCGCCACCTGCCGCTCGTCCTCGCCTGCCGCGACCTGGGCCTGCCGATCGTCGTCGCCGCGAATCTCATCGACGAGGCCGAGGCACAGGGGGTCCGGCTCGATACGGGCCGACTCGGACAGCTGCTCGTCGCGCCGGTCGTCGCGACGTGCGGGCGGACGGGTCGTGGGGTCGCCGAGGTCCTCGGACATGCCGCGGCGCTCGGACGGCAGCGGCGGGCGGTCGCCGGCGATCTCCGCTCGCCACGGGCCACCGTCCCAGCGCCACCCTATCCACCGCTCGTCGAGGCCGATCTCGCCCGCGCCGGCGCCGAGCTCCGCGGGCCTGTTCGCTCGCTCGGCGCGGCCGCCGTCGCCGACCCGCTGGCGTCGTTCGTCGACCGCGGCCTCGTCTCCCGTCGGGGCGCGGCATCGCTGCGGCTCGCGTCCTCGCTCGCGATCCCGCGGGCGGACCTCGCCGAGCGCTGGAGCGAGCAGGTCGAGCGGCGCGTCGACCGCCCCGAACCGCTGGCCGAGCGCCTCTCGCGGATCGTCACCGCGCCGTGGCCGGGCCTGCCGCTGTTCGTCCTGGCCACGATCGCCTCCTTCCTCGCCGTGATCGCCGTCGGCGGTGTCCTGTCGGGCGCGATGACATCCGCCTGGACGTCGACGGTCTCACCCGCGCTGGCGGCCGCCGTCTCCACGCTCGTCCCGGTTCCCGTGCTCGCCCGGGCGACGCTCTGGGCGCTCGACGGCGGGCTTCTCGCGATGCTGACGGTCGGCATCCCCTATGTGCTGACGTTCTACCTGCTGCTGGCGGCCCTCGAGGACTCCGGCTACCTGACGAGCGCCGCCGTCCTGACCGACCGCGTCTTCGGCGTCCTCGGGCTGCCCGGGCGCGCGGCGATCCCGCTGCTCACCGCCAGCGGCTGCAACGTCCCGGCGGTCCAGGGGACGCGCATCCTGCGCACCCGCCGCGAACGCGTCCTCGCGGCATGGCTGGTGACCCTGACGCCATGCTCGGCCCGCTCGGCCGTGGTCATCGCCGCGGTCGCGCCGTTCGCCGGGGTCCCGGCGGCACTCGGCGCGTTCGCTCTCGTGCTCGCGATCACGATCGTCTCGGGGATCGGCGCGAATGCCGTCATCCCCGGACGCCAGCCGTCGCTGGTCCTGGAGCTCGCTCCGCTGCGGCGGCCCATCGCCCGCCACGTCGCGGCCAAGGCCTGGTTCCGCTTCCGCGGGTTCGTCGTGACCGCGACGCCCTTCATGCTCGCCGGGAGCTTCGTGGTCGGGCTCGCCTACGAGTCGGGCGCCTGGGCGCCGATCGCCCGGTTCGCGGATCCGGTCGTCCGCGCGACACTGGGGCTGCCAGCCATCGCGGCGGTCGCAATCGTCTTCGCCTTCCTGCGCAAGGAGCTCGCCCTCCAGCTGCTCGTGGCGCTCGCCGCCGTCCATCTCGGTGCCGGGGCCGGCTCCTCGTCGGCTGCCCTGTCCGGCCTGTCGACGCCGTCGGTCGGGAGCGTCCTGTCTGCAGGGCAGCTCTTCGTGTTCGCCGTCGTCACGTCCATCTCGATCCCCTGCGTGGCGACGCTCGCCACGCTCCGAGGCGAGCTCGGAGGCCGGACCGCCGCCACGATCAGCGGCGCCAGCGTCCTCCTGGCGCTGGGCACCGGGACCATCCTGGCGCGGATCCTCGGCGTCGCCTGATCGGCCGGCCCATGTCCACCTCGTACCGTCCCCCGGCGGCATGTGCCCGATGTATCCCGAGATATGCGCCTCCATGCCCCCGCGGTGTGTCGGCGTCGGGCCGAACGGCCCTTGGGACTCCAGCCCACGACTGCGAGCCTTCTGTCAAACTTTGATGCTGTTCGGTGGGTTTGGTAGGTTCGGAGGGAACGTGAGGCTTTCCGGGGAAGCGGGCCGCATCTCGGGCCTGCCGGCGCGGCTCCGATGAACCGCACCGTCACGCTGCCGCGAGCCGCGGTCCCCCGTCGCTGGATGGCCCTCGACGAAGCGAGCAAGCGCCTCGGGATCTCCGCGACGACCCTGCGCCGCTGGTCCGACGCCGGTCTCATCGAGACCTTCGTCACGCCGGGCGGCCACCGCCGTTTCGACGCCGCCTCGGTCGAGGCGCTGCTGCCCGGATCGCCGGACCGGCCGACGATGGAGCGGCTCGGCGAGACACCCGAACGGATCTCGAAGGTCTATCGCCGCGAGTCGAGCCGGACGACGCTGCCATGGGTGGGCGCCCTCGACGAGTCGCAGCGGAACATCTTCCGCGAGCACGGACGGGTGGTGGCCAGCGAGCTGCTCGCGACGCTCGACGCCGCGACCGAGAGCGACCGCGCGGCGCACCTCACCGCCGCGAGCGAGACCGCCGCGCAGTACGGCGTGGCCGCCGCGGTTCGCAACATCCCGGTGAGCGCGACGGTCGAGACCTTCATGCGCTTCCGCCGGCCGTTCCTCCTGGAGCTCGCCGCCGTGGCTCGACGGCGTGCGCTCGACACGACCGCCGCCACCGACCTGCTCGTGCGGGCGAGCGACGCGTTCGACCAGATCCTCGCCGCGACCCTGCGCGCCTACGAGGACACCGCTCCCGGCTCCGGCGGACGTCGTGCCGGGTCGAAGGACAGCCGTCGCGACGGCCGGCCAGCCTCGTCCTCTCTGCCGTCCGACTCCCCCGCCGGCCGCTCGGAGACGACGGTCCGCCCAAGGACCGCCGCCCGGTCGACGTCCGTCCGCCCAGGGACGGCCGCCCGATGAGCCACGCGTCCCTCGGCGTCCTGGCCTTCGTCACGCACGCGCGCAATGTCTCGAGCGAAGCCCGCGAGCGCTTCGGGGACGAAGCGGCGGCTCTGACCGACGACCCCCGCGTCATCGTCCTGCGGACGTGCCACCGGGTCGAGCTGTACGTCTCGAACGAGGCATCCGACGTGCACCCCATCCGGCTCCCGGAGCTTCCCGCCGGCGGCCGCCGCCTGGAGGATCGAGAGGCCGTCCGTCATCTCCTCGCCGTCGCGGCCGGGCTCGACTCGATCGTCGTCGGCGAGGACCAGATCCTCCACCAGCTGCGTGACTGCCTGTCCGAGCGGCACCTGGCCGGTCTCGAGACGGCCCCCGACCCGGTCCACTGCGGTCGCGGCGACCGGCCGAGCCTTCCCGACGCGACGCCCGGCGAGCTCCAGCCCATCCTCGATCGCCTCTTCCAGCTCGCGCTTCACGTCGGCCGGCAGAGTCGCGCCTGGCGGGAATCGCCCCCGCGATCCCTCGCGGACGTCGCCCTCGACCATGTCGCCCCCACGCGAGACGGGCTCCGGGGCCGCGACCTCCTCGTGGTCGGCGCCGGGCAGATGAGCAGGCTCGCGGCGCTGGCCGCCGCCCGCCGGGGCGCCCGCGTCATCGTCACGAACCGCAGCGCCGAGCGCGCGGCCGCGCTTGCCGGGGACGTCGCCGGCTCGACCATCCCCTTCGGCGAGATCGGCCCGGAGGCCGTCGCCGGCGTCGTCGTCGCCCTCGCGGGACGCTGGCAGACCGACAGCGCCACCGAGGCGCTCCTCCTCGCGCGGAACGTGCCGGTCGTCGACCTCTCCTCGCCGCCGGCCCTCTCGCCGGCTCTTCGGACGGCGCTCGACCAGCGCTACGTGTCGGTCGACGACCTCGCGCGCGGCCCGGAGGACGCCCTGCGCGACCGGGTCCGGCGACGGATCGAGCGTCTCCTCGACGAGGCGGAGGCCGAGTTCGGCCGATGGGTCGGCGGCCGCATGTCCGTGCCGGCGATCCAGGCGCTGACCGAGCAGGCCGAGCGCCGCCGGGCGGCGGAGGTCGACAGGCTGCTCCGCCGGATGCCGCACCTCGCGGAGGGCGACCGTGACCTCGTGGAGCAGATGAGCCGGCGCCTGGTGGCGGGCCTCCTTCACGCGCCGCTCGCCACCCTTCGGGACGACGAGAGCGGCGAGCACGAGCGCGCTGCGCGCGATCTCTTCGCGCTCTGATCGTCATGCGCGTCCCCTCCCGTCCATCGAGCTCCGACGAGGCCACGCCCACGGACACGACCACGCCCACGGACACGACCGTGCCCCGCGCCATCCGCATCGGCAGCCGCGGCAGCAAGCTCGCCCTCGTGCAGGCCCACCTGGTCGCCGGCCGGCTCGGCGAGCTCGGCATACCGACGGAGATCGTCCTCATCCGCACCGCGGGCGACGACCGGGCGCCCGACACGGCGTGGGGCGAGGGAGCTTTCGTCGGCGCCATCGAGGCGGCGCTCCTCGACGGTCGCATCGACGCCGCGGTCCATTCCGCCAAGGACGTCCCGACCGACCAGCCCCCGGGGCTGGTCATCGCCGCCTGGACCGCGCGCGAGGACCCGCGCGACGCGCTCGTCTGCCGCGTCCGCGGCACGACCCTCGCGACGCTGCCCGCCGGGGCGCGAGTCGGGACGGACAGTCCTCGACGCGCAGCCTTCATCCGCGCCGTCCGACCAGATCTCGTCATCCACCCTCACAGCGGCAACGTCGACACCCGCCTGCGCAAGCTCGACGAGGGCCTGAGCGACGCCCTGGTCCTCGCCGTCGCGGGCCTGACGCGGCTCGGACTGATCGATCGGATCGACGAGATCCTGCCGGCCGACATCGCGATCCCGGCACCGGGCCAGGGCGCGCTCGCCCTCCAGGCGAGGTCGGACGACACCATTGTCCGCGAGGCGCTCGGACGGCTCGACGATCCCGCGAGCCGCATCGCGGTCGAGGCCGAGCGCGCGTTCCTCGACGCGACCGGTGGCGGCTGCCGCTCCCCTATCGGCGCCCTCGGGACCGTGTCCGGCGGGCGGCTGACCCTGCGGGTCGCCGCCGAGCGTGATCTGCCACTGCCGACCCGACCGGACGCCCTCGGCGGCATCGCCCGGGCCGAGGGTTCGGCCGATGCGGCCGACGCCGCTGCGTGCCGCGCCCTCGCCGCGGACCTTGCGGCCAAGGTCGTGCGCTGGCGGTCGCGTGGCCGAGTCCTCGTCACGCGCCCGTCGGAGGGCGCACGAGGCCTCGCCGACGCCCTTGCCGCCCGCGGCCTCGAT
>DASVZT010000046.1:0-6635 GCA_036391495.1 Candidatus Limnocylindrales bacterium
CGAGCACGTCCGGGCGATGCTGGCGTTCGGGTCGGCCGGTTCGGTCGTCTTCGACTACGGCAACAACCTCCGCGCCCAGGCGTTCGAGGCCGGAGTCGAGGACGCGTTCGACTTCCCGGGCTTCGTCCCCGCGTTCATTCGGCCCCAGTTCTGCGAGGGGCGTGGACCCTTCCGCTGGGCGGCGCTGTCGGGCGATCCGGCCGACATCCTCCGGACGGACCGCGCGATCCTCGAGTTGTTCCCCGCCGACGAGGGGCTCCGCCGCTGGATCGAGATGGCCGAGGCGAAGGTCCCGTTCCAGGGCCTGCCGGCGCGGATCTGCTGGCTCGGCTACGGCGAGCGGGCGAGGGCGGGATTGGCGTTCAACGAGCTGGTCCGGACGGGCGAGGTGTCGGCGCCGATCGTCATCGGGCGCGACCACCTGGACGCGGGCTCGGTCGCCTCCCCGAACCGTGAGACCGAGGCGATGGCCGACGGCTCCGACGCGATCGCCGACTGGCCGCTCCTCAACGCGCTCGTCAACACGGCGTCGGGTGCGACGTGGGTGTCGATCCACCACGGCGGCGGAACGGGGATCGGGTACTCCCAGCATGCGGGGATGGTCGTCGTCGCCGACGGGACCGACCTCGCCGCGCAGAAGCTCGCAACAGTCCTCACGACCGACCCCGGGATGGGCGTGATCCGTCACGTCGACGCGGGGTACGACCGGGCGATCCAGGTGGCGCGGGAGCGCGGCGTCCGAGTGCCGATGCTGGAGGGTGAGTAGGGGGCCGGTGCCGGCGGCCCCTCTCCTCGCCTCGCCTCGCCGCGCCCCGCCTCGCCTCGCTGCGCCTCGCCTCGCCTCGCTTCGCTTCGCTTCTTGCGTAATCTCGGCCGGCGCCATCCTTATGCGACTCGCCCCCTCCCCGCCGGCCCTCAGCCGGGGCACGAAGCCCGTTTCGCAACGAATCCCGCAGCGAACAGGCACCTGATCCACGAGGATCGCATTGATAGACGGCTTGTGACGGCTCCGGCCCGGCGGCCAGTCGCATAAAGGGGTCTGTGGCCGGAGATACGCAAGAAGCCGCGCCGGCGGAGGCAGCCCGGGGTCGGCGGAGGCCAGCCGAGGCCGCCCGGGGCCGAGGGAGGGCTCCCGCCCGATCAGCTCGCCCGATCAGCTCGCCCGATCAGCTCGGGACGCCCGCTCCGCCCACGGGATCACCGCCCACGGGATCACCGCCCACGGGATCACCGCCCACGGGATCACGGCCCGCGGCACCCCCGGCACCACCAGCCACGGCCCCACCCCCGGCACCACCGCCAGCGGCACCCCCGACGCCCGCCCCCGCCGCGGACACCGGACCGACCTCCACCCCCTCCAGCGCCGGTATCTCCTGCAGCGACAGTAGAGGCCCGATCAGCAGCGGCACGAACGCGAAGAGCGACCCGATCGCCGCGATCCAGATCGTGGGCACGACCCCGAGGATCGTGCCGAGCGTCCCGCCGAGGAGCGATCCGATCGGCTGGATGCCCCACACGATGAAGCGCATCGTCGCGTTCATCCGACCGAGCAGCGGCGCCGGCGTGATCGCCTGTCGGAGGCTGACCTGGTTGATGTTGTAGACCATGACCGAGAGCCCGATGAGGATGCCCGAGGCGATGAACAGGGGCGCCGCCGTCTCGCGCGAAGCGATCGCGATGAGCAGGAACTGGGGGCAACCGACGGCAAGGCCGATGAGGATCGCGCGCCCGATGCCGAAGCGCTGGGCGACGCGCGGTGCCGCGACGGCGCCGACGAGACCGCCGACGTTGCCGATGGCGAAGATCGCTCCCAGGGCCTCGGCGCGGAGGCCGAGTTCGCGATAGGCGTAGAGCAGGAGGACCGCCCAGGCCATCGACCCGAAGACGTTCGACCACGCCGTCGCCGCCGCGATCGAGCGCAGGTAGCGGTGATGGGCGACATAGCCGACGCCCTCGGCGATCTCCGAGCGGATGGACGGCCGCGGGCCGGTTGCCTCGTCATGGACGGGAACGGGCGGCTCGGGCCGGCGGATGTACAGGACGAACACGCCCGACACGACGAAGCTGACCGCGTCCCAGACGATCGCCACCGGCGCCGTCAGCCAGCCGATGAGGACGCCCGCGACGCCCGGGCCGGCGATCGAGGCGGCAGAGTCGGTGATCTGGAGCTTCGAGTTCCCGTCGACGATCTGGTCCCGCTCGACGAGCACGGGCAGGTACGACTGGTTCGCGACGTCGAAGAAGACGGTGAGCACACCGGTGATGAACGCCACCACGTAGAGCTGGACCATCGTCAGGACGCCGAGCTCGTACGCGACGGGGATCGTCGCCAGCGCGACGGCACGTCCCAGGTCGCCCGCGACGAGGATGGGCCGCTTGCGCAGGCGGTCCGCCCACGCGCCCGCGGGCAGTGAGACGAAGATGAACGGGAGCATCTCGACCGCGCCGAGCACGCCCATCTCGAACGGCGTGGCGTCCAGGAGGGCGATCGCGAGCAGCGGGATCGCGAGCAGGCTGATCTGCGAGCCGAACCGGCTGACGCTCTGCCCCGTCCAGAGCTTCAGGAAGTCGGCGTCGCGCCAGAGGCCACCGAACGACGGACGGGTGAACGGACCGATGGTCCGCCGAGGGGTCGAAGACACCGGGACATGGTACCGGGGGCGGCCAAGCCGTCGGCGGCCGTGATGGGTCGAACCGAGCGGACACCCGAGCGGACACCCGAGCGGACACCCGATCCGACCTGTCACGATTAGGCCGATGCGCAAGCTCGTCGAATCGGTTCCGAACATCAGCGAGGGTCGCCGCCTGGACGTCGTCGAGCGACTCGGCGCGGCGGTCGCGACCACGCCCGGCGTGCATCTCCTCGATCGGACGAGCGACGCCAGCCACAACCGCAGCGTCTTCACCCTTGCCGGTGACGCGTCCGCCGTTTCCGTCGCTCTCGAGCGGCTCGTCGACGGGGCGATCCGCGAGATCGACATGGAGCGCCAGGCAGGCGAGCACCCGCGCATCGGGTCGGTCGACGTGATCCCGTTCGTGCCCCTGGGCGACTCGACGATGGACGAGTGCGTCGCGCTGGCCCGCTCGTTCGGTGCCCGGATCGCGGAACGTTTCGAGCTCCCGGTCTACCTCTACGCGAACGCGGCGAGCCGGCCGGATCGTGTCAAGCTCGCCGACGTCCGGCGCGGGCAGTACGAGGGCCTCAAGCTCGAGATCGGGATGCCCGACCGAACGCCCGACTTCGGCCCGCCACGGACGCACCCCTCGGCCGGGGCGGTCGCGGTCGGCGCCCGGCCCTTCCTCATCGCCTACAACATCAATCTCGCCTCCAGCGACCTGGCCCTCGCGAAGGCGATCGCCAGGACCGTCCGGGAGTCGAGCGGCGGCTTCCCGCGCGTCCAGGCGGCCGGCTTCTGGATCGAGGAGCTGGGCGTCGCCCAGGTCTCCATGAACCTCCTCGACTTCTCGGTCACGCCGGTCTGGCAGGTGTGGGAGGCGGTCGAAACGCAGGCGCGCGAGGCGGGCGTCGAACCCCTGGAGTCCGAGCTGATCGGGCTGATGCCGCTCCGGGCCTTCCTCGACGTGGCAGATCGCGCTGGCGCGGCGGCCGACGTCTCCGTCGAGGATCGACTCGCGGTCGCGGCGAGATTCCTGAAGTTGCGGGACTTCAGCCCGCTCCAGGCGCTCGAGCTCCGGCTCGAGGCGGCAGAGGCCGCCGACGCGGCCAAGCCGGCCGAGGCGGCCCAACCGGCTGAGGCGTCGGGGGCCGGACCGGCGTGACCCTGCGGGTCATCGACGGGGGGCGCGCCAACGGGCATGTGCCCGGGCTGCTCATCGTCGGGGCGTCGGAGATCGCCACGATGGCCGGCGGGATCCGCCGCGGGGAGACCCAGGCCGATACAGCATCGCTGTTCGCCGACGACGCGGGCGGCGTCGGAGCCGTGGGGGCTCCTGTCGTCGCCGCGTGGGAGGGCCGGATCGTCGGCGTCGGGCCGCGCGACGAGGTCGAGGGCGCGCTCGACGGGATGGGCTTCCCGCTTTCGCGGTTCCAGCGCCTCGACGCCGGCGGCGGCGTCGTCACCCCCGGCCTGATCGACCCGCACACCCACCTGCTCTTCGCCGGGACCCGCGAGGGTGAGCTCGTGCTGCGCCAGCGCGGCGCCGGCTATCTCGAGATCCTCGAGGCAGGGGGCGGCATCCTCTCCACGGTCGCGGCGACTCGCGCGGCATCGGCCGAGCAGCTCGCGGCGCACGGGCGGACGTGGCTCGACGAGATGCTCACGCACGGCGTCACGACGATCGAGGCGAAGTCCGGCTACGGCCTCGAGCTCCAGACCGAATTGCGGCTCGTCGAGGTCGCCTACCAGCTGGGACGCGAAGGCCCGATCGAGGTCCTGCCGACGTTCCTCGGCGCTCACGCGGTCCCGCCGGAGTTCCGGGCGCGACCGGACGGCACAGAGGCGTACGTCCGGTCGGTCATCGAGGAGCAGGTCCCGGGCATCGCGGCGCACGGGCGGGCGCGCTTCTGCGACGTCTTCTGCGAGGAGGGTGTCTTCTCGGCCGATCAGAGCCGCCGGATCCTGGAGACCGCCGCGGCGCTCGGGATGCAGCCGCGGCTCCACGCGGACGAGCTCGCGCCGTCGGGCGGAGCCGAGCTGGCCGCCGAGATCGGTGCGCTCTCGGCCGATCACCTCGCCGCCCCATCCGAAGCGGGCATCGCCGCGATGGCGCGATCGGCCGCCGAGGGTCGTCCGGTCGTGGCGACGCTTCTGCCCGCGACAACCTGGTTCCTGATGAAGGACCATGCGGCGCCGGCGCGCGCCTTCATCGACGCGGGCGTGCCCGTCGCGATCGGGACCGACTTCAACCCGGGCACGTCGCCCACGCCGAGCCTCCCCCTGGCGATGACGATCGGTTGCCTGTCGCTCGGGATGAGCCCCTGGGAGGTCCTGTCGGCGGTCACGATCAACGCCGCCTTCGCGCTGGGGATGGGCGACGAGATCGGATCGATCGAGCCCGGCAAGCAGGCCGACCTGGCGATCTGGGGCGTCCCGTCGAGCGCCCAGATCCCCTACTGGCCCGGCGCCGACCTCATCCGCGCGGTCGTCAAGCGGGGCCGCCCGGTGCTCGAGCGCGGATAGCAGACGGCTCGGGCCACGGCAGGGTCCTCCGGGCGGCAGACGCCCGGCTACACGCGGCCGCGCGGCTCCAGCAGGACGGTCGTGACCTCCTGGGGCAGCCCCGACGGCATGATCGACAGCTTTCCCTGGACCGGGGGGCGGTCGCCGCCCATCTCGTGGAAGTACTTGCCGAGTGCCTCGTCGAACGCGGCGTCGTCGTCGCCGACCGCGAGCGGCACGACGATCCGCGGCTCCAGCTGCGCGATGAGCTCAGCGGCGCGGTTCGCCGCCAGTGCCCCGCCCACCGGGACGAAGGCGATGTCGACCGGGCCGATGTCGGCGAGCTTCTCCTCGGTCAGGAGGTGCCCGATGTCGCCGAGGTGGATCGTGTGAAGCCCGTCGAGCTCGACGACGAACGCCAGGTTCCGGCCTCTCTTCGCCCCGTGATCGTCGTCGCGGAAGGTCCGGACGCCGGTGATCAGGACGTGGCGGACCTCGTACTCGCCAGGGCCGTCGAGGACGAACGCGTCGTCGAGGCTCGTCGGGAGGAGCGTCTGGCCGTCACGCGACGGCTTGCCCTTCGCCTTGGGGAGCGGCGTGTCGTCGGCATGGCTGAACGTGACGATCTCGCCGGTGATGCCACGGCCCGTCGGCCCGACGACCGCCTGGTACGGGTCCTGCACGACGACGGCATCCTTGCCCTTGAGGCGGACGCACGTGCGCCCATACCAGGTCAGCTCCATGCGTCGATTCTGACATAGGCGGCTCACCGGCCGCGTATCGGCCGCTCGCCCCGCGCTCACCCCGCGCTTGCCCCGCGCTCCAGGCCGGCCCGGCTGCACTCCCGCGCGCAAAGAGAGACCGGAGGCGCCTGCCCAATCGGCGCCTCCGGTCGGAGGGAGGGAGGAGGAACGCGCCTGGAGTGGAGGGAGGAGGGAGTCAGTCGCGTCTCTCACTTCGAAGACTAGGTCGCGCGCGTGAATACCCAACCCGTCGAGCGATTAAGAAAGAGACATCCTCGGGCCGCACGGTCCGGCCGGCCGCCGTCGTCGACGCGGCCTCGTTGCGCTACACGCGACACCGCGAGCCCCGACGCCCGGTCCACGGCAAGCGCCCCCGTATCGTCGCGCGGCGCGCGACCCTGCGAGCCCCTCCGCCTCGGACGGTGCAACGACATCCCCGATCGTGCAACACGGACCGTCGGACGACCCGATCTGCCGCCGCATCGGGTCGGGGTGGGCTGCCGTTGTTGCGTCTCGCGCGACAGCGACCAACAGGCGAGCCCGGGCGCCAGCCGCCGGGCGCCACCCGCTGAGCATCGTCGCCGGGCGACAGCCGCCGGCCGCCAGCCGCCGAGCCACCGCCGAGCGCCAGCCGCCGAACACCCGCCGAGCATCGCCGCCGGCCGACAGCCGCCCAACACCCGCCGAGCATCACCGCGCCGGGCCCACGGCCACCTCGCGTTCCTCAGCCGCGCCTGCGGAGCGCCTCCCAGACTCGCCAAGGCGTCATCGG
>DASVZT010000047.1:0-9535 GCA_036391495.1 Candidatus Limnocylindrales bacterium
GCTCGGGGGGCGCTCGGCCGGCTCGGGGGGTGCTCGGGCCCACGTCCGGCCCGGGGCCGCTCGGGCCCACGTCCGGCTCGGGGGGCGCTCGGCCGGCTCGGGGGGTGCTCGGGCCCACGTCCGGCTCGGGGGCCGCTCGGGGGCCGCTCGGGCCCACGTCCGGCTCGGGGAGCGCTCGGGCCCACGTCCGGCTCGGGGGCCGCTCGGACCCACGTACGGCTCGGGCTTGGTCGCAGCATGCTCCCTAAGCGCCTCTTGCCGGGGATTGGCTCGCGACCCCGCCCCCGAGTACGCCTCGGCGGGGGCCCTTATCGCAACGGCTGCGGCATGACGCGACCACCGTCCCCGGCAGGGACCCTCCGGGCCCTGGCCGAAGCCAGGGCACCTGGAGGTTGAGCTCCCGAAACGGGCGTTAGGGAGCACTCTCCGACCACGGCTGGCGGCAGCCGGCGGGCAACTATCGGCGGGCAGCGGGTGGCGCCCCGCCGGGCGTCCTGAGTGGCAGGCGGCGGCCGGGGGCGACTGGCCATCCCGGGCGCGGCGGCGGGTGGCCATCCCGGGCGCGGCGGTTGGCGGGCGGCCATCCCGGCGTCCCGGGCGGGCGGCCGCGAGGCGCGGCGCCACGAACAACGGCCGAGCTACCCGCCCCGGTCGACGCGGTCCACCGCCCCGAGCGCCGCGTCACGGTACGCCTCGGGCTCCAGCTCCTCGACGTCGAGCGAGCGGCGGGTCAGGAAGAACAGGACGATGCCCGAGACGACGACGATGCCGAGAAACGCGTAGATCTGGCCACTCCCCGAGAGGACGAACGATAGGACGGCCAGGCCGGCGCAGATCGCGTAGATGAGGACGACCGTCTGGCGGTGCGACAGGCCGAGGTCGAGCAGGCGGTGGTGGATGTGGCCCCGATCGGGCGTGAAGGGCGATCGGCCCGAGGCGACCCGACGGACGATGATCCAGAACGTGTCGATGATCGGCACGCCGAGGACGAGGAGCGCGACGGCGACCTTGGCCGTCCCCAGGATCGACAGCACCGCGAGCGTGTAGCCGATGAACATGACGCCGCTCGTCCCGACGAAGATCGAGGCCGGGTGGAAGTTCCAGCGCAGGAACCCGAGCAGCGCACCGGCGAGCGCGAAGCAGAGCAGCGCGACGAACGGCTGGCCGATCGTCGGCGTGAGGCTGATGAGCCCCAGCGTCAGCGCAGCGATGATGCCGATGCCCGACGAGAGGCCATCGAGCCCGTCGATGAAGTTGATCGAGTTGATCATCCCGACGATCCACAACGTCGTGACGACGACGGCGACGACGCCATCGAAGCGGATCGTCCCGGGCCCGACCGGATTGTTCACGAACCCGACGTTCAGGCCGAGCGCGATCGCTCCGAGCGCCAGCACGACCTGGCCGGCGAGCTGCCAGCGCGCCCGGAGCTGGAAGTAGTCGTCGAGCGCACCGAGGACGATCGCGAGCGCGCCGCCCCCGACGAGCGCCGCCAGTGCGCGGCCGTCGGTGGGGCCCGAGTTCGGGAGATCGTCGCCGCTGTGCGTCAGGACGATGGCGGCGAGCGCCACCAGCGCGAAGGCCGCGGCCACCGCGATGCCGCCGCCCCGCGCCACCGGGGCGAGGTTGACACGCCGCTCGTCCGGAGCGTCCACCATGCCGAGACCCGTGACCCAGGCACGGACGGCAGGGGTGAGGAGCAGCGAGATCCCGGCCGCGACGACGGCCGCGGCGAGGAGCGGCGGAAAGATGTCGCCGAGGTCGGCGACGAACCTCACGGCGCGACCCTCCGGCCGAACCGGCCGAGCGGACCGCGCCTGCCCGGACGGCGTGCCATGGGGCGCGGCATGCCCCGCGCCATGCGGCGCGGACGGGGCGGCGTCATGGGACGGACCGCCCGCACATCACGCCAGCGGCAGTCCCGGGACGGGGAAGCGACTGCAGATCGCGGACACCTGCTCGGCGAGAGCCGAACGCGACGCCGGATCGTCCCGCCCGGCGATGGCCGACACGATGATCCCGCCGATCTCGCGCATCTCCGGCTCGCCGAAGCCGCGCGTGGTCGTTGCCGGCGTCCCGATGCGGATGCCCGACGCGATGTTCGGCGGGTTCCTGTCGAAGGGGATGGCGTTCTTGTTGACGGTGATCCCGATCTCGTCCAGCAGGTGCTCGGCCTCGCGCCCCGTCACTCCGAGCGGCGTGACGTCGACGAGCATGAGGTGGTTGTCCGTGCCTCCCGAGATGACGCGGGCGCCGGCGGCCGCCAGGCTCCCGGCGAGCACCGCGGCGTTCGCCACGACCTGCGCACCGTACTCGCGGAACTCCGGCAGGGCGTTGAGCTTGAGGCCGACCGCCTTCGCCGCGATGACGTGCATGAGCGGACCGCCCTGGACGCCCGGGAAGACCGACTTGTCGACCGCGGCGGCGAGCGAGCCCTTGACGGCCGGGAAGTCGGCCGGGTCGACGCCCTCGGGCAGCTCCATCCGGCTGAAGACGAGGCCTCCGCGCGGGCCGCGCAGTGTCTTGTGGGTCGTCGTCGTGACGAGGTCGGCGTGCGGGAACGGCGAGGGGTGGACGCCGGCGGCGACAAGACCGGCGATGTGAGCCATGTCGACCATGAGGAGCGCGCCGACGCCGTGCGCGATCGCGGCCAGGCGCGGGAAGTCGAAGATGCGCGGGTAGGCCGACGCGCCGGCGACGACGAGCTTGGGACGGACATCCTTCGCCTGCGCCTCGAGGGCGTCGTAGTCGATCCGCTCGGTCTCGGGATCCACGCCGTACGCATGGATCTCGAACAGCTTGCCGCTGAAGTTGACCGGCGAGCCATGGGTCAGGTGGCCGCCGTGGGCGAGGCTCATGCCGAGGACCCGATCGCCGGGCCTGACGACCGCGAAGTAGGCCGACATGTTCGCCTGGGCGCCGGAGTGCGCCTGGACGTTGACGTGCTCCGCCCCGGGGAAGAGGGCCAGCGCCCGCTCCTGGGCCAGCCGCTCCGCGATGTCGACGAACTCGCACCCGCCGTAATACCGCTTCCCGGGCAGCCCTTCCGCGTACTTGTTCGTCAGCCAGGAGCCCTGCGCCTCCATGACCGCCCCGAACGTGTAGTTCTCGCTCGCGATGAGCTCGATCTTGTCGCGCTGGCGATCGCGCTCCGCGGTCATGGCCGACCAGAGCTCGGGGTCGAGCTCCTCGATGGATGCCCAGCCGGTCCCTGCCTGGGAGATCGTCATCGTCGGCTCCTCGGTCGTCGGTGTGCCTGCGTCGGGGAGGTATCGTCCCACACGGGGCGGCCTCGCCGTGCGACCAGGTTCATCCCGCACCGAAGCCATGCGGCAGCTCGGCATCGTCGAGGACGGCGGCCAGCGCGTCGGCGGAGATCGCTCCCGCGCGCAGGAGCCGCGGCGGACCGGACGAGCAGTCGACGACGGTCGACGCGACGCCGCCGCGTGCCGGTCCGCCGTCGAGGACCAGGTCGAGCCGTGCCCCGAGGACGGCGCTCACCGCCTGGGCATCGGTCGCCGCGGGCTCGCCGTGCGGGTTGGCGGAGGTCGTCGGCAGAGGGCCGACGGCCGCGGCGAGCGCACGGGGAGTGGCGTGATCGGGGATGCGCACGCCGAGCGTCCGGGCGCCCGCGGTGAGGGACGCCGGCACGTCCGCGCCGTCGCGGAGCGGCAGGACGATCGTCAATCCACCTGGCCAGCAGGCCGCCGCCAGGACGCGCGCCTCGGCGGGGATGTCGACGACGCCGGCGAGCTGGTCGATCGAGTCGACGATCGCGACGATGGCTCGATCGGGGGGTCGCTCCTTGACCGCGAAGAGCCGCCCGACGCCGCCTGGCGTGTCGAGCGCGACGGCGATGCCGTAGACCGTGTCGGTCGGCAGTCCGACCACGCCGCCGGCGCGCAGGACGTCGATGGCCGCGGCAATTCCCGCCTCGTCGTCGCGGACGACGCGGGCGGTCATCGTCTCACCGCGCATCGGCTCACGGCGCTCATACCGCGCTACCCAGCACGATGCGCTCGATCATGATCGCAGCACCCTCCTCCTCGAGCGACGGCGCGAGATGCCGGGCGACCGCCCGGACCTCGGCGGGCGCCGAAGGCATGGCCACGCCCTGCCCGACGGCCTCGATCATCTCCAGGTCGTTGCGCTGGTCGCCGATGGCCATCGTCTGCTCCATCGCGACGCCGGCTCGACGTGCGAGCCAGCGGACGGCTCGCGCTTTCGACACGCCCGGGGCCAGCACCTCGAGGAAGCGCGGATGGCTGATGGTCAGGCCGGCGCGGCCGCTGAAGAGCCGCCGCCCCTCCTCGTAGGCCGCGAGGACCGCCGCCTCGTCGCCGACCGCCAGCACCTTCGAGACGGGACGGTCGATCGCCGCCGCCAGGTCGGGCACGAGCTCGGCGCGTGCGCCGAGGAACGCCGAGTAGTCCTCGGCCTTGGGATCGCCGGCGGCGATGATGAAGCGCTCCAGGTGGTTGACGTGCGGATCGAGCCCGCGACCCTGCGCCCAACGGATGACCTCGCGTGCGACTGGCGCGCGAAGGGGCGTGTGGACCAGCATCCGGCCGACGCGCGAGCTCCCCGGCGGCGTCATGGAGCGGATGAGCGCCCCCTGGTATGCGACGATCGGCTCGCGCAGCCCCAGCTCCTGTGCGAAACCGAGCGCACTCGACGCCATGCGCCCGGTGCAGAGCGAGACGAGCACGCCGCGCCGGACGGACTCCTTGATCGCGGCGACCGTCCGCTCGTGGAGGATGAGGTCGTCGCCGATCAGCGTCCCGTCGATGTCGAGTGCGAGGAGGCGGACGGGAGGGCAGCGGGGCGTCATGCCGCGGCCCCTTCGGCGCCGGCGCCGCGGGCGATGCCGGCAACCCGGGCGATGCGTGCGACGCGCGGCTGGCCCGCGAGGTCCTTCAGCACCGTGGACGTCCAGCCGGGCAGGATCGTCTCGACCGCCTCGCGGATGTCGTCGCCCTGGTCGAAGCCGATCTCCAGCAGGGCCACGCCGCCCGGCGCGAGCGCGTCGGGAAGGCGCTGGAGGATCCGCCGGACGATATCGAGCCCGTCCGACCCGCCGTCGAGCGCGGCGCGCGGCTCGAACGACGCTGCGATGGGCAGGCCCGGGATGGCGTCCGTCCGAACGTAGGGCAGGTTGGCGAGCAGCAGGTCGAACGGGCCGTCCCGAGCAGGGATGAGGTCTGCCTGCGCGAAGTCGACCGCGTCGGCCACGCCGTGTCCCACCGCGTTCTCGCGCGCGAGGGCGATGGCCTCCGCGCTCGCGTCGGTGGCGAGGATCGTCACGTCCCCGGCCGCACCGCGCCTGCGG
Organism: Candidatus Limnocylindrales bacterium; assembly: GCA_036391495.1. Taxonomy (GTDB): domain Bacteria; phylum Chloroflexota; class Limnocylindria; order Limnocylindrales; family CSP1-4; genus DASVZT01. Next base: position 5,330 of record DASVZT010000047.1, read on the forward strand.
AGAAGCACGGCCAGCGTCACCGCGATCGTGCCCGCGCCCGTCCCGACGTCGACGATGCGGAGGCGGGCGCCATCGCCTGGCCGCGCCGCGCCGACCAGGCGGTCGATCGCCTCTCGCTCGGCCAGCTCGACCAGCAGCTCCGTCTCCGGCCGCGGGATCAGGGCGCGCGCGTCGGTCGCGAAGGCTATCCCGTAGAACTCCTTGACACCCCGGATGTAGGCGACCGGTTCGCCGGTGGTTCGGCGGGCGATCGATCGACGGAAGGTCTCGGCCTGCGCCGTCCCGATCTCGGCCCCCGGGTGGGCGATCAGACCCGTCCGCTCGATCCCGAGTGCGTGCGCGAGGAGAACCTCGGCGTCGAGGCGCGGCGATTCCGAGCCCGACGCGGTCAGTGCGGCGACGCCCTCGACGAGCAGGTCGCGGACTGTACTCACCGGATCTGCTCGGGCCCCGCGTCGCTGCCGATCAGCGCGCGACCGACTCGGCGGTCTCGACGTACGTGCGGAGGCGCTCGGCCTGGTCGGTCGTGATGAGCGCGTCGATGAGGCGGTCGAGGTCACCGTCGAGGACGTTGGGCAGGTTGTGGAGGTCGAGGCCGATGCGGTGGTCGGTCACGCGGTCCTGCGGGAAGTTGTACGTCCGGACCTTCTCCGACCGCTCGCCACTGCCGACCATGCCCTTGCGGGTCGCCGAATCCGCTTCACGCTGGCGCGCGAGCTCGAGATCGTAGAGCCGCGAGCGCAGGACCGAGAGGGCCTTGGCCTTGTTCTTGTGCTGGCTCTTCTCGTCCTGGATCTCGACCACGAGTCCGCTCGGGATGTGGGTGATGCGCACGGCCGAGTCGGTGGTGTTGACCGACTGTCCGCCCGGTCCGGACGAGCGCTTGACCTCGATGCGGAGATCCTTCTCTTCGTCGATCTCGATCTCGACGTCCTCGGCCTCGGGCATGACGACGACCGTCGCCGTCGAGGTATGGATGCGGCCGCTCGACTCCGTCTCGGGCACGCGCTGGACGCGGTGGACGCCGCCTTCGAACTTCATGCGGCTGTAGGCGCCGTCGCCGGAGATCTGGACGATTGCCTCTTTCACGCCGCCGATGCCGGTCTCGTTGAGCGAGATGACGTCGGCGGTGAACCGGTGACGCTCGGCGTAGCGGAGATACATCCGCAGCAGCTCCCCGGCGAAGAGCGCTGCTTCTTCGCCACCGGCACCCGCCCGGATCTCCATGATGACGTTGCGGTCGTCGTTCGGGTCGCGCGGCAGGAGGAGCACTTTCAGCTCGTCGGTCAGCCGCGCCTCGTCGGCCTCCAGCCGCTCGATCTCCTCGCGCGCCAGGCTCTTGAGCTCCTCGTCGTGCTCGGAGTCGCGCATCTCGCGCGCACCGGCGAGCTCCTCTCGAACGGTGGTGAGCTCGCGGAACGTCGCCACGACGGGCTCCAGGCGCGCCAGCTCTTTGCCGAGCCGGCGGATCGCCAGCGGGTCGCTCGTGACCTCGGGCTTCGCCAGCTCGACCTGGAGGTCGTCGTATTGCGTCGCGATCTCGAGGAGCTTGGCGTCGATCATGCGATGGCGTCCGGCTCGTCGGCCTCGCGATTCGGGGCGGCTGCCATGGGTTCGTCGGCTGCCACGGGTTCGCCGGCTGCCAGCACCGGTTCGGCGGCTGCCACGGGTTCGTCGGCTGCCAGCAATGGTTCGGCTGCCAGCGCGGGCCGGCCGGCCGAACGGACGATCGGCGGCTGCGCGAGGTCGAGCGGCTCGCGCGCGAGCGCCTGGCCCCCGGCCGGGAGGGATTCCCCGTCCGCTGAGAGGGCCTGCTCCATCGAGACGATTGCGACCTCGATCATGTCGTCGGTCGGTCGGCGAGTCGTGATCATCTGGACCCAGATCCCCGGCAGCATGATCGCGTGGACGATCGCGTTGGCGCGGTGGCGGGCGCCCCAGCGGAGGATCTCGTAGCCGATGGCGGCGATGACAGGGATCAGCAGGATCCGGCTGACGATCATGACGGGCGCCGACTGCCGTCCGACCAGCGAGAACATCAGGATCGACAGGAGGATGACGACGACGAGGAACTCGGTCCCGCAACGCTGGTGCGCCGTCGGGTAGCGCCGGACCGCCTCCGGGGTGAGCGGGTCGCCGGCCTCGAGCGCGTGGATCGTCATGTGCTCGGCGCCGTGGTACTGGAAGACGCGCCGGACGTCGGGGGCGCGAGCGATGACGAGCAGGTAGGCCACGAAGAGGGCGACGCGGACGAGGCCCTCGACGAGGTGCTGCACGATCCCGTTCGAGATGCCACCGGCGACGCCGCTCGCGACGACGAGCGGGAGCAGGAAGAAGAAGCCGACCGCGATGGCGAGCGTCACGAGGAGCATCAGGACGATCGCGCCCTTGCCGAGCTCGCCGCCCTCCTCGTCGGACGCCTGGAGGCTGGCCGAGCGCACGAGCCAGCGCGTCCCGACGATGAGCTGCTCGTAGAGGACGACGAGGCCGCGCACGAACGGGAGGCGTGACCAGCGCGTCGCGTGGAACCCCTCGTCGAGCCGCTCCGTCGCCCAGAGGATGCGGCCATCCGGCGAACGCAGCGCGACGGCGATGGCGTCGCGCCCGCGCATCATGACGCCCTCGATGAGGGCCTGGCCGCCGTAGCTGAACTGGGGGGGCATGGTCGAAGTCTAGCCGAGGGGGAGGGCGCGGCCGAGCGGGAAGGCGCGGCCGAGCGGGAAGGCGCGGCCGAGCGGTCCGGTCAGGACGGTCTCGCCTGGAACGAGACGGCGGGCCTTGTCGGCCCGCCGTGCGATGGTGTGGTCTGGAACGGCGCGGGTTCGGCCGACACCGAACCCGCGGTCAGCGCGAGTCCGGCGGGCGGTCAGGCGTCGATCAGCCGCGGACGGAACGCTCGAGGCGCTTCTGGAAGCGCTCGACCTGGCCAGCGGTGTCGATGATCGTCTGCTTCCCCGTGAAGAACGGATGGCAGCTGCTGCAGACGTCCACGCGCAGATCGGGTCGCGTCGAGCCGACGGTGAACGTCGTGTGACAGGACGCGCAGACGACGGTCGCCTGGTAGTACTTGGGATGGGTGTCCGGCTTCACGGTGCTCTCAAACCTCTGCCGCGGCCGCCTGTTCGGGCACGACGCGGACGCGCTTCTTGTCGCGGGTCTGGTGCTCGAAGCGGACCCGCCCTTCGACCGTGGCGAACACGGTGTAATCCTTGCCGAGCCCGGTCCCGCTCCCCGCCAGGAACGTCATGCCACGCTGGCGGACGATGATCGACCCCGCCGGCACGAGCTGACCGTCGCCGGCCTTGACGCCGAGCCGCTGACCGACCGAGTCGCGGCCGTTCTTCGAGCTCGAGCCAGCCTTCTTGTGGGCCATCTCACTCGTCCTTCTTTGTTCGAGCGCGCTTCGGGGCCGCCTTGGCCGACTCGTCGTCGGCCGGCGTGGCCTTCGCGCGCGTGGTCTTCTTCGTTGCGGCCGGCGATTCGGCTGCGGTCGCCTGCGGTTCAGCCGCGGCCGACGACGAACCTGCAGCGTCGGCGGTCGTCCCGGTCCCCGGTGCCGCCTTCGCGCGGGCACGCTTCGCTGCAGCGGGAGCAGCCGACTCCGTCGTGGCGGTCGATGCGACCGGTGCGCTCGGTTCGGTCGTCTCCGCGGACGCCTCGGCAGGCGCCGCCTTTTCGGCCAGCTTCGCGGCGAGAGCCGCGTCCGCCGCGGCCTGTCGCGCGGCGGCCTCCTCGAGGCGCTCGCGCTCGGTCTTCGCCTGGTCCTCTGCTCGCGCCCGCTCTTCGGCCGCGCTCCGCCCACCCACGACCACGTCCGTCACGCGGAGGATCGTCTGCTCCTGGCGATGGCCGTGCTTGACGCGGCGACGCGCCTTGGGGCGGTACTTGAAGGCGACGACCTTGTCGGCTCGATCGAGGCGGACGACCTCGGCGGCCACGGTCGCGCCATCCACGAGGGGACGGCCGACGGACGTGTCGTCGCCGTCGGCGACGAGCAGGACGCGGTCGAGCGTGACCGACTCGCCGGGTGCGGCGTCGAGCAGCTCGACGGCGAGCTCAGTGCCGACCTCGACGCGGTACTGCTTCCCGCCGGTCTCGATGACTGCGTACATGGATCCTCGAGGAGCCTCGTGCTGGACCGCCGACCGGTATGGGGCCGCGGATGGACATGGCGATACGCTCTCGGCGGTGCGAGGCGCGAATGGG
>DASVZT010000048.1:0-6005 GCA_036391495.1 Candidatus Limnocylindrales bacterium
GTCGGCCCGTCGGACCACGTCCCGTGGCTGCTCGACCGGAAGTGGTGCTACATCCGGATGGAGGGCACGACCTACGGGGATGTCCCGCTCAACGCCGAGCTCAAGCTCGAGGTCTGGGACAGCCCGAACAGCGCCGGCGTCATCACCGACGCCATCCGCTGCCTCAAGCTCGGGCTCGATCGCGGGCTCAAGGGGACGCTCGTCGCACCGTCGTCGTACTTCATGAAGAGCCCGCCGATCCAGATCCACGACGACATCGCCTTCAACCGCGTCGAGGCGTTCATCCGCGGCGAGGATGACGAGACGCTCGTCGGGACCGAGCAGCGCGCGGCGCGGAAGCTGCGGACGGTCGCACGGGCGGCTCGATCAGGGGCCGCCACGAAGGCCGCGACCTCCGACGCTCCCGCCGAGGCGAAGTGAGCGACCGCCGGCCACACGAGGCTCCCCATCGCCGCCGCCAGGCGGCGCCACGGATCGTCGAGCGGGCTGCCGTCCGGGCGTATCGCGCCGCGGAGTGGGCCCTCGGGCACACGCCGCAGCGCCTCGCCTGGACGGGCGTCGCCCTGGCGACGCAGGCCGCGTACCTTGCCTGGCCCCAGAAGCGGCGCTGGGTCGACCGCAACTTCGGCCACGTCCTCGGGCTGCCGCCCGGGAACCGCCAGGTGCGCCGCCTCGCGCTGGCGGCCTACCGGAACTACGCCCGCTACATCGTCGAGCTGATGCAGCTCTCGAGCATGCCGCCCGAGGCCGCGACGGCCCAGATCGACCCGCACGGCCTCGAGACGTTCGAGGAGATCCGCGCCCAGTCGAAGGGCCTCATCTTCGTCGCGGCCCACGTCGGCAACAACGAGGCGATCGCGGCCGGCCTCGCCCGCCACGGCTGGCCGGTCTCGGTCGTCGCCGACGACTCGACCTTCCCGGAGCTCTTCGAGCATCTGCGAGCGATCCGCGAGTCCTGGGGTGTCCGGCTGATCCCGTGGCGGAACCTCCGCGAGGTCTACGGGGTCCTGAAGCGCGGCGAGATGCTCGGCCTCCTCGTCGATTGGGGCTACAAGCCCGACGGCATCCCCGTCCGCCTGTTCGACGCGCCGACCATGCTGCCGGCCGGTCCCGCGTACCTCGCGGCCAAGTCGGGCGCCACGATCCTCCCGATCGCCGTCCGGCGGCACGGCGACGGCCACTTCTTCGTGACGCACGACGAGCCGATCACCGTCGCCTCGACCGACGACGCGGCCCTGGCCGAGGCGACGCAGCGGATCGCGGATGCCCTGGAACGGACGATCGCAGCCGCCCCGGAGCAGTGGTACAGCTTCAAGCCGATCTGGCCCGACGAGCCGGCCGAGGTCGAGCGCGTCGAGCGCGCGCATCGCACGGCCGTCGCGCGGGAGGTCGGGGCCGAGGCCCGGTGACGGTGGCGCGCACGGCGGCCGATCCCCTCCTGCCCGATCGGGCGGGCACGCTCGGTCAGCGGCTGCGCGCGGCACTGATCTCGGCGGCGTCCGCGATCGCCTGCCGGCTCCCGGAGCCTCCGCTCGTCCGCCTGGCCGAGGCGGCCGGCGAGGCCTGGTACATCCTCGATCCGCGGCGGGCGGCCCGCGGGCGGCGCAACCTCCGCCGTGTCTGCGCGTGGCTTGCCGCCGAGGGGCTCGGGCCGGAACGTGCCCGTCGCGCAGCGACCGACGACCGCGCCCTGGTCGCCCTGACCAGGGCCGCGTCGCGGCATCACGCCCGCTACTACCTCGAGGTCCTTCGCGCACCGGCCCTCACCGCGCACGCCGTGACCGATCGGCTCAGCCTCGACGAGCCAGCCGCCGTCGACGGGATGCTGGCGGCACCGGGGGCGCTCATCGTCGTCGGGATGCACTTCGGCGCTCTCGAGGTTCCCGCGGTCTATCTCGCCGACCGGGTCCGGCGGCCGGCCGTCGCTCCGATGGAGACCCTCGCCGATCCCCCACTGCAACGCTGGTTCGAGCGGACGCGCGGCGGCGTCGGGGTCCATCTCGTGCCGATCGCGGCGGCCCGCCGCGAGCTCCTCGCAGCCCTGGAGCGCGGCGAGATCGCCGGCCTGATCGCGGATCGCGACATCGGCGGCGGCGGCATCCCCGTCCCCCTCTTCGGACACCCGGCGCCCCTGCCCATCGGGGCGGCGCTTCTCGTGATGGAGAGCGGCGCCCCCGCCATCGTCGCGGCCGTCAGGCGCCTCGGCGGCGGGCGCTATCGTGCCCGCATCGTGAGGCTCGAGCCGATTGCCGACGGACCCCGCCGCGAGCGCGTGACGGCGTTCCTCACCGCCCAGGCGGCGGCGTTCCAGGGGCTGATCGCGGACGCGCCCGACCAGTGGTGGGCGGCGTTCTTCCCGATCTGGCCCGACCTGGAGGCGGGTGGGAGCGGAGGGAGCCGGCCGAATGGCGGGGGCGGTCGGCCGGACGGCGGACGGAGCCGGCCGACCGGCGAGCGGAGCCCGGGATCGTGAGCGACCGCCTCGGGCGCGCCGACCTCCACCTCCACACGCTCGCCTCGGACGGAACCGCCGGCGTCGTCGAGATCCTCGAGGCGATCGAGGCGCGTGGCGACCTCGACGTCATCGCGATCACCGACCACGAGCGCATCGACGCGGCCCTCGCCGGGCGGGCCATCGCCTCGTCGCTCGGGATGCGGGTCGAGGTCGTCGTGGGCGAGGAGGTCACGACCCTCGGCGGCCATCTGCTCGCGCTGTTCATCGAGGAGCCCATCCCGTCGCTCAAGCCGCTGCGCTGGTCCATCCGCGCCGTGCACGAGCAGGGCGGGCTCGCGATCCCGTCGCACCCGTTCGTCCCATACCCGCTGTGCGTCCAGGCGCCCGTCCTGCGGCGTCTGCTTCGCGACGAGGACCGGCGCGTTCATCCCGACGGACTCGAGACCTTCAACCCGACGGCCCTCGGGCGGCCGATGCATGCCCGCGCGGTGTCATTCGCGGCGGATCACGGCCTGGCCCCGGTCGGGGGCAGCGACGCGCACGCGCTCGAGGCGATCGGCGCCTGCTGGACGACGTTCCCCGGCCGGACGGCCGAGGATCTGCGACGCGCCATCCTCGAGGGCCGCACGCACGCGCATGGGACGTTCCATGGCGCAGGGCAGATCGCGACCTTCGGCCGCCAGCTGCGCAAGTACGGCCGCGACGCGCGCGACGGGGTGCGGGGCGTCATCCGGCGGGACGGCACCGGGCGAGACCTGGGCTACCCGGGCGGACGCCTTCGCCCGCCGCGCTTCGAGCAGCCCGCGGCGGCGGCGCAGCCCGACCGCGGGCGCGCTCGGACCGAGACCGCGGAGTGAGGCCGTGAAGATCGCCCTCGTGACGCCGTACATCTACCCCACCCCGGGTGGCGTCAACGAGCACGTCGAGCACCTGTACGCGGCCCTGCGCCTGCGCGGACACGACGTCCGGATCATCTCGGCGAGCCACGGCTTCCAGCGCTCGACCGAGGGTGACGTCATCCGGATCGGCAAGGGCTTCAGCGTCCCGGCGAACGGCTCCATGGGCACGATCACGTTCTCGCCGCGCTACGTCTCGCAGGTCCGGCGGATGCTCGACGAAGAGCGCTTCGACCTCCTCCATTTCCATGAGCCGTTCGTGCCGTTCCTCTCGCTCATCCTCCTGGGCGAGTCCAGGAGCGTCAACATCGCCACGTTCCACGCCTACGCCGGCTTCTCGCCGTCTTACGAGTTCGGCAGCCGCGTCCTCGGCGCGTACGCCGCGCGCCTCCACGGCAGGATCGCCGTCTCGGCCGCGGCCCGCCACTTCATCGACCGCTACTTCCCGGGCGACTACCGGATCATCCCGAACGGCGTCGACGTCGCCCGCTTCCGCGACGCCGTCCCCATCTCGCGCTGGCAGGACGGCCACGGCAACATCCTGTTCGTCGGGCGCCACGAGCCGCGCAAGGGACTGCTGCCGCTCCTCAAGGCCTACCGGATCATGCGCAAGGCGGGCTGCGACTGCCGCCTCCTCGTCGTCGGCACGGGGCCCCAGGAGCGCGAGGCGCGCCGCTACGTCCTGACGCGCCGGCTGGGCGGCGTCGAGTTCCTCGGCCGCGTCGGCGACCGCGAGAAGGCGGCGCTCTTCAAGACCGCCGACGTCTACGTCTCGCCGGCCACCGGCCGCGAGTCGTTCGGGATCGTCCTGCTCGAGGCCATGGCGGCCGGGACGCCGATCGTGGCCTCGGACATCCACGGCTACAAGGGGGTCGTCAGGCGCAACGAGCAGGGGATCCTCGTCCCCCCGAACCGCCCGAAGGCGATCGCGGCGGCGACGCTCAAGCTCCTCGGCGACCCGGAGCTCCGGGCGCGGATGGGCGCCAGTGGGCGGGAGCGCGCAGAGGAGTTCGGCTGGGAGCGCATCGCCGACAGGGTCGAGGCCTATTACAGCTTCGTCATCCGGCGCCTCGCGACCCAGGACGCCCTGCCGCCGCACTTCACGGCGCCGGTCCCGCCGGTTCCGCGTCCGTCGCGTCGAGCGCCGATCCGGGAGTCCGCCACGTCGTCGCGCTGAAGGCGACGACGACCACGGTCACCACGAGGGCAGCGACCAGGATCCCGAAGTCCAGGGACAGGAAGGTCGGCAGCGGCCCGGCCGGGTCCGTGTTCACCGGGAACTGGAACGGGTACAGGTAGGTCGGCAGCAGCCCCTGGTAGGCGTTGACGAACGACGCCGGGACAGCCAGCCCGGTGATGTTCGGGTACCAGACGACGAACCAGGCAAGACCGGCGAACACGAGCCCCGCGGCGAAGCGCCGAGCGTCGCGGGCCGTCAGGACGTACCAGGCGAGGATCCCGAGCGGCACGAGCAGCGCCAACGCGACCGCCTCCGGGGCGAAGCCGTCGATGCTCATCAGGACCGTCTCGGGCAACAGGCGGCCGAGGAGGATCACGAGGACCGCCGTCCCCGCGCCCGACAGGGCGAGACGGACGATGTCGCGCTCGGCCTCAGCGGGCGAGACCTCGGAGCGGCCGGATCGATCCAGCCGGACGACCTGCCAGACGATGACGATGACCGCCACGCCCAGTGCGGCGACGAGCCCGGCGGTCCGCAGCGTCAGGACGATCTGGCCGGGAGGGGTGACCACGCACGCCTGCGAGCCTGCATTGACGGCGTCCACGCGTACCCAGCCGCACAGCGGAAGGCGGACGATCCACAGGACCATCGGACCGACGATGGCCGCGGCCGCCGCGACCCGGGCAAGGAGCCACGTCCGCGCCGAGGGACCGTGCCACAGCTCGGCGACGAGGTACGCGAGCGCGAGCAGGAGGAACGGGACGCCCGTGTAGTAGTGGTACTGGAAGGTCGCGCGGTCGATCCGCGCCCAGGGCAGCCACTGCCAGAAGAAGGCGATCGCGACGAGCGCGAGGCCGAGACTCCGGCGGCGGTACGACTGCCACGAGACGAACGCCATGGCGGGGATCGCGAGCCACCACAGCACGAGGTTCCCCGCGTCGTAGATCGCCCCGGCCGTCCCCGTGTTGAAGGTCCCCTGGTAGAACCAGACCGGCTTGAGGTCGAGCGGCCAGGCCCACCACGGCGACGAAGCCGCATGCGGCGCCCGCAGGTCGTTGTGGTAGCGGTACATCGAGGCGGTCAGGTCGGCGAGCGTCTGGCCGGTATGTCCCGGCGGCCAGGATTCGGTCAGCCGGTTGCCGAGCGCGATCCATGGGGCGTACGAGAGGACGTAGACCGCGAACGGGATGAGGGCGAGGCTGACGACGAGCCAGGCGACCGGCAGCCCGAACGACCAGCCCGGCCTGAGCCATCCGACGGCGGCGGGCGCGGCCGCCGGCAATCGCCGCGCGGCGGCGCGGTCCGGCGACGCGAGCGGGCCCCAGCCGGCGCGCGCGAGGCCCCAGAACAGGAAGGCCGCGACGGCGCCGAGGCCGATCAGGCCGAAGGCGCCCTCGAGGACCAGGCGGCTCGTGCAGATCCCGCCCGCCTGGCACGGCGCGCTGCCGGCGACGCCGAGCGGGATGCCGACAAG
>DASVZT010000049.1:0-2955 GCA_036391495.1 Candidatus Limnocylindrales bacterium
GGTCGTGGCCGTCTCGATGCCGAGCGCCGCGAGCGGTCCGGCCGGCATCTCGAGGACCTGGACCGACCCGCCCGCCGCCTCGATCTTCGCCGTCGCACTCTTGCTGAACGCGTCGGCGACGACGAACAGGGGTACGGACACATCGCCCTGGCCGAGGACCTTGAGCGGCTTGTCGAGCGTGCTGACGAGGCCGACTGCGCGCAGGATCTCCTGGTTGATCGTGACCGGCGCGGCCTTCCTGGCCGTCTTCCCGGCCGGCGCGACGACGTCCGCGGCCTCGAAGGCGCCGAGCTCGACGAGCTGGGCGATGCGGCCGACGTTGACGACCTCGTACTCGACCTTGAAGCGGTTGCGGAACCCGCGCAGCTTCGGGATGCGGACGTGGATCGGGGTTTGGCCACCCTCGAACCACGGCGCGATCGAGCCGCCGGCGCGTGCCTTCTGGCCCTTCGTGCCGCGGCCGGCCGTCTTGCCCTGGCCGGCGGCGATGCCGCGGCCGACGCGTGTTCGCGCCTTCTTGGAGCCCGGGGCCGGGCTGAGGTCATGGAGCTTCATGGCTTCTCCCCGGTGCCGGCGTCCGGCACCTCCTCGACGCTGACGAGGAATCGGACCTGCCGGACCATGCCGCGCGTCGCCTCGTTGTCGGCGACCTCGACAGTGTCCCCGATCCGCTTGAGCCCGAGCGCCCGGACCGTCGCGCGGTTGCGGGCGACGTGGCTGATCGTGCTCTTGACCTGAGTCACGCGGAGCTTAGCGGCCATCGGGCGCCTCCGTCGGCTGTCCGGGGATGACGCTCCGCAGGGAGACGCCGCGGCGGGCACCCAGCTCGTCGGCGGAGTGGAGGCTCCGCAGCGCCTCGAGCGTCGCGCGCGTGACGTTGACCGGGTTGGTGGACCCGTGGGTCTTGGCGAGGATGTCGCGGATCCCGGCCGCCTCGACGACGGCGCGCACGGAGCCACCGGCGACGACGCCGGTGCCGCGCGACGCGGGCCGCAGCAGGACCTTGGAGGCCGAGAACTGCGTATGGACCTCGTGCGGGATCGTCGTCCCGACGAGGGGGATGCGGATGAGGTTCTTCTTCGCGTCCTCGACGCCCTTGCGGATCGCCTCGGGAACCTCGCCGGCCTTGCCGAGTCCGGCGCCGACGTGGCCCTGGCCGTCACCGACGACGACGACCGCGCTGAAGGAGAACCGCCGGCCGCCCTTGACGACCTTCGCGACGCGGTTGATCTGGACGACGCGCTCCTCGAGCGCGAGCTTGGCTGGGTCGATCCTGGCCACGTGTCAGCTCCTCTCGATCAGAACTCGAGGCCGGCTTCGCGGGCGGCGTCGGCGAGCGACCTGATCCGCCCGTGGTACCGGAACCCGGCCCGATCGAAGACGACACGCTCGACGCCCACGGACTTCGCCCGCTCGGCGACGAGTCGACCGACGATCTTCGCCTCCTCGGTCTTGGAGCCCGTGCCTGAGCGCAGCTCGCGCTCCAGCGTCGACGCCGCGACCAGGGTCTTCCCGGTCGAGTCGTCGATGACCTGGGCGTAGATGTGGTTGAGACTGCGGAACACCGCGAGACGCGGACGCTCGGCGGTCCCGGCCGTGTGGAGCCGGATCCGCTCGTGGCGCTTCCGTCGCGCGGCACCGCGGCTGGCGACCTGCGTCATCGGGTGCGTCCCTTTCGGTCCATCGTCACTTCTTGCCGCCGATCTTGCCGGCCTTGCCGGCCTTGCGGCGGATCCGCTCGCCCGCGTAGCGGACGCCCTTGCCCTTGTACGGTTCCGGCTTCCGCGTCGATCGGACGCGCGCCGCGATCTGGCCGACGAGCTCCTTGTCGATGCCCACGATCGCGACGCGTGTCGGGTTCTCGACCTCGAAGCTGATGCCGGCCGGTGGCTCGATCTCGATCGGGTGGCTGTAGCCGAGGTTCAGCTGCAGCTTGTCACCGACCTTCTGGGCGCGGTAGCCGACGCCCGTGATCTCGAGCCCCTTGCGGTAGCCCGCCGTCACGCCGGTCACCATGTTGGCGACGAGCGTCCGCGTCAGGCCGTGGAGCTGCTTGTGATGCTTCGCCTCGGTCGGACGCTCGACGAAGAGCTGGGCGTCCTCCTGGCGGACGATCATGTCGGGGTGGAGCTCACGGCTCAAGGTCCCCTTGGGGCCCTTGACCGTGATCGCGCGCCCGGCGAGCGTCACGTCGACGCCACTCGGGACCGCGATGGGGCTGCGACCGATCCGTGACATCGCCGGCCTACCAGACGTATGCCAGGACTTCGCCGCCGAGCTGGGCCTTGCGGGCCTGCGCGCCGGTCATGATCCCCTGGCTCGTGCTGACGATGACGATGCCCAGGCCGCCGAGGACCCGGGGGATGTCGGTCTTTCGGGCGTAGACGCGCAGTCCCGGCTTGCTGATGCGCTTGAGGCCGGAGACGACGGGCGCCTTGCCGTCGACGTACTTGAGGGTGAGGCGGAGCACCTGCGTGGAGCCGTCGCGATCCTCTGTGACGTCGGCGATGAAGCCCTCGTCCTTGAGGATGCGCGCGATCTCGCGCTTCGTCCGCGAGGTCGGGACGACGACCTCGACGTGCCGGGCGCGCGACGCGTTCCGGATCCGCGTGAGCATGTCCGCGATCGGGTCGGAGACGTTCATCGCTTCCCTACCAGCTCGACTTCGTGACGCCGGGCAGCTCGCCGAGGAGCGCCCGCTCCCGGAAGCAGATGCGGCAGAGCGCGAACCGGCGGATGTATCCGCGCGGACGCCCGCAGACGACGCAACGGTGATAGGCCTGGACCTGGTGCTTCGGCGGTCGCTTGGCCTTGGCGATCATCGACTTCTTGGCCATGGATCTCCTCCCCGCGCCTAGCCGGCGAAGGGCATGCCGAGGAGCTCGAGCAGACGCTTCGATTCCTCGTCGGTCTTCGCCGTCGTCACGATGCTGATCTCCAGCCCGCGGAGACGGT
>DASVZT010000050.1:0-1563 GCA_036391495.1 Candidatus Limnocylindrales bacterium
GTCCGCGGCCGGACCGAGACGATGCATCCCTCGGTGCCCTATCCGAAGCAGGGCTTCCACGGCCTCTTCGTCACCTTCGCGAACATGTTCGTCCAGTCGATGGACGTGAACCGCCTCCATCGGACGCTCGAGGCCCTCGACTTGGTCGTCGTCGTCGACCACCAGATGACCGACACGGCGAGGTGGGCCGACGTCGTCCTGCCGGCTGCGACCTGGTACGAGAAGACCGACCTCGTCGCGACGCCGCTCCACCCGTTCCTGCAGCTCCAGCAGCCGGCGATCCCACCCATCGGGGAGTCGAGGACCGAGCTCGCCATCTGGCAGGAGCTCGTCAAGCGGGTCAAGCCGGAGGTGGCCGGCGAGTTCGACCACAGCGAGGAGGACGTCATCCGGATGATCCTCGCGGCGGGCGGCAAGCCGGGCGGCCCGACCGAGGGGATCACCCTCGAGCAGCTCCAGGCGGGGCCGGTCCGCCTCCCGGTGCCGGATCCGGACATCGCGTTCAAGGCCCAGGTCGAGAAGCTCGTGCCGTTCCCGCCCCGCTCGCTGCCGGCGCCGCTCGACCAGACGGCCGCCTTCATCCCGACGCGACGGATCGAGTTCTACAAGGAGGAGGCGCGCTTCCGTGAGCTCGGCGAACAGGTGCCGACCTACAAGGAGCCCTTCGACGACGGCGTCCACGATCCTGCCACCTATCCGCTCGCGCTCCTGACGCCCCATAGCAAGTGGCGCATCCACTCGACGTACGCGAACAACCCCTGGCTCGAGGAGATCCACGGGGGCCGCCCGACGGTGCTCATGCATCCGTCGGATGCCGCGACCCGTGGAATCGTCGACGGCGACCGGATCGAGCTGGCGAACAAGCGGGGTCGGGTCGAGGCCTGGGCGCACGTGTCGGACGCGGCACGGCCGGGGACCGCGACGCTCCCCGAGGGATGGTGGTCGCGGTACCTCGGTGCCGGCAAGAGCGTCAACGAGCTGACGTCGTCGGCCGTCAACCCGATCCACGAGGTCCACTACGTCGCGAACATGTGGGCGCCCTCGACCGGCTGGAAGGACTGTCGGGTCGAGGTGAAGAAGGTCATCTCGGCCGGCATGAGCGGTGAGGCCGCGAATGGCTGAGCCGAAGGTGAACCCGATCGAGGCCCTGCCGGCTGCGTCGCGCGAGTACGGCGCGATCGGCGAGACGTCGGCGACGCCCCGGTGGGGGATGATCGTCGACCAGGAGCGGTGCATCGGCTGCTGGTCGTGCGCCGTCATCTGCAAGTCCGAGAACGACATCCCCCTCGGGATGTGGTGGAACCGGATCCTGACCGAGGGCGCCGCCCTCGACACGCCGTCCTCGACCGCGGGACGCCAGGAGATGCACTGGTTGCCGCTCGCGTGCCAGCACTGCGACAACGCGCCGTGCGTCAAGGTCTGCCCGGTCCAGGCGACCTACCGTCGGGACGACGGGATCGTGATGATGGACAACGATCGGTGCATCGGCTGCCGCTACTGCATGATCGCCTGCCCGTACGGTGTGCGCGTCTTCAACTGGGGTGTCGCGGACCGGCCGAACGG
>DASVZT010000051.1:0-11627 GCA_036391495.1 Candidatus Limnocylindrales bacterium
TCTCTGCCGCCTGCGCGCGGCTCGATCGCGCGGCGTCGACGCTCGCCTGGAGCGCGGCCATGAGGTCGACCAGCTTCGCGCCGGGCTCCTCGGGCACGGCGACGACCTCGTGGCCCTCGACCTTCGCCTCGATGACCGCCATGAGCGCGTCGCGGTATTCGTCGTGGTACTGGTCCGCGTCGAAATCGCCGGTCATCGCCTCGATGAGCTGCTCGGCCATCTTCCGCTCGGTCGGCTTGAAGTCCATCGTCGAGACGTCGGGGAGGTCGAGGTCGTCGATCGCACGGATCTCGTCCGGCCAGTGGAGGGTCGTGAGAACCATCGTGTCGGAGTACGGGTCGAGCTTGGCGAGCGCCTCCCGATCGCGGATGACCACCTTGCAGATGGCCGTGAGCCCCTTCTCCTCGAGCACGGAACGCAGCAGGTAGAAGGCCTTCTGGCCGATCTTCTCGGGCTCGACGTAGTAGGCCTGCTTGGCGAAGCGGACCGGCCCATCCGAGCTTGCCCCGTCGGCGGGCACGAACTGCTCGATCTCGATGGAGCGGACCGTCTTGAGGGGGACCTTCTCGAGGTCCTCGTCGGTGATGACGACGTACTGGTCGGGCGCCCACTCGTAGCCGCGGACGGTCTCCGAGCGCGAGATCACCTTCTCGTCCTCGGGGCACCAGATCTTCATCTGGATGCGGCTCTTGTCCGTCTCGTGGAGCATGTTGAAGCTGATGCCCTTCGAGTCGGTGGCGAGGTAGAGCCGGATCGGGATGGTGACCAGCCCGAACTGGATGGCCCCCTTCCACATGGAGCGCGGCACGGCATTCCCCTCGTGCGATTACCCCCGGGAGGACCCGGACGTTCCCCCGGAGCATCCCGGACCGGCACTATAGCGCGTCCCTGCAAGGGGTCCAGCCGCGTGAATTGGGTGCGTCAGGGTGGAGGGAGGCAACGCGGAGGGAGCAGCGTCGACGAGCGGACGGTCGGCGTCAGCGTGCCGCGCGCAGCTCCGCTTCGGCCTCAGCGAGCCGTGAGAGGATGCCGTCGCGGACCTGGTCCAGCTTCGCGGCCACGTCGCGCGAGCTGTTGCCGATCGACGTCAGCGTCGACTTCATGCCCTGGACCAGCCCGAGCTGGGCCCGGATGCCCTCGAGAGCCGTCCGGATCGCCTCGGCGTCGACCTCGACCTCGCGCTCCCGCAGCGTCGCGAGAGCGTAGAGCCGGGCGAGCCTGACGGCGGCCTCGAGGTTGGCCGGATCCGGCGCCGCCGGGTCGACGACGCAGTAGACGTCGCCCACGCGGATGTCGAACGGCGCGATGCCCGTCGGCGCGTGAGCCGGCGTGAAGACGACGAGGCCGACAGCGGCGTTGCGGTTCGTCTTCGCCTCGCGTAGCTCGGCCGCCATGTCCCGGCCGGACACGTACTTGTCCTTGGCCTCGATGACGATCCGCAGCTCGGCGCCGCGTGTCAGGTCCGGGTTGACCGTCAGCACGAAGTCGCCCTTCTTGGAGCGCAGGGCATCGCCCGCGAGATCGCCGGTCCGCTCGAAGGCGTCGCCCGCCCCGCGGGCCAGATCCCCGAGCATCGCGTCGAGCAGGCTCTCGAAGTCGGCCCCTTTCGCGGCAGACTTCGCCCGCTCTCCCGCCCGTGCCGTCGTCGCCGCTTCCAGGGCGACCAGCTTGTCGTTGATCGCCTTGAACCCGTCCGCGACCTCTGTCCGGAACTGGTGAAGCGGCGACCCGAACCGCGTCGGGTCGAGGAGCTGCGCCAGCCGCGAGGCGTCACCGTCGAAGTACGTGCCGAGGAGCGCCTGCATGCGGCCGATCGCGCTGTCGCGCTTCCCGGGATCGAAGAGGTCGTTGACGAACGCCTGGAGCGAGCCCCGATCGCCGAGGAAACGCTCGAGCGTTCGCGGGAGGCGTCCGTCCCCATCGGCGAAGTTCGCCCGGAGGACCTGTTCGAGCGTGTCGGCCGCGCGCTGGTTGAGCGCCTGGGTCTGTCCGACGAGCTTCTCGAACTCGGCCCGGACGACGTCGACGTTCACCGTCACCCCGACGTCCTGGAGCGCCGTGAGCCCGATCTTGAGGGCGCGCTCGACGAGGGCCGGGCGATCGTCGAGCGGACGGTCCGCGACGAACGACGCGAGGTCGTGGTCCGCGAGGACGATCCGCTCGAGGACGATGCGGTCGCCATCGACTCGGACGGAGGGCAGCGACGAGGGGACCGGGAGCGGCGAGAGCGGCACGATCTTGGCTTCCATGCCGTGAGCCTCCCCCGTCACCGTGTCACCTAGCGTGTCACTGCCGATCGCTCCGCGACGCCGGCGGCAGCACCTTCCCGGGATTCAGGATGCCGAGCGGGTCGAGGGCGTCCTTGATCCGCCGCATGATGCCGACCGCCGCCTCCCCACGCTGCAGCGAGAGGTAGGCGGTCCGGGCCGAACCGACGCCGTGCTCGCCCGTCATCGACCCGCCGAGCTCGATCGCCACCCGGTAGATCTCGTCGCGGAAGGCGTCCGTTCGCGCCGCGGCGGTGGGATCGCCCCGTTCGAAGACGAGGTTGGGGTGGAGGTTGCCGTCTCCCGCGTGCCCGAAGGTCGCACAGCGGACCCCGGCGTGCTCGGCGGCGCGGGTGATGGCGCGGATCAACGGCGCGACCTGCGAGCGTGGCACGACCACGTCCTCCATCTTGACCTCGCCCTGCCGCTCGAGCGCGTGGAGGGCCATCCGCCGCGCCTGGCGCAGCCAGTCGGCCTCCTGCGGATCGGCGGCTCGCACGACGAGCGTCGCCCCCTCCCGCTCGCAGACCGCCGTGGCCCGCTCGATCTCGCTCGCCGCGGCCTCGCCCGGGAGGTCGGACTCGACCAGGAGCATCGCCTCCGCGTCCCGTTCGAGACCGAGCGAGAAGGCATCGTCGACGGCCCTGATCGATTCGCGGTCGAGCAGCTCGAGCGTCACCGGCGCAAGGCCGTCGGTCGCGATCGCGGAGACGGCACGGCCGGCGTCCTCGAGCAGACCGAAGAACGCGACGAGCGTCGAGCGGACCGGCGGCATCGGGCGTAGGCGCAGCGTCGCCTCGGTGATGAGGGCGAGCGTCCCCTGCGAGCCGACGATGAGGTGCGTCAGCGAGTAGCCCGCGACGTCCTTCATGTTGCGGCCGCCCGTCCGGACGATCGACCCATCGGCCAGGACGACTTCGAGCCCGAGGACGCTCTCCCGCGTCTGGCCATACTTGACGCAGCACAGGCCGCCGGCGTTGGTGGAGAGGTTGCCGCCGATCGAGCAGGTCTCGTACGAGGCGGGATCGGGGGCATAGAAGAGCCCTCGATCCGCGGCCGCCTTCTTGAGGTCCGCGTTGACGACGCCCGGCTGGACGACCGCGACCAGGTTCGCCTCGTCGATCTCGAGGATGCGGTCCATGCGGGCGAACGACACGGTGACTGCGCCGGCGACGCCGTTCGCACCACCCGACAGGCCCGTCCCGGCCCCGCGGGCGACGAGCGGGACGCGGTGCTCGGCCGCCAGCTGCACCAGGACCGCGACCTCGGCGGTCGACACCGGGAGGACGACCGCCTCGGGCAGATCCGCCGCGATGAACGGCGTCTCGTCGCGCCGGTACGACTCGCGATCGGCCACATCGGTCAGCACCCGGAGCCCGGGCAGACGCCGGCGAAGGTCGCCGAGAAACCCCGGGACGTCGCCGGTCGCCGAGGGGGCCGTCGACTCGTTCACCGTGGCGCCCCGGCGGTCCGGCGGTCCGCTCGCAGCGCCCACGGCATCCAGCGCAGCGCCGGGGGTGCGAGGAGGCGCCCGAAGCGCCACACGGCGACGATCCAGGAGGCCGTGACGCGGCGCCAGCGCGGTGTGGCGAGCCCGTACTCCTCGCGGAGCGACGCGGGCAGCAGCTCGACCGCGGGCCACATCGCCCAGTCGTAGGCCGCGGCGGGGACGCGCGAGAGGAACGGAGCGGCCGACAGCGCCATCGGCGGCAGGGGCGGATGGATGATCGTCCCGGCGAGCTCGCGGGCCGTCGGCGTGACGTGGACGACGCCGCTCGGTCCGAGCATGCGCCCGAGGTAGCGGTCGAAGGCGTCGAGGTCGGGCGGTAGCAACTCGTCCGGGATGCCGAAGGCCCGGCCCAGCGACAGCGTCTCCGCGTAGAACCGTTCGCGCTCGACGCGGCCGAGCGGCGCCCCCCACGCCTCGTAGGCAACGAGCGTCGAGTCCACCAGCGTCGCATGGACCCAGAGCGAGAGCTCGGGATCGCCCGCCTCGTACGAGTCGGCGCCCGTGATCTCGCGAGCGCGCTCGTCCCGGACCGGCCCGAGGACGTGCGCGTGCAGCCTGGCGAGTCGCTCGAGCTCGGCCTGGGCCTCGTCGGTCGTTCCGAAGACGATCCCGAGGTAGCTGCGCAGCGTCCCGATGAGGCGCGCCCAGGGGTCCTCCCGGAACCGGCTGTGCTGCGCGACGCCCTCGGCGACCAGCGGGTGGGCGAGCTGCATGAGAAGGGCCCGCGGTCCTGCGCCGAGGAGCAGGTACGCCTCCCGATCGAGCCGCCAGGACTCGCTCGCGGGCCCGAACATCAGGCGGTCGGCGCGGATCGGGATGCGGTCGGTGCCGGCCGGAGCGCCCCCGGCGATCGGGACGTGCCCGGTGCCGGCCGGAGCGCCGTCAGCGCTCGCCGGGACGGCGTTCGACGACCCACCAGGCGACCGGGAACGCACCACCCGCCAGGGCGATCTTCACGAGGTCGCCGAGGACGAACGGCGTGAGCCCCTGGGCGACGGCCTGCGCGGGAGAGAGCGAGGCCGCCGCCGCGAGCCACGGCAGACCGACGGCGTAGATGGCGGCACTGCCGAGGACCATCGCGAGGATCGAACCGCCGAGATGCCGGTCCCAGCCGAGCTCGGCAAGCCGCCCGACGATCGCGCCGGCGAGGACGAAGCCGAGGAGGTACCCGCCGGTCGCTCCGAGGACGATCCGCCCGTCGCTGACCGAGGCGATGACCGCGATGCCGGCGCGGTGCTCCGCGAAGGCGGGGATGCCGATGACACCGATTGCGACGTACGTCAGTGTGGCGAGGATGCCGCGACGGAACCCGAGCGCGCTCCCGACGACGAGGACGCCGAGCGTCTGGCCCGTGATCGGGACGGGCGAGCCCGGCACCGGAATGACGATGAGGGCGCCGAGATAGATGAAGAGCGCGCCGGCGACGATGAGCGCGACGTGGCGCACTCGCGTGCCGATACGCTCACCGATCGTGATCGGGACGAGGAAGTCGCCGATCGTGATACCGCGTTCCGCGGCGGGCAGTCGATCCAGTCGATCGAGACGAGACAGCGCCAAAGCGTCCTCCGGGCAGGGCGTCGGCCGGTGTTCGAACGCCCGAAGTCTAGCAGGCGGCGATCGGCCAGGCGACGATCGGCCAGGCGGCGATCACGCGGGCCGTCAGTCGAACTTGACGGCGTCCACGATCGACACGCTCGCCGCGATCCGCGCCGGCTGCCACGCGGCGAGCATCGCCACGGCCAGACCGAACACGCCGACCAGGACGATCTGCAGCCAGGGGATGGCAAGGCCGACCGCGCTCGCGCCGACCGAGGCGAACGTCATGGCCACGCCCGCGACGAGCCCGACGGCCACACCGACGACAGCCCCGACCATGCCGAGGATGCCCGCCTCGACGAGGACCATGCGCCCGACCTGGCGGCGGGTCATGCCGACCGCGCGCAGGATGCCGATCTCGCGGATGCGCTCCGCGACGCTCATCGTCAGCGTGTTGACGATGCCCAGCCCGGCCACGATGACCGCGACGAGCGCCAGCGCGTCGAAGAGGTCGAAGACCCGGCCGAGGGCCCCGCCGACACTGCCCTCGATCTCCTCGAGCGACCGCGGCTCGAGGGCCAGCTCACGGGCGGCCTGCTCGAGGGCGGGTTGCGCGGCGGCTCGCGCACCGGGTGCGAAGCGGACGACGAAGTAGTCTGCGCCGGCGACCCCGAGCGCGGGCGCATCCGGCCACCCGACGAGCACCGCGTCCCCCGTCCGGCCCGGGACCGACCGGTCGACGATACCCGCGACCGTCAGCTGCACGGGGGTCGGGGCCGAGCCCAGGAGTGCCAGGCGGTCGTTCACGGTGGCGTGCAGACGCTCCGCGACCGAGCGCGGGAGGATGACCGCGCCGCCCGAGTCGATCGCCTGCAGCGCAGCCGTCCGATCGCCGCCGACGAACGTGAGGCGACCGTCGACGAGGAAGTCACGCCCGACGATCGCCGCCGCATCGGTCCGCACGCCGTCGAGCGCCACGTCGAACGAGGCGACCGGCGAAACCCGCGCGACGCCGCGAACGAGTCCCAGCTGATCGGCAAGGCCCTCGCTCGCCGCGGCCGGCCGGATGGAGCTGACGATCATGTCGCCCGGCAGGACGTCGGTCAGGTACGCCGAGGCCGCCGCGCGGATGTCGGCGGCCGTGGCGACGAGTGCCACGACCGTGGCGACGCCCACCATCAGCGCACCGACCGTCAGCGTCGCCCGCCCTCGGTCGCGCAGGAGGGAGCTTCGGCCGAGCCGCTCCTCGAGCGGGAGGAGGATCCTGAACGGCAATCCCGCCACGCGGCCGAGCGGGACGAGGAGCAGGGGGACGAGGAACGTGCCGGCGATGAGGATCGCGTAGACGAGGATCGGCCGAAGGACGCCCACCCGACCGATCCCCCCGGGCCACACGATGAAGCCGGCGACGGCCACGACGACGAGGATCGCCGCCAGCCAGCGAACGTGCGGCCGCAGGACAGCCGGGTCCACCCTCGCCCGCAGTGCCTCCACCGGCGGGATGAGGCCCGCGCGGCGCGCCGGCTCGAGCGCGGCGACGAGCGTGACGGCGATCCCGACGACGACGGCGAGCGCGAGCCCGGCCGGCGGCACGACGACGGTGTCGAGGCGGACGTCCCCGATCGAGCGCACGAGAAGCGCGATGGCGACGTCGAGGATGAAGCCGACCGCGAGGCCGACGACCGAGCCGACCACCCCGATCGTGGCGGCCTGGACGAGGACGATCGCGTTGACCTGCCGGCGCGTCGTCCCGGCCGCCCGCAGCAGCCCGACGTCGCGGACGCGTTCGCCGACCGTCATCGAGAGCGTGTTGAAGATGAGGAAGGCCCCGATGAAGAGGGCGATCGCGGCGATCAGGGCGGTGAGCCCGCGGAAGTCGGCAGTCGAGGCAGTCAACGACGCGGCGATGTCGGCCGGCGTCGAGAGGACGTACGGCTGCCCCGTGATCCGCGTCTTCAGCTCGTCGGCGATGGCCGCCGGCGATGCGGCGGGTGCGGCCACCAGGTCCACGCGCGTCGCGGCCGTCACGTCGAAGATCGTGGACACGGTTGGCAGCGGCATGAGGATGCTGCGCCCGAGGGCGCCGGGGACCGGCCCGTCCCCGGCGACGATCCCGACGATCGGATACGTGACCGGGCCCGACGCCGCGCTCCCCAGCAGGGTCACACTCGAACCCACGCCAAGGCCTGTCTCGGAGGCCAGGCGCTCGGTCATGACGATCCCCGCCGGCCCCCCCGCCTTGAGCATCGAGCCGGCGGCGATGGCGGGCGCGTGAACAGACGGATAGGCGGCCGGGTCGACGCCGAGGACGGCGACCGGATCGCGGTAACCGGCGGCCTCGGGCACGGTCGCGGGCACGGCGGGGTCGCGCTGGAGGAACGTGCGGACCTGGATCTCGGGAGAGACGATCGCGACGCCCGGCGTCCCCGCGATGGCCGCGACGGTCGCCTGGCCCAGGCCGGCCTCGCCGAGCGCGGCGACGCGGAGATCGGCACGTCCGACGAGGTCGCGAACCGTCCGGTCGATCGAACCGTCGATGCCGGCACTCGTCGCGAGCGAGGCGTACAGGACGCCGACCCCGAGAGCCACCCCGGCGATCGTCAGTGCCGTCCGCACCCGCCGATGGAGCAGGCTGCGGATGGCGAACGGCGTCAGCCCGCGCACGCGCGCGACCTCGCCCTACAGCCCGAGCTGGGCGAGCCGCGAGATGAGCGGCGCCGCCGCGTGGTCCTCGCGCCGTCCGAGCGGGATCTCCTCGAGGACCCTGCCGTCCTGCACGAAGAAGACTCGATCGGCATAGGCCGCGGCCTTGGCGTCGTGCGTGATCAGGACGATCGTCTGGCGCCGCTCGACGCAGGACCGCCAGAGGGCCCCGAGGATCTCGAGCCCCGTCGTGTAGTCGAGGTTGCCCGTCGGCTCGTCGGCGAAGAGGATCGAGGGTCTCGTGACGAGCGCGCGGGCGACGGCGACCCGCTGCTGTTCCCCGGCGGAGAGCTGGTCGGGCCGGTGGCGCTCCTTCCCAATGAGATCGACGAGCGCCACGACCTCGCGGATGCGCTCGGCGACGTCCCGGTTGCGAAGGTCGGCCCCCGCGATCGTGAACGGCAGACCGATGTTCTCGACGACGTTCAGCAGCGGGACCAGGTTGAAGAACTGGAAGACGAAGCCGGTCTTCTCGCGGCGGATGCGCGTCGCCGCCTCGTCGGACAGGCGGCTGATCTCCTCGCCCTCGAGCACCACCTCGCCGCTCGTCGGGCGGTCGAGGCCGCCCAGCAGCTGCAGGAGCGTGCTCTTGCCCGAGCCCGACGGACCCATGAGGGCGACGAACTCACCCTCCTCCACCGCCAGCGAGACGCCGCGAAGCGCCTCCACGGTCGTGCCGCCCAGCGGGTACTGCTTCGTCAGCCCGCGCGCCTCGAGGATCGGCGGCATCAGCGGGCGGACGCGCGGTGGCGGGATGTTCGGGCGGAACGCATCGTCGCGAGTGTACCTGTGCGGCAGCGGACGGGACGGTGTCGGCTACCCACCGAGCAGGAGCTGGACGAAACTGCCGATGATCGAGTCGAGCAGGCTCGGGGTCTGCGGGGCCTCCCTGATCTGGAGGTTGGCGACCTCGCCGGTCGGGAACGGCGTCGGCTCGGACGTCACCTCGGGCGTCGCCGCGACCGTCGGCTCGGACGTCGGCGTCGCCTCAGGGGTCGGCTCCGGCGTCAGGCTCGGCGTCGGCTGCGCGGTCGGGGCCTGCGTCGGCGCCGGGGTCGGCTGGGCGGTCGGGGCCTGCGTCGGCGGCTCGGTCGGGCGGGCCGTCGGCCTGGTTGTCGGTGCCGGAGTCGGCCTGGCTGTGGGTGCCGGAGTCGGCCGAGGTGTCGGCCTTGGTGTCGGCCGCGGGGTCGCCGCGGGTGCCGCCGCGCAGGGCAGCGAGAAGAGGACGGTCCAGAGCTTCTTGCCGTCGGCCGCCTGGTAGGCGCCGATACCCATGTTCGTCCACGCCTTGCCGAGGATGTTGTCGCGGTGCGTCGGTGAGTTCATGAACATCTGCTGGATGACGTCGGTGGCGGAGTCGTCCGGGTAGGTGTTCCAGCCGATGTTCTCGCCCGCGGTCTGGTAGCAGTAGCCGCGGGCATCCATGACGGAGAAGACGAGCATCCCGGTCGGCGGGATGTTGTGGCTGAAGTACTCGCGGTCGCCCATGTCCTTGCTGCGGTAGCGCGCGATCGAGACGAGCGCCGAGTCGTTGCGGAGAGGAGCGAGCCCGGCGGCAGTACGGGCCTGGTTCGTGAGGGCGAAGAGCTGGCTCTCCGACGCGGACGAGAACGTGCCGGCGTCCCAGGCGAGGGCGGTCGCGGGGACGAGCGCCGTGAGGAGCGAGGCGACGAGGACGGCGGCGCCGGCGAGCGCGCGGAGCCGCCGGAACGGCGTTGTCTGGACCACGTGGCGAATGTATCGGGAGGAGGCGCCCGCTCCGCGAGGCGCGAAGGTACGGCTCGTCCCCTGACTTGCGTACCGCGCCGTCGGCGCGGGTGGGGATCCCGTGGGCGTCGTCATCCCGTGGGCGTCGTCATCCCGTGGGCATCGGCTGTCGGCGCCCGGTATACTCCGTCGGCCCGTCATCCGGCTCATCGCGAGCCTCGCCGGCGACGCGGTGGCCTTAGCTCAACTGGCAGAGCATCGGATTGTGGCTCCGAAGGTTGCGGGTTCGAGCCCCGCAGGCCACCCCAAGCCCACGCACGAATCAACGGGTGGGGCGCCTGAATCGGCGATCCTGCCCTCGATCTGTGCCAATCACTGTGCCTTCGCCGGGACCTTGTCGCCCTCGTTCACCCGGATCGTCGGCCCGGCCAATGCTTGTTGTAGCCGAGGGCGGCGACCGGCGGCTTTGTCGACGAGCAACTGGGCCTTGATGATCGGCCTCACCGGCCAGGTCTGCGCCGACTCGATCGGGTGGCGCCTGCCCCAGTAGGTCGCCGCCATTCGCCCAACCAAGTTCTCGTCCCATCGCAGCGGACCTGCCGCGACAAGCGACCCGCCACCGACGGAGCCACTGATACCGGCGATCACTCCTGCTCCAACGTAGTCGAGCGGTGACTTCGTACCGGGAGACCACTGATATTGGAGTTCCGACGCGACTGCGGCCGCCGCTGCGGACCCGAGCCCTGCCGTTGCACCACAGCGTACGGCGACGGCCCCGAATGGCTGAAGCCGACTGACTGCCCGCAACTACCCCTCGAGGCACAAGCACGGTGTCTTCGTGGTACGGTCGATTTACTTGACCCTCGACGTACCACAGAGCAGGATGTTGGTACGGTCTATTTGTCGCTCGAGGACGTACCACGGTGGTCATCACGAAGGAAGGGCGCGGACGGCCCAGTCGGGCGTCGATCTACGCGGCGGTCGAGCAGTCCACGGCGGACCTCAACCGCATCGGCGGCCTGCCCGGACCGGACGTCGCATCCGACATCTGGGCCGACATCTGGTACGAGGAGACGCACAACTCGACTGCAATCGAGGGGAACACGCTGATCCTCAAGCAGGTGCAGACGCTCCTCGACACTGGCCAGGCGGTCGGCGACAAGCAGCTCGCCGAGTACCTCGAGGTGAAGGGGTACGCCGATGCGGCACAGTGGGTTTACGCGCAGGCGTCGGACGACGAGACCGAGCGCAGCGCCGACGACCCGTACATCACGCTGACCGAACTGCGCGAGATCCACCGTGTCGTCGTCGAGCCGGCGTGGAACGTCCAGCCGCCCGACGACCTATTGCCGGGGGAAATACCGGGCGGCTTCCGGCAGCACAACATCAGGGCGTTCGGCGGCGGCATGACGCCCCCGGACTTCACCGAGATCCCCGCGCTTGTGTCGGACTGGCTCCGGCGCGCCAACTCGGGGCCGACGGCCCCCGGCATGCTCATGGAGCACCTCGCCGGGGCCCACGCCGAGTTCGAGCGCATCCACCCGTTCCGGGACGGCAACGGAAGAACCGGGCGCCTCGTCCTCGACCTGCTGCTCGTCCGCCATGGTCTGGCGCCCGCGATCATCTACAAGAGGGACCGCCCGAGGTATCTGCGAGCCCTCGACAGAGCCGACCACGGGGACAACGGGCCGCTCGGAGAACTGCTTGCGCGCGCCGTGAAAGACTGCCTCGACCGTTTCCTTCTCCCGGCGCTCGGCGGGCCGCTCCAGCTGCTACCGCTCGCCGCCCTCTCCACCAAGACGGTCTCGGCGCTTGCCCTGCGTCGAGCTGCGGAACGCAACGCCTTGCGTGCCGTGCGGCGGCCGACCGGCTGGTACAGCACGAAGACCTGGGTCTCTGCCTAC
>DASVZT010000052.1:0-2556 GCA_036391495.1 Candidatus Limnocylindrales bacterium
GGTCGTGACGATCCGGAAGTTCTCGGCCTCACCGTTCACCGTCGACGACCTCGTCCGCTTCGGGACGGCGACCCCGGACATGTTCGACTTCCTCAAGGCGTGCGTCGAAGCGCGCCTGAACATCTTCGTGTCGGGCGGCACCGGCTCGGGCAGGACGACGACGCTCAACGTCCTCTCGTCCTTCATCCCGAACGACGAGCGGATCATCACGATCGAGGACGCGGCCGAGCTCCAGCTCCGCCAGGAGCACGTCGTGACGCTCGAGTCGCGCCCGGCCAACATCGAGGGCCGCGGGGCGATCCCGATCCGCGAGCTCGTCCGGAATGCCCTCCGCATGCGGCCCGACCGGATCATCGTCGGGGAGTGCCGCTCGGGCGAGGCGCTCGACATGCTCCAGGCGATGAACACCGGCCACGACGGCTCGATGAGCACGGGCCACGCGAACTCGCCTCGCGACATGCTGTCGCGCCTCGAGACGATGGTCCTCATGGCCGGCGTCGAGCTCCCGCTGCGCGCCATCCGCGAGCAGATCGCGTCGGCCGTCGACCTCATCGTCCACCAGTCTCGCCTCAAGGACGGCACCCGCAAGATCACCAACATCACCGAGGTCCAGGGGATGGAGGGTGATGTGATCGTCATGCAGGACGTCTTCATCTTCGAGCAGACGGGCGTCACCGACGGCCGGATCCAGGGCCGGCTCAAGCCGACGGGCATCCGGCCGAAGTTCGTCGAGAAGTTCGAGGTGATGGGCATCCATCTGCCGCCGAACCTCTTCGGCTTCTCCTACTGACCGGGGCTTGACGTGATCCCGACGATCGCCGTCGCCGCCGTCGCCGCAGCCGCGATCCTGCTGATCGCGGTCGGCGTCGCGTCGGCCGGCAGCGGCTCCGGCATCAACACGCGCCTCCAGCGCTACGCGTCGCGCGGCCGTCCCTCCGCGGCCAAGCCCGAGGGCGCCGCCGCCGGTGCGCTCGCCGGCCTCAGCCAGAGCGCCGCCATGGCGAGCCTCAACCGGGTCGTCGAGCAGCGCGACTTCGGAGCGAACCTGGCCCGCGAGATCGCCCGCGCCGACCTCAAGCTCAAGGTGAGCGAGTACCTCGTGATCTGGGGCGCCTGCATCGTGGGCGTCCCGGCGCTCTTCCTGCTCCTCTCGCCGTTCCTGCCCGCCCTCGGCAACCCGATCGTCATCATCGCCGGCTTCCTCATCGGCTTCCTCATCCCGCGCTTCTGGCTCAACAGGCGCAAGAGCAGCCGCCTCAACGCGTTCAACAAGCAGCTCCCGGACACGATCACCCTCATCGCCAACGCGCTGCGCGCCGGCTCGTCGTTCCTCCAGGCCGTCGAGCTCGTCGTCCGCGAGTCGCGGCCGCCGATGTCGACCGAGTTCGCGCGCGTCATCCGCGAGGTCAACCTCGGGCTGCCGTTCGACGAGGCACTCGACAACATGGTCCGCCGCGTCCGATCGGACGATCTCGAGCTGATGGCGACGGCGATCGCGATCCAGCACCAGGTGGGCGGCAACCTCGCCGAGATCCTCGACTCGATCGCCTTCACGATCCGCGAGCGGATCCGGATCAAGGGCGAGATCCGCACCCTGACGGCGCAGCAGCGCATGTCAGGCTATGTCGTCGGCTTCCTGCCGATCGGCCTCGCCTCGTTCCTGTTCCTCTTCGCGCCGGGGTTCATGGACCCGATGTTCAAGAACCCGCCCGGGATCCTCGGGCTGCCCGCCGGGATGATCATCCTGGTGGTCGGCGGGATCTCGATGTTCTTCGGCTTCATGGCGATCCGGCGGATCGTCGACATCGAGGTCTGAGCGATGACCGAGCTGTCCCCCGTCCTCGTCGCCGGCGTCGCCGCAATCGCCATCCTGCTCATCTTCCTGGGCCTCGCGGGGTCGGGGAGCATCGACCCGGTCCAGGCGCGCCTGACCCAGCTCGGGACGATGCAGGCCCGGAACCTCGAGGAGCTCGAGCTCCAGCAGCCGTTCCTGGAGCGGACGCTGCGCCCGCTGTTCACCGGCATCTCCGCGCGCGCCACCCGCCTGTCGTCGACGTCGTTCACCGAGCGGACCGAGAAGCGTCTGGCGCTGGCGGGACATCCGGGCGACATCCGGGTCGCCGACTGGCTGGCCATCAAGGTGGTCGTCTCGGTCGTCGCCGGCGTCGGGTTGTTCCTGGTCGGCCTGTTCCTGCTCGACACCGGTCCCCTCATGGCGCTCCTGTTCGCCATCGCCGGGGTCGGGATCGGGTACATCGCGCCGGAGTTCTGGCTGTCGCGCCGCGTGAGGGCCCGCCAGAAAGCGATCCTGCTGATGATCCCGGACACGCTCGACCTGCTGACCATCTCGGTCCGCGCGGGTCTCGGCTTCGACGCGGCCCTCGGCAAGGTGGTCGAGAAGCTCGTCGGGCCGCTGACCGACGAGTTCCGGCGGGCCCTGGCCGAGATCCGTGTCGGGAAGACGCGGCGGGATGCGCTGCGGGACATCGTGGCACGGACCGAGGTCCCGCCTCTCACCAACTTCATCGGCGCGATCATCCAGGCCGAGCAGCTCGG
>DASVZT010000053.1:0-9062 GCA_036391495.1 Candidatus Limnocylindrales bacterium
TGATCCGGTTCCCCGCCCCACCGGCAGAAGAGGAGACCAGCCGATGGCGACCCCGATCGCCCCGACGACGGCACAGACTCCGACGGCACAGGCCACGACGGCACAGGCCCCGACGGCACAGGCCCCGACCTTCCGCACGCGGGCCTTCATCGACGGCGACTTCGTCGACGCGGCATCCGGCCGCACGTACCAGGTCGTCAACCCGGCGAACAACAGGCCCCTCGCCGACGTGGCCGCGTGCGACCTGGCGGACGTCGACCGAGCCGTCACAGCCGCTCGCCGCGCCGCCCCCGGCTGGGCGGCAACCGCGCCCGCCGAGCGCAAGCGCATCCTGATCAGGTTCGCGGACCTCATCGACGCCCACGCCGAGGAGCTCGCGCTCATCGAGAGCCTCGACGTCGGCAAGCCGATCGCCGACACGCGCGCCCTCGACGTGCCGGAGTCCGCCGCCACGATCCGCTGGCACGCCGAAGCGATCGACAAGCTCTACGGGCAGGTCGGCCCGACCGGGCCCGGCGCCGTCTCGATGGTCGTCCGCGAGCCCGTCGGCGTCGTCGGCTGCGTCATCCCCTGGAACTACCCGCTCCAGATGGCGGCCTGGAAGCTCGGCCCGGCCCTCGCGACCGGCAACACCGTCGTCATCAAGCCGGCGCAGGTCACGAGCCTCAGCCTCCTGCGCACAGCCGAGCTCGCCGCCGACGCCGGGCTCCCGGCCGGCGTCCTCAACGTCGTCACCGGGCCCGGCGGCATCGTCGGCACGGCGATCGCCCGCCATCCCGGTATCGACGCCGTCGCCTTCACCGGCTCGACCGAGGTCGGGCGCACCTTCCTGTCCCACTCGGCCGAGACGAACCTCAAGCGCGTCGCGCTCGAGCTTGGCGGCAAGAGCCCCCAGGTCGTCATGGCCGACGCCGGGGACCTGGATCGCGTCGCGGAGCGCGTCGCCGGGGCGATCTTCTGGAACATGGGCGAGAACTGCTCGGCCGGCAGCCGCCTCCTCGTCGACCGCCGGGTCAAGGGGCAGCTGCTCGACCGCCTCGTCGCGATCACCGAGCGCGAGTGGCTCGTGGGCGATCCGCTCGATCCAGCGACGCGCGTCGGCCCGCTCATCACGCCCGAGCACATGCGCAAGGTCCTCGGGTACATCGAGGCCGGCCGGGCGGAGGGCGCCAGGCCGGTCAGCGGCGGCACGCGGGTCCTCGAGGAGACCGGCGGCAACTTCGTCGCCCCGACGATCTTCGATGGAGCGACGAACCGCATGCGGATCGCGCGCGAGGAGATCTTCGGCCCCGTCCTGACGGTCATCGAGTTCGACGGCGAGGACGAGGCGGTCGCGCTCGCGAACGACACGGACTACGGGCTCGCCGCCTCGCTCTACACCGAGGACATCACGACCGCGCACCGCATGGCCCGCGCCATCCGTGCCGGGACGGTCGCCGTCAACTGCTACAGCGAGGGCGACCTCGCGACACCGTTCGGCGGCTACAAGCAGTCCGGTTTCGGGGGACACGACAAGAGCGTGCACGCGCACGACCAGTACACCGAGCTCAAGACGATCTGGATCGACCTCGAGCGATGACGGCGTCCGGGGGGACGGCGTCGGACGGGGCGAAGTCGGACGGGGCGGAGTCTGCCGATCGGACGCGGCACCGGCGCTGGCGGCCACGACCGCTCGAGATCGTGCTTGGTCTTGCGACGGCCCTGGTCATCCTCGCGACGCTCGCGGGGTTCGTGGTCCTGCGTGACTCCGACGCCGCCGCGCGACGCCATCAGCTCCGCAGCGACACCGAGGACGCGGCAGCGAGGCTGCAGCGGCTGTTCGGCGGCACGGGTGGCGGCCCGGCGGCGGTCGCCGCCCTGTTCATCGGGGTCGACCCGGCGACGGTGACCGACAAGACGTTCGACGGCTTCATCCAGCCTCTCCTCGACACCGAGGCGGTCAGCGCACTCGAATGGGTCCCGCGCGTCCGGGCTGCCGACGCCAGCGCCTTCGTCGAGGGTCGCCGCGCCGCGATCCCCGACTTCTCGCTGCGCGAGTTCGGCCCGGACGGTCCCCAGCAGCTCTCGGCCCGCGACGAGTACTTCCCTGTCGGCTTCGTCGAGCCGCTCGGGGAGAACGTCGCAGCGCTCGGAGTCGATCTCGCCTCGCAGCCGACGCGCGCAGCCGCGCTCGCCCTCGCGCGCGACAGCGGGAGCTACGCCGCCACCGCGCCGATCCTCCTGGCCCAGGGCGGGATCGGGTTCCTCGTCGCATACCCGGCGTACGTCGGCGGAGCGGACCCCGGCACCGTCGAGAGCCGGCGCGAGGCGCTGACGGGATTCGGGCTCGCGGTCATCCGGCCCAGCGTCCTCCTGGAGCGCTCGATCAATCCAGCCCAGTTCCGCGACGTGGCGGCCGCCCTCTTCGACCTCGGCCCGTCGACCCAGCCTCCGTCGCCGACGGGAGACCTGCTCGCGTCGCGGCCGAACCCGGCGTCGGGCGTCGCGGCACCGGCATCGTTCGGCGCCTCGGGCGCTGTCGAGCGGCTCGTCTTCGACTACGCCGGGCGCCACCTCGGCCTGGTCACGGTCGCCGGTCCGGCCTACATGGCGACTTCCGGCGGCTCGGCGGAGGGATGGGGGCTGCTTGCCCTCGGATTCCTCGCCGCGCTCCTCCTCGTCGCATACGGCATCGGCCGGCGCAGGATCGACGCGCAACTCGAAGGCGCGACCGCTCGCCTTCACTCCGTCGTCGACGCCGCACCCGAAGCGTTCGTCGGCCTCGACGCGGGGGGCTCGATCGTCGACTGGAGCGCCCAGGCGTCCCGGCTGTTCGGCATGAGCCGCGACGAGGCGGTCGGCTGCCACCTTGCGGAGATCGTGACCTTCGATCGGATCGGCGAGGCCGCGGCGCCCACTCCCATTGACGGAGGTCCGCGCCACGCGTCGGGACGGGTGCGACGGCCGGGCGGCCGAGATTTCCCGGTCGAGCTGACGATGGCCGAGGCGTCCGAGCCGGCCGACTGGGCCGTCGCCTGCTTCATCCGCGATGCGACCGACGAGGTCCGCGCGCGCGAGGAACGTGCCCGCGTCACCCGGGCCGAGGCGATCGGCGAGCTGACGGGGCGCGTGGCCCACGATTTCAACAACCTCCTGGGCATCGTCGTCGGCGCCCTGGAGGGACTGCGCCCGCGGATCGGCGACGACCAGGCGGCCACTGAGCACGTGCAGGCGGCGATGTCCGCGGCGGCCCGCGGCGCGGAGATCACGCGCGCACTCCTCGCGGCCGCACGGCGCCAGGTCCTCGACGCCCAGGACCACGACCTGCGCGAGCTGGTGACGGACGCCGTTCCCCTCCTGGACCACGCCGTCTCGCCGGGGGTCGCCATTCGCATCGAGCTGACCGACGAACCGACGCTGGCGCGTGTCGACGCCACGGCCTTCTCGAACGCGCTCATCAACCTCGCGAGGAACGCCGACGAGGCGATGCCGGCCGGAGGCCACCTGGCGGTGACGCTGAGCCGTGACGGGGGCACGATCGTCGTGGCCGTCGCGGACGACGGGTGCGGGATGACCGACGATGTCGTCTCGCACGCGCTGGAGCCGCTGTTCACGACGCGGCCCGGGGGAACAGGGCTCGGCCTCGCGATCGTCGACGAGTTTGCCCGTCGCTCGGGCGGGACGGCGACGATCGAGTCGCGGGCGGGTGTCGGGACGACGGTCCGGCTGACGCTTCCTGCGAGCGGGTGCGACGGCGGGCTGCCGGGGCCGGCGCCGACGGAGCGAGCGGCGGCCGACCCGGTGGTCCCGCCGCGTCCCGATCGGCTCCTCGTCATGGTCGTGGACGACGAGCCGATCCTGCGGACGTTCGCCGCCCGCTGGCTGACGGAGATCGGGTACGACGTGACGACGGCCGGATCGGCGCCCGAGGCGATGTCGGCGGTCGAGGCGGCGATCGAGGCCGGACGTCCGCCGGCGGCGATCGTGAGCGACGTGCTCATGCCCGGCGAGTACGGCGGCGGCGAGCTGGCCCGGCGCGCGCGACGGCTGCTTCCCGGTCTCGCCGTCATCCTCGTGTCCGGCTTCGTGGGCACCGAGCTCGAGCCGCTCGCCTCCGAGGGATTCGCGATCCTCGAGAAGCCGTTCAGACAGGGCGATCTCGGCGAGGCGATCGCGACGGAGATCGAACGCCGGAAGGCCCTGGTCGAGATCGGCTTAGCGGCGGCTGAGCGGCGGCTGAGCGGCGGCTGAACGGCGGCTGAGCGGCGGCTGAGCGGCGGCTGAGCGTCAGTCAGTCGTCCTCGCCCTCGCCCGGCTCGCGCGCCGGACGCGCGGGGGAACCGAGCGAGCCCAGCGCGCCCAGCGAGCCGAGCGCTCCGAGCGCCGTCGAGGCCGCGTGAAGGAGGTCGGCACGGTCGAGGACGCCGACGAGCCTGCCGTCCGCGTCGACCACCGGCAGGATCTTCCGGCCGTGCACGACCATGGCCCGCGCCGCCTCGGCGAGCGACGCCGATGCGGGCACGGTGGGGACGTCGCGGCGCATGACGTCGCCGGCCGTGGCCGTTCCGGGCGGCCTGCCGCCAGCCCGCATGAGGGCGCCGACGACGCCACGTCGTGCCGCCGGCTCCACCGACCGCAGGACGTCGGCGTCCGTCACGACACCGACGACGCGCCGCTCCGCATCGAGCACGAGCGCACGGTTGAGGCGGGTCGAGGCGACGGCATCGACGACCGCGTCCAGCGGAGCGTCCACTCCGACGGTCGGCGCATCGGTTCGCATGAGCTCGCCCGCCGTCCGCGCGCCCGGGTGCTCCGCGGGGTCGGCCGCCTCGCGCGGGAAGGACTCGGCGACGGCGTGCAGGATGTCGGCCCGGGAGATGATCCCGAGGAGCCGTCCATCGGCGTCGACGACGGGCAGTCGCTTGCGGCGAGCCTCGCTCATGAGGCGCGTCGCCGCCCCGACGGTCTCGGTCGGACGGATCGTCCGGGGCCCCTGGTGCATCACCTCGTGGACGGGCCGGTCCGCGAGAGCGGCGAGGACATCGACCCGTTCTGCCTCCGACATCGCGCCAAGGAGCTCGAGACGTGCCGTCAGTCCGCCCCGCTCGATGAGGTCGGTGTTGGCGAGAATGCCGACGAGCCGGCCGGCCGCGTCGACAACGGGAAGCGAGCGGAACTCGCGCCCGACCAGCCGTTCGACCGCGGTGCGCACAGGGAGATCGGCGCCGGCGGTGACGACGTCGCGGCGCATGACGTCGCCGACCGGGAGGTCGAAGCGCAGCTGCTCGAGATGGCGGCCCCCGTACCCGACGATCGCCACCTCCTCGACCGTGACGATGCCCGAACCGGCAAGATCGCGCAGGCCGGGGAGCAGGCGCTCCACGCGTTCAGGCGCGTCGATCCAGGTCACGACGACCGGCAGGTCGAGCGACAGGCGCAGGATCGCCGCGGTCTTGATCTTGCTGTTGGCCCCGAAGCCGGCGATGCCGCGAACCACGGTCGCCCCCGCTGCCCCCTCGCGGCGCAGGTATTCGAGGATCGCCTGGTAGCGGGGCGTCCGGCCGACCTGCTCCGTCTCGCCGAGGAAGACCTGGATGCGGAGGCCGCGCGCGGTGCCGTCGAACATCGCCACTGGTCTCTCCTAGATCGCCCGGACGATCGTCGTTCCCAGGTAGACGCCGACCAGGGAGGCGCCGACGCTCAGCGCGATGTTCGCGCCGGCGGCCAGCCACGACCCGTCGCGCGCGAGGGCGAGGGTCTCGTACGAGAACGTCGAGAAGGTCGTGTACGAGCCGAGGAACCCGATCGCGATGAGCGGCCGCACCCAGGCTGGCGCGACGAACCGCTCGGTGACGAGGGTGAGGACGACGCCGATGAGGAACGATCCGGTCACGTTGATGACGAGCGTCCCGATCGGGAAGGAGGCCCCCCAGCGGTCGGCGACCCAACCGCCCAGCAAGTAGCGCGCGTTGGCGCCGAGGACGGCGCCGATCGAGATCGCGAGAACGTTCAAGGCGCCGAGCGTAGGAGGTCGCCTCGGCGGACGTCAAACCGACCCGCTCGAGGGGTGACGGTGATCCGCGGTGATGGCCCGCGAACGGGGGCGCGAATGGCTCGCGAACCAAGCTGGCGGGGCGCATCCTGTCGACGATGGCGCTCTCCATCGATCCCGGGCCCGGTTCGGTCGCCGCCGGTGGCGACATGCCGATGGATCGCGGCGTCGCGTCGCCGCTCGTCTCGACGAAGGTGAGGCCGCCGACCCTTGCCGCCGGGATGGTCGCGCGGGCACGGGTCGACCGTCGACTCGACGCCGGGCTCGCCGACGGAGTCCGCCTGACGCTCGTGTCGGCCCCGCCGGGCTACGGCAAGACGGCAGCGGTCGCGGCGTGGGCCTCGGGCAGCTCACTGCCGCTGGCCTGGGTTTCCCTCGACGAGGGAGACGACCTGGAGCGGTTCGTGCGTCATCTCGCGGCCGCCCTGGCGCCGGGACGGCCCGGGGCACTGCGCGTGCCGGCGGCGCTCGGAGCGAACGGAAACGTCGCGCCCGACCTCGTGGCCGCCCTCCTGCTCGAGGCTGTCGAGCTCGACGACCGCGAGATCGTCCTCGTCCTCGACGATTACCACGCGGTCGTGTCACCGCCCGTCCATGCGCTCCTCAGGATCCTCATCGAGCGGGCGCCGCCGTTCCTCCACACGGTCGTGGTGACCCGCGAGGACCCGCCGCTCCAATTGGCGAAGCTGCGTGCTCATCGGGCCCTTGTCGAGATCCGGGTGGACGAGCTCAGGTTCACGGCGCCCGAGGCAGCCGAGCTCCTGGCGATGGCCGGGACGCGACTCCACGACGCGAACCTGGAGCGGTTGACCGTCCGGACCGAGGGCTGGGCAGCCGGCCTGCAGCTCGCCGCTGCCGCCCTCGGCGAGGGTCCTGACCCGGGCGCATCCGTCGCGGCCCTGTCCGGCAGCCGGCGATTCGTCTTCGACTACCTCGCCGACGAGGTCCTGGCCGGCCTGCCGCTGGACCTGCGCGACTTCCTCGCGCGTACCTCCGTCGTCGACCGCTTCACGGCGGCTCTCTGCTCGGAGCTCACGGGCCGACCTGACGCCGGCGACCTTCTCGCCGTCGCGGAGCGGCGCAACCTCTTCGTCGTCCGCCTCGATGGCGAGGGGCGCTGGTTCCGCTACCACCACCTCTTCGCCGACTACCTGCGGTCCCTCGTCGATCCCGAGGAGCGGCGCCGGCTCGAGAGACGAGCGGCGACCTGGTTCGAAGCCGCCGGTCTCCCGGACGAGGCGATCGCGCTTGCGCTGCGCTCGGGCGCCCATGACCAGGCCGCCCGGGCCGTCCATGCGCATGCGCGTGCTGCGTTCGAGTCGGGCGAGATCGGCGTTCTCGGTCGCTGGCTCGACGCGCTCGGCCCGGCGATCGTCGACGCGGACCCGGAGCTGGCAAGTCTGCGCGCCTGGACGCTCTTCTACGGCGGCCGCCTCGGCGAGGCGCTGCGGCTGGCCGACCGTCCGGGCGCGTCGGCACCGACGCCCGGCCACGGCCGCTTCCTCATCCTGCGGGGCTTGATCGGCTCGACGACGGATCCCGCTGCAGAGTCGAACGCGATCGCAGGTCTCGAGCTCGTCGACCAGGATCCGCTGTTCCGCGCCCTCGGCCTGGAGGCCGTCGGCCTGACCAGGTTGGCGCGCGGGGACACGGACACGGCGATCGACGCCCTGCGGGAGGCATACGCCGAGGCGCGCAGGTCGGGGACGCCGCTCGCCGTGCTGCCGGCCGTCAACCCCCTCGCGCACGGGCTCGAGACGATCGGGCGCCGCGACGAGGCGGAGACGCTCTGCCGCGAGGTGCTCGCGGAGTTCGCCGGCCCGGCCGGACGCCCGCTGCCGATCGCGTGGTCGGCCCGGCTGGTCCTCGGCATCGCGAGGTACGAGGCGGACGATCCGGTCGGGGCACGGAACGAGCTGGAGGCCGGTCTCCGGGATGCCGAGGCGCTCGGGGTCAGACGCCCCGTCTTCGGCTGGGCCCTGCCGTATCTCGCGTTGGCACGTGCCGCAACAGGCTCGATCGAGGAGGCGCTCGCCGGCATCCGCCCCACGTCTGCCGACACGACCGCGACGGGCTTGACCCTGCCGTCGCTCTCCGGGGAAACCGAGGCGAGGCTCCGCCTCGTCGGCGGCGACATCGCGGCTGCCGCGCGCTGGGCCGACGCGCCCAGGCCGGAGGCGCCGCCGGACGCGCCGATCCTGGCGCTGCTCGCCCGCTCGGCGGAGCTCACGGTGGCGCGCGTCCGTCTCGCGCAGGGCCGGATGCGCGACGCCGCCGACCTGCTGGCCGGCCTACACGAAACCTTCACCAAGGGACGCGACGTGCCGGAGCTCATCTCCGTGGCCATTCTCCAGGCACGCGCGGCCCAGGCGCTCGGGCACCCGGCCCTGGCGCGGTCGAGCCTCGAGGAGGCGATCCGCCTGGCGGCGCCGGGCGGCTATGTCCGGCGCTTCGTCGACGACGGGGCATCTCTCCGCCCGTCGCTCGCGGGCGTCCGTCCCGTCGACCCCGCGTTCGTCGATCGTCTCCTCGACGCCCTGTCGCCCGGCCGCGTCGAGGGCGCACCCGGTCTCTCCGGTTCATCGCGTCCGGCTGGTTCATCGGGTCCGTCCGGGGCGGTCGGCCTGGTCGAGCCGCTGACGCCGCGTGAACTCGACGTCCTGCGCCTCATGGCAACGGGCGCCGGCAACGCGCGGATCGCCGAGGAGCTCTTCGTCTCGCTCGGCACGGCGAAATGGCACGTCGCCCACATCCTCGCCAAGCTCGGGTCGTCGAGCCGGACGGCGGCACTCGTCCGTGCGCAGGCGCTGGGTCTCGTGTAGCGGTCTCGTGTAGCGGTCTCGTCTAGCGGTCTCGCCTCGCCGTCTCGCGGCGGCCCAGCTCCTCCCTCCCCAATCTCGGCCCTGGCCATCCTTATGCGACTCGCCCCCGCCCGGAGGTGGCGCGGGAGCCCTCCCAGCGACGAATCTCGCAGCGAGGAGGGACTCGACCCACGAGAGTCGAATCGGCAGGCGGCCTGCGAGGGCTGGCC
>DASVZT010000054.1:0-6123 GCA_036391495.1 Candidatus Limnocylindrales bacterium
CCGGACGACCGGCGGCTGGGCCGACCTGACCGGCTCCTCCGGACTGCCGCCCTACCCGTCCGTCCTGACCGCGATCGATGCCGCCGGCGGCATCGCCGGGACGGCCATGGACCTCGCCCTCGTCGGGCGCGAGGTCGCGACGAGCCCGGACCTCGCCGTCATGCTCGCCCCGCGCGGTTCGGTGACCGCCGAGGGTCCGTACGGCCTGGGCATCTCCCGCCTGTCAGTCCTCGGGCGGGCCGCCGTCGGACACGGCGGGCACCTCGCCGGCGCACGCAGCGTCTGGCGCTGCCTCGTCGGCGGGCCGTGCGTGGCGGTCATCGCGAACCGCGCGGAGATCGAGCTCGAGCCGACGGCCGAGGCGCTCCTGGGGATCATCCTCGGCCGCTGAACCCGCCGCGCCGGAGGGTGGGATGGCGCGGATCGCTCCATGACGTCGACTACATGACGTCGACCGTCTCGAGGACCTCGATCGACGCACCCGAGGACAGGACCGGGCAATCCTTCGCCAGCGACACGGCCGCGTCGAGCGAGTCGGCCGAGATGATCGAGTAGCCGGTGATCGACGGCGTGCCATTCGAGACGCGGCCGTCCGATGCGATCGTCCGCGAGCCACTCGTCGGGTTCCCGGGATCGGCGACCGCGCCGCCGAGGCGGCCGAACCACTCGCCCCAGGCCGCCATGACGCGTGCCTGATCCTCCGCGGACTCCGGCATCCCGCCGCCCCGATAGGCCAGGAGATACTTCGACATCGTCGTTCTCCGTCGCTCGGGCCGCGCTTCGGCCCGTCAACAGGACGACGTCCTCGCGAGCGCGGAATCGACAGGTGCAGCCGGGGATTCGCGATCGATGGCGAGAAACCCTCCTACCCGACGGCCAGGAGCCCTTCGCCCGTGAGGAAGCGTTCGACACCCTGTGCCGCCGTCCGACCCTCGCGGATCGCCCAGACGACGAGCGACTGGCCGCGCACACAGTCGCCGGCGGCGAAGATCCCCGGCACGCTCGTCATCCGGTCCGGCCCCGTGCGGATGTTCCCGCGCGGGTCGAGCTCGCAACCGAAGGCCTTCGGGAGCCCCGCCTCCGGACCGCTGAATCCCAGGGCGAGCAGGACGAGGTCGCCGCCGATCGTCTCGGCGGTCCCGGGCACTTCGCGCATCGCCGGCCGGCCGTCGGGGCCGCTCGTCCAATCCACCTGGGCGATCTCGACGCCGGTCACGCGCTCGTCGCGCCCGACGAACCGGCGAGTCATCGTCGCGTAGCGGCGCGGATCCTCGCCCCAGAGCGCCTTTGCCTCCTCCTGGCCGTAGTCGAGCCGGTAGACCTTCGGCCATTCGGGCCAGGGGTTGTCCGGTCCCCGCGTCTCGGGCGGCCGCGCCAGGATCTCGAGCTGTCGGACACTCGCAGCTCCCTGGCGGATCGCCGTCCCGACGCAGTCCGTCCCCGTGTCGCCGCCGCCGATGACGAGGACGTGGCGCCCGCGCGCGTCGATCGGTGGCGCTGTCGGCTCAGGAGGGGCCGCGCCGACCTCATCGGCCGCATCGAGCAGCCGACGTGTGTTCCCGCGCAGGAAGCTCATGGCGAGGTGGATCCCGCCCAGCTCCCGTCCCGGGATCGGCAGGTCGCGGGCGACCGTCGCACCAGTCGCGAGCACGACGGCGTCGGCGTCGCGCAGCAGGTCGGACGCGCTCACGTCGGCCCCGACGGTCACACCGGTGGCGAAGACCACACCCTCTGCCGCCATCAGCTCGACGCGCCGCCGGACGACGCCCTTGCCAAGCTTCATGTTCGGGATGCCGTATATCAGCAATCCGCCGACACGGTCCGCGCGCTCGAACACCGTGACCGAGTGACCGGCCCGGTTCAGCTGGTTCGCGGCGGCCAGCCCGGCCGGGCCGCTGCCGACGACCGCGACGCGCCGCCCGCTCCGTGCCGGGGGTGGCGAGGGCGTCATCCAGCCGTTCTCCCAGGCCCGATCGGCGATCTCCTGCTCGATCGTCTTGATCGCGACGGGGTCGCCGCCGAGACCGACCGTGCACGACCCCTCGCACGGGGCCGGGCAGACACGCCCGGTGAACTCCGGGAAATCGTTCGTGCGATAGAGGCGGATCGCCGCCTCGCGCCACTGCCCGCGGCTGACGAGGTCGTTCCACTCCGGGATGAGGTTGTGGAGCGGACAGCCTGACGCCATCCCGGAGATGAGCGTTCCGGCGTGGCAGAAGGGAACGGCGCAGTCCATGCAGCGCGCCCCCTGGTCCGCGAGCTCGTCCTCCGTGAGCCGCGGGTGAGCGTCGCTCCAGTCGAGCACCCGCTCCAGCGGCGGGCGCGCCGGGGAGGTGCGGCGGGCGAGACGGATGAAGCCGGTCGGGCTGCCCATGTCAGCCGCCGCCCGCCCGGGCCACGTCGCGCGCGTTCTCCTCGAACGCCGCCATCTCGGCCTCGTCGTCCGACAGCCCGGCCCGGCGCATGCGCGACTGGGCCGTCAGCACGCGCGCATAGTCGTGCGGGATGACGCGGACGAAGCACTCGACCGCCGACCCCCAGCTCTCGAGGACCTGGGCCGCCCGCTCGCTGCCGGTCAGCGCCAGGTGGCGCTCGACGAGCCGCCGGACGTCCTCGACCTCGTCGCCCGCCTTCGTCAGCCGCTCGAGGCCGACCATCTCGGTGTTGACACGTGTGGCGAAGCGGTCGTCCTCGTCGAGGACCCAGGCGATCCCGCCCGACATCCCGGCGGCGAAGTTCCGGCCCGCCCGGCCGAGGACGAGGACGCGCCCCCCGGTCATGTACTCGCAGCCGTGGTCTCCGACACCCTCGACCACCGCGGTCGCGCCGGAGTTGCGGACGGCGAAGCGCTCCCCGGCGACGCCGCGGATGAAGGCCTCGCCCGACGTCGCCCCGTATAGGACGACGTTGCCGACGATGACGTTCTCGTGGGCGGCAAACGTCGCCTCCGCGGGCGGCGCGATCACGATGCGT
This sequence comes from Candidatus Limnocylindrales bacterium, assembly GCA_036391495.1. Taxonomy (GTDB): domain Bacteria; phylum Chloroflexota; class Limnocylindria; order Limnocylindrales; family CSP1-4; genus DASVZT01. Next base: position 2,974 of record DASVZT010000054.1, read on the forward strand.
CCGCCGGAGAGCCCTTTCCCGAGGTAGTCGTTCGCGTCGCCCTCGAGCTCGAGCGTCACGCCGCGCGGGATGAACGACCCGAAGCTCTGGCCCGCCGAGCCCGCGAACCGGAGCCGGATCGTGTCGTCCGGCAGCCCGTCGCGGCCCCAGCGCTTCGTCACCGCCGAGCCGACCATCGTCCCGACGACGCGATCCACGTTGCGGATCGGGAGGACCGCGCTGACCGGCAGACCCTCGGAGAGAGCCGGCTCCACCAGCGGCAGGAGGGTGCGCGCATCGAGTGACCGTTCGAGACCGTGCTCCTGCGGCCGCGTGCAGCGCCTGCCGAACGAGGCCGGGACGTCCGGTCGCGCGAGGATCCGCGACAGGTCCACGTTCCGTGCCTTCCAGTGGTCGATCGCCGGGCGCATCCCGAGCCGGTCCGATCGTCCGACCATCTCGTCGATCGTCCGGAACCCGAGTCGTGCCATGTGCTCCCGGACCTCCTGCGCGATGAAGCGCATGAAGTTCACGACGTGCTCGGGCTCGCCGGCGAAGCGCCCGCGGAGCTCCGGGTCCTGCGTGGCGATGCCGGTCGGGCAGGTATTGAGGTGGCAGACGCGCATCATCACGCAGCCGAGCGACACGAGCGGCGCGGTCGCGAAGCCGAACTCCTCTGCGCCGAGGAGCGCTCCCACCACGACGTCGCGGCCGGTCTTGAGCTGCCCGTCGACTTCGACCGCGATCCGGCTGCGCAGGTCGTTCATGAGCAGCACCTGGTGCGCCTCGGCGAGCCCCAGCTCCCACGGCACGCCCGCGTGCTTGATCGAGGTCAGCGGCGAGGCGCCCGTCCCGCCGTCGTGACCGCTGATGAGGACGACGTCCGCGTGCGCCTTGGCGACGCCCGCTGCGACCGTCCCGACCCCCACCTCGGCGACGAGCTTCACGCTGATCCGCGCGTCGGGATTGGCGTTCTTCAGGTCGTGGATGAGTTCGGCGAGATCCTCGATCGAGTAGATGTCGTGGTGCGGCGGCGGGCTGATGAGGCCCACGCCGGGGGTCGAATGGCGGGTCCGTGCGATCCACGGGTAGACCTTCGAGCCCGGCAGCTGACCCCCCTCGCCGGGCTTTGCCCCCTGGGCCATCTTGACCTGGATCTCGCGCGCGTTGACGAGGTACTCGCTGGTCACGCCGAACCGGCCGCTCGCGACCTGCTTGATCGCGCTGTTGCGCGAGTCTCCGTCGCCGTCGGGCGCCGCTTCGTACCGCGCGGGGTCCTCGCCGCCCTCGCCCGTGTTCGACTTGCCGCCGAGCCGGTTCATCGCGATCGCCAGCGCCTCGTGGGCCTCCTGGCTGATCGACCCATAGCTCATCGCGCCGGTCTTGAACCGCCGGACGATCGACTCGACGGGCTCGACCTCCTCGAGCGGAACCGGCCTCAGGGCCGGCCTGAGCTCGAGCAGGCCCCGGAGCGTCGCCAGCTGGTCTGACTGGTCGTCGACGAGCGCCGTGTACTCCTTGAACGCGGCGTAGTCGGCCGTCCGGACCGCCTTCTGCAGGGTCGAGATCGTCAGCGGGTCCCAGAGATGGCGGGCACCCTCGGCGCGCCACTGGTACTCGCCGCCGGGTGAGAGCTGACGGTGGACGATCGGGCGCCTCGGCGGATACGCGCGGTCCTGGCGGAGACGGACCTCGCGGGCGACGCCGTCGATGCCGATGCCGCCGATTCGCGACGGCGTCCAGGTGAAGTATTCGTCGACGAAGTCGCGGCCGAGCCCCACGGCCTCGAACACCTGGGCGCCGTGGTAGCTGTGGACGGTCGAGATCCCCATGCGGCTGATGGCCTTGACGACGCCCTTGACGAGCGCCCGGCGATAGCGTGCCTCGGCCTCGCCGGCCGGACCGGGGACGTTGCCGAGGCGGACCTGGTCGTCGATGGTCTCGAAGGCGAGGTAGGGGTTGATCGCGCTCGCGCCGTAGCCGACGAGGAGGCAGATGTGGTGCGCCTCGCGCGGCTCGCCCGATTCGACGACGAGACCGACGCGCCCCCTGGTCCCAGCCCGGACGAGATGGTGGTGGACGGCGGAGACGGCGAGGAGCGCGGGGATCGGCGCATCGACGTCGTCGTGGCCGCGGTCCGACAGCACCACCTGGTTGTAGCCCTCGGCGATCGCCTCGGACGCCTGGCGGCGGAGGTCCTCGATGGCGCGGCGGAGGCCGTCACCGCCGTCACCGACCTTGAAGAGCGTCGGCAGCGTGATCGTCCGGAAGCCGAAGGAGGCGCGGTCGCCGTCGAGCCCGCGGATCCGCTCGAGCTCCTCGTTGGCCAGGACGGGCGACGGGAGGGCGATCTGGTGGGCGGCATCGGGGCCGGGCTCGAGCAGGTTCTGCTCCGGCCCGATCGAACGGTCGGTCGCCATGACGATCTCCTCGCGGACCGCGTCCACCGGCGGGTTGGTCACCTGCGCGAAGAGCTGGGCGAAGTAGTCGTAGAGGAGGCGCGGCCGGTCCGACAGGACCGCGAGCGCGGCGTCGTTGCCCATCGAGCCGACGGGGTCGGTGCCCGTCGCGGCCATCGGCCCGACGATCAGCCGCACGTCCTCCGCCGTGTAGCCGAAGACCTCCTGGCGGCGGAGGACCGTTTCGTGGTCCGGATCCTGGACGGTCGTGGGTGCCGGGAGCTCGTCGAGATGGACGAGGGAGCCGGCGACCCACTCGGCGTACGGGTGTGCGCGAGCGATCGACCCCTTGATCTCATCGTCGGGCACGATCCGGCCGAGCTCGGTGTCGACGAGGAACATCCGGCCGGGCTGCAGCCGGCCCTTCGCGACGACGTCGGCGGCCGGGATGTCGAGGACGCCCGTCTCCGACGCCATGACGACACGGTCGCGGGTGACGGTGTAGCGGGCGGGACGCAGGCCGTTGCGATCGAGCGTCGCGCCGACGCGCACGCCGTCGGTGAAGGCGAGCGACGCCGGTCCGTCCCACGGCTCCATGAGCGAGGAGTGGTAGCGATAGAAGGCCCTGCGCGCAGGGTCCATCGCGGGATCGCGGGACCAGGGCTCGGGCACCATCATCATCATGACGTGCGGCAGCGAGCGTCCCGAGAGGTGGAGCAGCTCGAGGACGTTGTCGAAGATCGCGGTGTCGGAGCCGTCCGGGTCCACGGCC
>DASVZT010000055.1:0-9715 GCA_036391495.1 Candidatus Limnocylindrales bacterium
ACGTGCCATCGGTGAGCGGTGCCGGCTCCGTCAGCATCGACCGCGGCAAGGAAGCCGCCAGGAGCGTGAGCTTCAGCGTCGCCGGCGGCATGTGCCCCCGCTGCGAGGGGATGGGCGTCACGAACGACGTCGACGTGACGCAGCTCTACGACGGGACGAAGTCGCTGGCCGAGGGCGCGATCACGGTCCCGGGCTATACCGCCGACGGGTGGTCGACCCGCATGTTCAGCGAATCCGGCTTCTTCGACCCGGGCAAGCCGATCCGCGACTACTCCCCGGCCGAGCTCCACGACTTCCTATACAAGGAGCCCGTCAAGGTCCGTATCAACGGCATCAACCTGACCTACGAGGGGCTGGTGCCGCGGATCCAGAAGTCGATGCTCTCCAAGGATGTCGACTCCCTGCAGCCCCACCTCCGCGCGTTCGTCGAGCGTGCGGTCGCGTTTCGCGCCTGTCCCGACTGCGGCGGCACCCGGCTCAACGAGGCGGCCCGGTCGTCGAGGATCGCGGGGGTCAACATGGCCGAGGCCTGCGCGATGCAGATCAGCGACCTCGCGGAGTGGGTGCGCGGCCTCGACGAGCCGTCGGTCGGCCCGCTCCTGTCGGCGCTGACCGCCAGCCTCGACTCGTTCGTCGAGATGGGCCTTGGCTACCTCAGCCTCGAGCGATCGTCGGGCACGCTGTCGGGCGGCGAGGCGCAGCGCACGCGGATGATCCGTCACCTCGGATCGCCGCTGACGGACGTCACCTACGTGTTCGACGAGCCCACGATCGGGCTGCACGCCCACGACGTCCAGCGCATGAATGCGCTGCTCCGGCGCCTTCGCGACAAGGGCAACACCGTCCTCGTCGTGGAGCATGACCCCGAGGTCATCCGGATCGCCGACCACGTCGTCGACATGGGGCCGGGCGCCGGACCAGCCGGCGGAGCGGTCGTGTATGCGGGTGACGTCGATGGCCTGGTCGCGTCGGGAACGGCCACCGGGCGCCATCTCGACGTCCGCCAGGAGATGAAGCGCGAGCCCCGGGCGCCGCGCGGCACGATCCCGATCCGCGATGCCCGGCTCCACAACCTCAAGGACGTCTCCGTCGACGTGCCGCTCGGCGTCCTCGTCGCCGTGTCCGGCGTCGCGGGGTCCGGCAAGAGCTCGCTGATCCATGGCTGCCTGCCCCGGACGGATCCATCGGTGACCGTCGTCGATCAATCGGCCATCCGCGGCTCCCGTCGCTCGAACCCGGCCACGTACACCGGGATCCTCGACCCGATCCGTACGGCCTTCGCCAAGGCGAACGGCGTCAAGCCGGCCCTGTTCAGCGCGAACTCCGAGGGCGCCTGTCCGAACTGCAACGGCCTCGGCAAGACCTACACCAGCCTCGGCTTCATGGCCGAGGTCGTCAGCATCTGCGAGGTCTGCGAGGGTCGCCGGTACACGGACGCGGTCCTGGACTACCGGCTGCGCGAGCGCAACATCGTCGACGTGCTGGCGATGTCGGTCGACGAGGCGCGCGCGTTCTTCACGGAGCGACCGGTCCGGGTCATGCTCGACCGCCTGGCCGACGTCGGGCTCGGCTACGTCACGCTCGGCCAGGAGCTCGACACCCTCTCCGGCGGCGAACGCCAGCGTCTCAAGCTGGCGATCGAGATGTCGGGGACGACCGAGGTGTATGTCCTCGACGAGCCGACGACCGGGCTGCACATGCAGGACGTCGACAACCTCATCGGGCTGCTCGATCGGCTGGTGGAGGCAGGCAGGACGGTGATCGTCATCGAGCACAACCTCGACGTCATCGCCCGGGCCGACTGGGTGATCGACCTCGGACCGGGCGGCGGCCACGATGGGGGGCGGGTCATCTTCGAGGGCCCTCCGACCGAGCTTGCACGCGCCGAGGGCTCGCTGACCGGCGAGTACCTCCGGCGCCGTACTGAGCCTGTCCCCGCAGGCTGATCGGGCCACGCGACGCCTTACGAGACGGCGCCTCACACACGCGGCGCCTCGGCGAGCCGATGCCGCTATCATCCCGGGCACCGCGGCGGTCATCTCGCCGCGACCGGCGATTGGGCAGTTCGGGGCCACGGAGATCGGCCATGGGAGGCTGCTGCGGCGAAGCGATCCCTTCCTGCGAGGTCGTCTTCGACGAGCGCACGGCCGCCGACGACCTGCGGGCGCTGCGGACGAAGGGCGCGCCCTGGGCGACGCGCGAGCTGATCGCGCAGGTGAGCGCGGAGATCGACGCATCGGGCCTGACCGTCCTCGACGTCGGAGCGGGGGTCGGGGCGGTCCACCTGTCGCTCCTCGAGCGCGGCGCGGCGCGCGCAGTCGACGTGGACGGGTCGTCGGCATATCTCGCGGCGGCGCGCGAGGAGGCGGGGCGCCGCGGCCTCGGCGATCGGGTCGAGCACGTGCTCGGGGACCTGACGGCCGTCGGGGCGACCCTGGCGCCGGCCGATCTCGTGACGCTCGACAGGGTCGTCTGCTGCTACGGCGATCTCGACGGCCTCCTCGCGACCGCGTCCGCGCTCGCGCGCCGGCGACTCGGGCTCGTGTACCCCAAGGACACGTGGTGGGTGCGGACCGGGGCGGCGGTCGCGAACGCCGTCGCTTTCCGCCGCTGTGCGGGATACCGGATGCGGATCCACCGGCGCGAGCTGATCGAGGAGAGGCTCGCGGCCGCCGGGTTCCGGCAGCGTTCGGCGCGGGAAGGCCGCCTCTGGCGCGTCGAGACCTGGGAGCGGGCAGCCCTCCTGTCCTGAGGCCGCGTCGCCGTCAGCGGCCCGCGGCGTCGTCAGAGCCGCGGTCGTCGTCAGCGGCGCGCGGCGACCCGAACGGGGCGCTCGAGGAACCGCTCGTATCGAAGCGCCGCCTGCCCGAGATCCCGAGGCTCGTCCGCCGGCCCGCCGTCGAAGAAGGCCGCCTCGACGACCACCTCGCGCGGCCGGACCGTCCGGCTCCACGTCCCGACCACCTCGCCACCGACGACCACGGTCGGCCGGAAGACGCCGTTGCCCCCGGGCACGATCGCGTTCGCGTGCTCGGGCGCCAGGACCGCCGAGCGATCGCGGTAGCCGAGGAGGTACTCGTCGAATCCCGGCAGGAGCAGCACCGGGTCGCCACGACCGTCATCGTCCGCGGCAGCCCGGTCGAGGAGGAAGGATCGGCCGTCCAGCTCGATCTCGACCAGGCGATCGCCTGCGACCGCGATGCCGCGCCGGACATCGCGGACGGCCAGGCCGGACCATCGGGCCAGGTCCTCCACGGACGCGGGGCCGTGGCCGCGGACATACCGCGATGCAAGTTCGCCCAGGGCTTCGTCCTTCTCGAGCCGCCGCGGCCGAGTGACCCACGCGTCGAGCCGCGCGAACGTCTGCCCCCGGCCATGCGACGCGCCGAGTACGAGCGTGCCCGTCTGGGCAAGGAACCAGAGCAGGTGATAGCCACGTGCCCCGTCCGTCGACACGCCACCGGCAGCGATCGCCGCGAGGAGCGCGTCCCGGGACAGCGCGCTCCGGCCGGGCAGGGACGCCACCGCCGTCTCGCGAGCCCGCTCGATGTCAGGGTCGGTGATGCCCAGCTGCCGGCGCCGCTGCGACTCGGAGGCGATCGCCCGGGGCGTCGTGAGCTCCAGCATCCAGTGCAGGTCCTCGGCCGCGACGAGGTGCAGCGTGCCCCGCAGGGGCCAGGACCGTACGATCTCGCCGGCGTCGAAGGCTGCCCGCACTTCAGCCTCGGTCGCGGCGCTGCGCAGCCCGACCGACCACAGGACGCCCGGGAGATCCTGGGCCTGGAGGCCGAGCATCCAGCGGACGGCCTCGGCCGGCGACTGCGCGACCCGCGAGCCCAGGAGTTGAGCGGACAGGCGCAGGTCGGCGAGACGGCGCCTCGCAGCGGGCGACAGCCGCATCGTCAACTCGGGACGCTCGACGGCAAGCCGCACAGGGAGGGCATCGGCCGGCGCCGAGGCGTCTCTACGCCGGCCCGGCGAGCAGGTGCAGCGACGCGAGAGCGCGCACGTCGCCACGCGGCTTCCACCGGGGCGGACGGTCCGGATCGAGGTGGAAGTCGGGGAGCATCTCGGCGAAGCGCTCGATCATGATCGTCAGCTCGAGGCGGGCGAGGTTCGAGCCCAGGCAGAGATGGCGTCCGTGGCCGAAGGCGACGTGGCGATTGGGATGCCGGTCGAGGACACAGCGCTCCGGTTGCTCGAAGGCGCGCGGGTCGTGGTTCGCCGCGCCGTAGGCGAGCAGGACGACGTCGCCGGCGGGGATCGTCTGACCGTACATGTCGACGTCGTGGGCCGCGTTGCGGCCGAAGACCTGCACAGGCGAGATGAGACGCAGGAGCTCGTTGACCGCGGTGTGCTCGAGCCCGAGGGCGTCGCCGAACAGCAGCGCGCGCTCGTCCGGGTGCTCCGCGAGGCGAAGCAGGCTCATGCCCATCGCGCCGGAGGTCGTCTCGTAACCCGCGAGGAGCATCAGCATCCCGAACTGGCGGATTTCGAGGTCCGACAGGCGGTGGCCCTCGACCTCCGCCTGGAGCAGCATCCCGAGGAAGTCGTCGTGCGGCTCCTGCCGGCGCTCCTCGATTCGATCGGCGATGTAGGCCTCCGCCTCGCGGACCGCCTGCGCCTGGTCGCCCTTGTCACGCAGCGCGTTCGAGTACATCCGCTCGACCCAGTCGAACCAGCGCTCCTCGTCCTCCTCGGGGAGGTTCATGAGCCGCGCGAGCGAGCCGAGCGACATCGGGTGCGCGAACTCCGCCATGACGTCGCCGCCGCCCTCGCGCACGAAGTCCTCGAGCAGTCTCGTGGCCAGGATCTCGAGGTCCGGGCGCATCGCGTCGATGCGCGGCTTGGCGAAGACGGGATTGACGAGGGCGCGGTACCGCGTGTGCTCGGGCGGGTCGAGCTCGATCGGGAGCAGCGGGTCGGTGCGCGGTTGCGTGGAGGGGATGAGGGTCGTGCCGGGGACGGCCGACGTGAATGCCTCGTGATCGATCGCGGCCGCGATCACGTCGTCGTAGCGGGTGAGGACCCAGAAGCCGCCGTAGCGGTCCGAATGGACGAGCGGATGCTCCTCCCGCATCGGCCCGAAGACGCTCTCGGGATCGCGCACGAAGCCGGGGTCGTGGTGGTCGAAGCTCTCGCTGCGCCCGCCTGGCGCGTTCGCCGGACCGCGCCGCCTGCGGGGGATGGCCTGGACGCTCATGTCGCGCACCTCATCGTCGGGCGAACGTCGAGCGACCGGTCGGCCGGTCGCGTCAATCCGGGAACGCCTCCGGGCCGCGTTCGGCCAGGCGGCTCGCCTCCTCGGCGGCCTCGGTCGACTCGAGCCACGTGTACGGGTAGGTCGGGTTCTCGAGCGCCGCCGCCCGGGGAGTGATCGCGAGCGGCCGGAAGGTGTCGACCATGACGGCCAGCTCCTCCGTCGCCTCCTTGCCGATCGAGGCCTCGACCGTCCCCGGGTGCGGGCCGTGCGGGATGCCGGCCGGGTGGAGCGTGAACGAGGCGATCCCCACGCCACGCCGGCTCATGAAGTTGCCGGCCACGTAGTAGATGACCTCGTCGCTGTTGATGTTCGAGTGGTTGTAGGGAGCCGGGATCGCGAGCGGGTGGTAATCGAACTTGCGCGGCACGAACGAGCAGACCACGAAGTTGCGGCCCTGGAAGGTCTGGTGCACGGGCGGCGGCTGGTGGACGCGCCCCGTGATGGGCTGGAAGTCGGCGATGTCGAAGGCGAACGGCCACAGGTAGCCGTCCCAGCCGACGACGTCGAACGGGTGTGCCGCCACGTGGTAGGCGGTGTGGCGGCCGCGCGCCCGAACGACGACCTGGAACTCCCCCTCCTCGCGGTGCGGCTCGCGGAACTCGGGCACCCGGATGTCCCGTTGCGAGTACGGCGCATGCTCGAGGAGCTGACCGTAGTCGTTGCGGTAGCGGCGCGGCGGCTCGAGCTCGGACGGGCACTCCAGGTAGAGCATCCGCTGCCCGACGCCGTCATCGGGATCCAGCCGCCACGTCGTCCCGATCGGCAGGACCAGGTAGTCGCCGGGGTGGTACGTGAGGTCGCCAAAGTTCGTGCGCAGCGTGCCCGTCCCCTCGTGGACGAACAGCATCTCGTCGCCCTCGCCGTTGCGGTAGTACGTGCGGGGCGGCATCGCGGCCACGGGCCGGACCACGCCCATGACGACATCGGTGTTGTGGAACAACGGCACACGCCCCGAGATCGCGTCCCCGGCCGGCTCGAGGCCGCTGCTGTCGATGAGCTGGTGATGGTGCGAGCCATCGTCGGCGGTGTCGACCGTGACAGGCCCGAGCGGCTCGATCCGCGTGACGCGGGTCGGCGGCGCGAGGTGATACAGGAGCGAGCTGCGGCCGGTGAAGCCCTCGACGCCGAACAGCTCCTCGGCATAGAGGCTGCCGTCGGGCGCACGGTGCTGCGTATGGCGCGTCGGCGGGACGCTCCCGCGGGCGACGTAGAACATCGGGCTAGCGGCCTCCTCGCGCCGGGGCTCCCCTCTCGGGGCGGTTGGGGCGGTGATCCGGGCGGTGATCCGGGCGGGCGACGACCGGTGTGACGAGGCGACCGAGCCGCTCGACCTCGAGCGTGACTTCGTCGCCCGGCTGGAGATAGCGCCCGAGGGTCGCCTCCCGGATCTCGAGCAGCGAGCCACCGCCCACAGTCCCGCTGCCGATGACGTCGCCGGGCCGCAGGCGCACGTCGGCGGAGGCGCGCGCCACCATCGCGCCGAGGGCGTGATGCGCGGAGGAGAGCATCCCGCGCGACGTCTCGACAACCTGCCCGTCGGCCGTCCGGACGGTCGCGGTCATGACGAGGTCGGGCGCCGTCGCGCCCGCGGTGCGGCGATCGGCCAGCTCGTCGGGCGTCACGAGCCAGGGACCCATCGACGTCGCGAAGTCCTTGCCCTTCGCAGGTCCGAGACGGACGGCGGTCTCCTCGCGCTGCAGGTCGCGCGCCGACCAGTCGTTGAGGACGAAATAGCCCCCGATCGCCTCCTCGCCCCGTGCCGGCGAGAGGTCGCGGACGGCAGTGTCGACGAGGACGCCGACCTCGAGCTCGTAGTCCAGCTCCTCCGACCCGCGGGGCGCCCAGACCGCCTCGCCGGGCCCCCGCAGCTCGGACGTGTTGGAGAAGTAGAAGATCGGCAGCCGGTACCACGCCTCCGGGATCTCCTGGCCACGTCGCTGCCAGATCGTCCCGACGTGCCCCTCGAAGGCATAGAAGTCCCGGAACGAGGGTGGCCGAAGGACCGGGAGGCCGAAGTCGACGTCGTCGGCGTCGAGGATCGCGGAGTCCTCGCCGTCCCGCGGCGAGAAGCCCTCGACGAGGTCCGCGAGGGCCTCGACGCGGAGCCCGCGGGAGAGGTGATCATCGAGGGTCGTGACGGGCTGGCGATGGAGCTGGCTGTCATGGGCGAGGCTCGGCCTCGCCGCCACTGCACGGCGACGGGCGACCTCGATGTCGAGCCAGCTGGCGGCCATCGGGTCGAGGGCGGCCGCGAGGCGCCACGGCGAGCCGGCCGGCGCGCGACGTTCGCGGACGTGAGCCAGGCGCATCGCTCCCCGCCCGGCTCAGAGGTTCCCGCGCCGGGCCTGTTCGATCTCGATCGCCTCGAACAGCGCCTTGAAGTTGCCCACGCCGAAACCCCGGGACCCGTGGCGCTCGATGATCTCGAAGAAGAACGTCGGGCGGTCCTGGATCGGCCGGGTGAAGATCTGGAGCAGGTAGCCCTCCTCGTCGCGGTCGGCCTCGATCCCGAGCTCCTCGAGGACCTCCATCGGGACGCCGACGTCGCCCACCCGATCGGCAAGCGACTCGTAGTAGGCGTGGGGCATGCCGAGGAACTCGACGCCGTTGTCGCGCAGGGCGCGGACGGTCCGGACGAGGTCCTCGGTGCGCAGCGCGATGTGCTGTGTGCCGGCCGCGTGATACCAGTCGAGGAACTCCTGGATCTGGCTCTTCTTCCGGCCAGAGGCGGGCTCGTTGATGGGGAACTTGATGCGCCCACTGCCGTTGGTCATGACCTTGGACATGAGAGCGCTGTACTCGGTGTGGATGACCGTGTCGTCGTAGTGGATCAGCTGCGCGAAGCCGAAGACGTCACGGTAGAAGTCGACATACCGGTCCATCTCGCCGAGCTCGACGTTCCCGACGCAGTGGTCGATCTCGAGCAGGCTGAGGCCGGTCGCGGCCCGGGCCGCCTTCTTGATTCGACGGTAGCCGGGCGCGAACACGCCGTGATAGTCACGGCGGTCGACGAACGAATGACGGACCTCGCCGTAGGTGAAGACCGAGCTCACACGGAGCACGCCGTCCTCGCCGCCGTCGAGCTCGCGGGGGACCACGGCCGAGCGCGCGCCGCGGCTCGTCGTCTCACGCCAGGAGGCGGCCGCGTCGGGAACCGCGAAGGCGATGTCGTGGACGCCGTCGCCGTGGGCTCGAACGTGCTCGGCCAGCTCCCCGTCCGGGGTGAGCGGCGCCGTGACCACGATCCGGATGTCGTGCTGCTGCAGGACGTAGCTGGCGCGGTCGCGGACGCCCGTCTCGAGTCCGGCGAAGGCAACTGGCGTGAAGCCCCAGAGGGCGCGGAAGTACGCCGTCGCCTGTCGGGCGTTGCCGACCCAGAACTCGACGTGATCGATGCCGTCGAGGGGGAGGAAGTCGGCGGCCTGGGCGTACGCGTCGGGGTTGACCCGCGCGCCGGCCTGGTTCGCGGTGGGTGTGCCGGTTGGGGTCGTGGCGCTCGTGCCGGCGACAGGCATGCCGGCCAGGGGCATGCCGGCGACAGGCGTGCCGGCGACGGGCGTGCCGGTCGAGCGCCCGGTCACGGGATGGTGCGCCGTCTTGGTCATGGGAGCGGCTCCGGTCTGTCGAGTTGCCGGTCGGCGGGACGCGCCTCGCGGGCCGGATGGATCTTGCGTCCACTGTGCCACGCGCACGCATATCAGGACAATGCCCTCGATGCCTCATCGGGGCCTGGCTCGATACAGACAGGTGGCGGACCCGGCTGGGGCTCGAGCGTCGCCGAGGGCGTGCCGGGGACGGACCGGACGCCGACCTCGCCCTTCGATCGGTCGCGGCTCGGCGATCAGGTCGGGAACCTGAGGAGCGTCAGGGCCATCACGAGCGGCTTCGTCGCGCGGATGGCGTGGCGCATGCCGGGCGGCATGGCGATCCATGCCCCGGCTGCCAGCAGGTGGACGTCTCCGTCGAGCCTGATCTCGGCTTCGCCCTCGACCACCTCGATGATCGCGGCGCGCGTGGAGGTGTGCTCGGTCAACTCCTGCCCGACGTCGAACGCGAACAGGGTGAGCCCCAGGGTTTCGTTCTCGAACACGGTCCGACTCAGGATTCCGCCGCGCGGGACCTCCACCTCGGCCCGCATGTCCGCCACCAGCCCGTAGTTCGCCGCCTGCGCCTCGTTCGGCACCAAACCGTCGTTCGCCACGCTCGCCTCCGTCTGCCCTGGAGGACCATTGTCTCGCGGCGGAGCGATTCGTCCGCGGGCGCGCGGCGATCCGCCCCACGAGCGGCACCTTCCTGCGTCGGTCGGAGGCTGCGGGTGGTTGGTAGAGTGCCGCTCGTCGGTCGACTTCCCCGACCAGTCGGGGCAGGCCGGGTCGGACGAGGGACGCGGGCTCGAAGAGAGGGAGGACATGGCCAGGGTCGAGTGGAAGGACGATCCCGACGAGCACGACT
>DASVZT010000056.1:0-14614 GCA_036391495.1 Candidatus Limnocylindrales bacterium
ATCGGGTCCGGGGCCATCTCCCAGGCCGAGTGGGCCGGCCACGGGATGTGCGTGAAGTGAGCGATCGTGGCGTCCGGCCGCGCGCGGCGGATGAGCTCGGGGACGAGGTAGAGCTGGTAGTCGTGGACCCAGACGACGGGCCGCTCGACCCGGGCGATCGCCCGCAGCGTCGCCGCCGCCATCCGCTCGTTCGCGGCCACGTACCCGGTTCGCCATGCGTCGAGCAGGGACCCGTCATCCGCGGCCACCTCCTGTCCGAGTTCGAGGCCGTGCTGGAGGAACCACAGGAACGGGTTGGCCACCACGCCGTAGTAGGCTCGGTGGACCTCCTCCGGGAGGGCGACGAGGACGAGCCTCAGGTCGTGTCCCGGCAGCGCCGCACGGACGATCCGCTCGAGCGATCCTCGGGAGCGGGCGGCGACGCGGTCCCCGTCGTCGAGCGCGGCCGCGACCCAGGTGACGGGCAGATGGGCTGCGATCCCGCCGAGCGCCGTGACGAGCCCGCCGGAACCGCGCCGCGCGGAGAGGCGGTCGGGGGATTCCTCGTCGGGGACGATGCTCAACGGTCCGCGGTTGGAGACGACGAACAGGCGCGATCCACCGAGAAGCTCCTCCCCGATGCGCGCCGGGTGATGGCCGGTTTGCATGTCAGGAGGATCGCCGCGCCGGCGTGGCGTCCGGACAATGGCACGGCGGCGCGCCGTTACAAGTACGAGCCGTCCACGCCCCCATCCGTCAGCCGTCGCATGGCAAACGCACGATCGACGAAGGGCTGTAATGCCGTTGTTACGTTCGGGCCGCCGCGAAAGAGCGTCGCCGACACGGACCGAACCCTAGGATCGCTACAAGAGCGTCCGGCCAGGAAGTTCGGGCGAGCCGGGCGCTCTTTTCCCTCTTTGTTCCTGACCTGATAGGCACGCGTCTCGTCGCGGGCGGCCGGCAGCGGTCCGCCCGCTTGTCGTTTCCGGGCAGCATCGGGGGCGTGCGTTCCGAGACGATCCGCTGGGCCGCCCGCGGCGCCGGCCTGGCCATCGGCATCGGCGTCGTGTTGCTCGTCGCGCGTGTCGTGGCCCTGGCGATGGGCGTCGTGCTGCTCGTCTTCGTCGCCGTCCTGCTCGCATCGGCGCTCGAGCCGGTCATCGGCCATCTCCGGGCGAGGCTGGGAATCGGGCGTGCGTGGACGGTCCTGCTCGTCTACGCGGCGTTCCTCGCCATGGTCGCGATCGTCGTCCTCCTCGTCGCACCCGTCGCCATCGCGCAGGCAGCCACGACCTACCGGGCCATCCCGGGGCTCCTCGACGGCATCGACGCGTGGGCGGGTCATGTCCAACCGCCGGCGCTCGGCACGGCCGCGACGTCGGTGACGACGGCGGCACGCGAGCTTCTCGCCCACCCACCGACACCGAACACGACCACGCTCCTCGAGACGGGGGTGTCCGTGGCCGAGGCGGCCGTCTCGATCGTCACGCTCCTCGTGATCGTCTTCTTCTGGCTGGTCGAGCACGCTCGCCTGCAGCGCTACATCCTCGCCTTCGTCCCCGAGGGTCACCGCCCGGCGGCGCGCGCCGCATGGAATCGCGTGGAGACCCGGCTCGGGCTGTGGGTCCGCGGCCAGCTGATCCTCATGGGGGCGATCGGGATCGCGACGGGCATCATCTACACGCTCGTCGGGCTGCCGGCCGCGCTCCTGCTGGCCGTCATAGCGGCGATCTGCGAGGCGATCCCGCTCGTGGGACCCGCTCTCGGAGCCGTCCCGGCGCTCATCGTCGCCATCACGGTCTCGCCTCAGGTCGCTCTCGTCGTCCTGGTCGCCTACCTCGTCCTCCACCTGGTCGAAGGCAACGTCCTCGTGCCGCTCGTGATGCGCAACACCGTCGGTCTGTCGCCGTTCCTCGTGCTCGTGAGCCTGCTCGTGGGAGGAGCGGCGGCCGGGATCGTCGGAGCCTTCGTGGCGGTTCCGCTCGTCGCGGCGCTCGAGATCGTCCTCGAGCCCCTGCAGGCGCGCGACGAGCCGGTCGCTCCCGAGCCGCCGCCGGAGGTCGATGAGGCGGTCGAGGAAGAGAACGAGGAGGAGATCGAGCGAGTTTCACCGGACTCTCCGGGCGGCCATGGGTCGCCCGGGCACGAGCCGTGATCCCCGGAGTTCCTGGCTCAGCGGACCAGGTTCAGGGCGATCGCGATGGCGATGGCCGTCAGCCCGAGGCCGACGTCGAAGACGAAGGAGCGGTCGAGCCGCCCGATCAGGCGCAGTGGACCGTCACGGGGCGTCGGGGCGGCCGTGCGGACGGCGCTCATGACTCGGCCAGGGTGCGCTTCAGCGCATCGAGCAGGCGGGCCGCGTGACGCCGCTCGTCCTCGAGCATGTCCTCGAAGATCTCGCCATCTTCGTCCTGCGAGTACATCTCGTAGGCCTCGATCGACTCGAGCTTCGACGTCAGCGCCTGCAGCAGGTCGTACGTCCGGTCGTCGACGGGAGATGCGCCGACCGACGTCGCGCGCGGGCCCTGATCGTGGTCGGCCATCGGTTCTCGCCTCCAGGTCGTTCATGTCAGCGTTGGGTCCGGGATCGTCGCCGGCCGTGACCCTCGGGGTCGGGCAACCCCGTCGGTTTGAGCATGGAGAGCGGATGAGACCGGCCCGATAGCGCGCGGAGCGATGGCCGTGACGGCGATATGACAAGGCGCCCGAGCCCATGGGGCGGATCGTCGACGCGATCGCGAGAAGGCTCCACGCCTCCCGCTCCCTGACACAGCCCTGCAACGGAACCGGCAGCGGAGAGCGGTGGGTCCGTGCCCGACAGCACCATAGCGTTCCTCGGGATGCCGCCTGCGGGCCGCAGCAGGACCCACCGAACACCGAGGAACCAAGCGTATGAAGAGACTTCTCGCCCTTCTCGCCGGCCTTGCGCTCGTGGGCGCGCTGGCCGCCTGTTCACCGAGCGCGAGCACCAGCCCGAGCGAGTCGCTCTCGGCACCGTCGGAGTCGTCTTCGGCCATGCCGTCCGAGTCGTCGTCCTCGTCGATGATGCCGTCGGAGTCGGCCTCGCCGTCGTCGTCCTAGCCATCGCGCTTGGATGAGGACGCCGGGCCCTCGAGGCCCGGCGTCCTGATTCACGGAGTGGAGAGGAGGTCATCTCGATGACCTACGAACAGCATCGGCGCACCGTCGTCCACGACGACGGTGCGCAGGACGATCACCGCGTCGGATACGAGGATCGCGTCACGACGTCGCGCCCGAGCGGGGCCGAACTCCTCAGCCGTGTCGTCGTCTTCATCTTCGGCGTCATCCAGCTCATCATCGCCCTGAGGATCTTCCTCCTCGCCATCGGCGCCCAGGAGGGCAACTCGATCGTGCGGCTCGTGCTCGACCTGAGCCGTCCGCTCGTCGGCCCCTTCGAGGGGATCCTGCGCACCGATGCGCTTCGCAGTGCCGGCGCCACGTTCGACACCACGGCGCTCGTCGCGCTGATCGGCTGGACGGTCCTTGAGGTCATCGTCCTGGCCCTCGTCCGGATCTTCCGGCGGGAGCCACTGTGACGGGACGCCGGGCATCGCCGGCGCGGCCGCCCACCCGCACCATGTGCGCGAGACCCGCATCGTGACGACAGACGCTCGACGACCGGCCGGCGAGCCGGTCGTCGAGCGTCTGTGAGCCGCCTGCAACCGGGGATCGCGGACGCGTTGTCGCCCCGCGGTCGCCCCATGGTTCATCGTCGTCTGACGCGCCGGCCCGACGTGCCCGCGGTCAGATGGCGACGAGTCCAGCGTCGGCGCGACACCCGCCGGCGCCCAACGGAGGTGCACTGATGCCGACGATCCACGAGAGCATCGAGGTCAACGTTCCCGTGCGCACTGCGTACGACCAGTGGACGCAGTTCGAGGACTTCCCCCGGTTCATGGAGGGCGTCGAGCGCGTCATCCAGATGAACGACACGACCCTCGAGTGGACCGCGAGGATCGGCGGCCAGGAGAAGACCTGGCGAGCGACGATCATGACGCAGGAGCCCGACCGCGAGATCGCCTGGCAGTCGACGAGCGGCGCCAAGAACGGCGGTGTCGTCCGCTTCGAGCCGCTCGCGCCGGACAGCACCCGGATCGACCTCACGCTCGAGGTCGAGCCCGAGGGCGCGGTCGAGCACGTCGGAACGGCTCTGCACGTGCCGCAGGGACAGGTGAAGGGAGACCTCGACAGGTTCAAGCAGTTCATCGAGGGCCGCGGCGAGGAGACCGGGGCGTGGCGCGGCAAGATCGAGGCCGGGTCATCGACCGGCGAGATGGCGGCGCGCCGAACGACGGGCGGCATGGGCAGCTCAGGCATGGGCAACTCTGGCATGGGCAGCTCTGGCATGGGCAGCTCTGGCATGGGCAACACCGGCCCGCGCGACACCGACGAGTCCGGACGCGCAACGCGGTGAGCACCGTCTTCGTCGACTCTCTCGCTCTCACGGTCACCCCCGCGGCCGGCGACCATCGATCAGTCGCGCCGGGTGCCCTCGATGCCCTCCAGCGGCTCGCAGAGGAGGGCCACGACGTGGTCCTCCTCGAGGCCGGGGATCACCCCGAGGTCGAGGCACCGCCGGGCGTCTCGATCGTCTCGTCGCTTCCCGAGGACGTTCACGACGCGTGGCTCATCACGGCCGACCCGGAGCGGTGCGACCGACACCACGCGGGATACCGGATGATCCTCGTCGGGCCGTCGATCGGCGAACGCACACTCCCCACCCGGCACTGCGACGACGAGGTCCGCGACGTCGCCCAGGCGGCGCTGCTCGTGCTTCTCGAGGACGCGATGCCGGCCGCGGGCTGACCGGAACCCGCGAGCTGGCGAACCCGCGGAGCCCGCGAGCTAGCGAGCCCTAGCGCCGCGGCTCGCCGTCGTCCCCGTCGACGGTCGTCCCGTCGTCCCGATCGTCCCGCGCAGCCGTCCGAAGAGAGTTGCGCCGAGGAAGGCGGTTGGCGCGAGGGCGAACAGGACGAGCAGCCGGTTCGCGCCTGCGAACAGGAGCCCGAGCGTCAGCCCGAGTCCGGCCGCGTAGAACGCCGTCAGCGTCTCCTCGTCCTCGGCCTTGAGCCGGGTCGCGGTCGCGCCGACGGCGTTCATCGCCTCGTCGATGCGCGACGGCAGCTCGCGTGCGACATCGCCGGCCATGCTCATGACCTGGTCGGAGGTGACCCCACCCATCGAGTTCGCCCAGTTCGATCCGCTCGGGACCGGGTCGCTCGCGTCGCGGGTGTCCCGCCGGGCGGGCCCGGAGTAGGACGCGGAGAACTTGGTCGCGGGATCGCTTTCGACATTCGCGCGGGACCCCTCTGCCGGGTCCTGCTGAGGATCGTCCTTCATCGTCGCCATACATGTCTCCTTCGGTCGCGCAGGCCGATTCCGTCCGCCCGGTCGCGAGGCGTGCGCCCCGGACGCGGACTGGAGGGCCAGCTCCCGTGCAGGGTCGGTCAGGCGCCGGTGCACTCGCTCCGGGTGTGCGTCTTACGGCGTTGCATGTCCATCGCGCGGAACTCGATGAGGCCGGAGAGCTTCTCGCTCTCGCGCGCTCGTCGGAAGGCAGGGTGGCAGCGGTACTGCTTGCGACCTGGCGCGTCGCGACCCACGGCCTGGAGATGGCCGTCGGGGTCGGCGCCCCTGTCGGCCCAGGCCTCTGTCCGGGCTCCTCGCGACGCGCGAATCGTCGGCGCCCAGCCCGTCGCGGGCGCATGACATCCAGGCGGCCCAGTCCAAGCCGCGACAGGGCTGCAAAGCGAAGCCGCCCGCGCGGAACCATGGATGCAACGGCTTCGACCTGACGATCGACCCGTCGCTCGCGCCGCCCGACGCGCTGCCGCCCGGCCGCCCACGCGCCGCCGGCGCGCCCGGCGTGGCGACGCGAGGCGCGTGACTCCCACCGCAGGAGAGATCGATGGATGAGAACAGCGGGATCGCGCTCGACGCCGTGTCGCGCAGGTTCGGCGACCAGACGGTCGTCGACCGCATCAGCCTGGCGCTCGACCCGGGCCTGATCCTCGGGATCATCGGCCCGAGCGGCGCCGGTAAGACGACGACGATCCGCCTGCTGACCGGCGCGCTCGCGCCGAGCGAGGGCACGGTCCGCGTCCTCGGCGAGGACCCCCGTCGATACCGGCGCCGGACGCGCGAGCGGCTCGGCTACATGCCCCAGCAATTCTCCCTGTACGAGGACCTCACGACGGTCGAGAACGTGGACTTCGTGGCGAGCATGTTCGGGATGCTCGCGCCGCGGCGCCGGCGACGCATTCCGGAGATCCTCAAGCTCATCGACCTGTGGCCGGCGCGATCACGCCAGGCCGGGAAGCTCTCGGGTGGCATGCAGCGGCGGCTCCAGCTCGCCTGCGCCCTCGTCCACGATCCGCTCCTCGTCTTCCTCGACGAGCCGACTGCCGGCATCGACCCCCTCCTGCGGGAACGGATCTGGGCCGAGCTCCACCGCCGGCGCGAGGCGGGTCGCACGCTCGTCGTCACCACGCAGTACGTGACCGAGGCCGAGGAGTGCGACGTCGTCGCCCTGATCGACGAGGGCCATCTCGTCGCCCTCGGCCGGCCGGAGGAGCTCCGCCGGACCGCCCTGGGCGGCGAGGTCGTCGAGATCGAGACCGCCGCACCCGTGCCGCTCTCGGCACTGGTCGAACGAGAGGACGTCATCGACGGTGGGCGCGTCGGGCCGAATCGCTACCGTCTCGTGGTCGAGGACGCCGCCGAGGCGATCCCGGCGATCGTCGATGGACTGACCGCCTCGGGCGCCGAGGTCAGCGCGACGCGCGAGGAGCGAGTCTCGTTCGAGGAGGTCTTCTCGCTGCTCGTCCGCCGGTCACGGGGCCAGCCGTCGGATCCGGGCACACCGGAGACGGAGTCCGACGCGGAGGCGGCGGCATGAGCCTGCTGAAGCTGCTCGTCCGCATCCTCGCCTTCACCGGCAAGGAGGTCGTCGAGACGATGCGGCGGCCCGGAGCGATCGTCAGCCTCATCGTCGGCCCGTTCCTCATCCTGCTCGCCTTCGGGCTCTCGTACAACGGGGTCCATCGAGTCCTGAACGCGGTCATCGTCGTGCCACCGGGTTCCGGGCTGCCGACCGATCCCGGGAGCTATCGCGCCTTCCAGACGCAGGGCGTCCAGGTGACGCAGGTCATGTCGGACGAGGGTGCGGCGCGCGCCGAGCTGGACTCCGGGAAGGCCGACATGGTCATCGTCGCCCCCGAGGATCCCAAGACGACCCTGGCGCAGGGACGCCAGGCGACGATCCGTGTCGAGTACTCGGTCGTCGACCCGATCCGCGCGGCGAACGCCGACTACCTGGCGCGCCAGGTGTCCGACGAGGTCAACCGGCAGGTCATCAAGCAGGCCGCGGCCCAGGGCGAGACGCAGGGAGCGGCCAACGGTGTCGCCGGCGCGAACGCCATCCCGCCGGACGTCCTCGCGCAGCCGACCGTCGCGGAGACGGCAAACCTGTCGCCGACCCAGCCGAACCTCATCTCCTACTTCGGGCCGGCCGCCATCGCGCTGATCCTCCAGCACATCGCGGTGACGCTCATCGCCCTGGCCCTGGTCCGGGAGCGATCGCGCGGACGCCCCGAGATCTTCCGTCTCTCGCCCACGGGGACCGCCGAGATCGTGGCCGGCAAGATCATCGCCTTCCTCATCCTTGGCTCGATCGTCGCGTCCCTCCTCGTCGCCTCGCTGCTGCTCGCCTTCCATGTCCCGATCCTGTCGTCGTTCGCGCTCGTCGCGCTCGTCCTGTTCCTGCTCCTGCTTGCATCGCTCGCGTTCGGGACCGCGATCGCGGCGGTCTCCGATTCGGAGCGGCAGGCCGTCCAGCTCGCGCTGTTGATGCTGCTGACGTCGGTCTTCTTCAGCGGCTTCGTGCTCTCGATCGACGAGTTCCAGGAGCTCGGCCAGGGGATCGCCGCCGTCCTCCCGGTGACCCATGGCGTCAGGCTGCTGCAGGACCTGATGCTGCGAGGCGTGTTCTCGACCGGCGACGCCGTCGCCCTCGCCGTCATCGCGGCCGTCCTCTTCGTCCCGAGCGTCGTGCTGCTCCGTCGCAGCCTCGTGGAGGCATGACGGCGGCCCGTCCGGGTCGTTCTGGCGCTCCGGGCGCCGACCTCACGCCGCGGACACGCATCTGCAAGCACTTCGCTGGGGACACGTGCCCGCCTGAGCCTCCGGCCGCCCTACCGTTGGCCGGTGGTTACGATGAGGACGTCAGCGCGCCCTCGCGTCCGCGCTTCCAGTCGACGGGGTCGGGCGGCGCTCGCGCACACGCCCCGGCCAGCTCGAGCCACCCGGCGACCCGGAGCGGTCGCGATCTCGGACCCCGAGGTCCTGGGTGTGCTGGCACATGAGCTCCGGACCCCGATCACGACGATCTTCGTCGGCACGCGGCTCCTCCAGTCGGAGCGCCTGTCCGACGGGCCGCGCGGGGAGGTGGTCGACGCCCTGGCCGTCGAGGCCGAGCGCCTGCGCGACTTCGTCGAGGACCTCATCGCACTGGCCGAGGCCGGGGCGCCCCCGGATGCACCGGCCGAGCCCGTCCTGGTCCAGCACGCCCTGCCCCCGATTCTCGAAGAGGAGGCCGCCCGGGTTCCCGGCGTGCGCTACCGGGCTCACATCCCGCGCGACCTGCCGCCGGTCGTCATCGACGACGTGGCGTTCACGCGGCTCCTGCGCAAGCTCGTCGCGACGGTGGCGGAGCTCGGCTCCGGCCGAGGGACGGTCGAGATCGTCGCCCACGTCGAGGGGCCGGTCCTCGTCTTCAGGGTCATCGGTCGCCAGGTCCACATCAGCGGTGAGGTCCTTGATTCGCTGTTCCAGCCGGGGATCGCCCTGGATTCGCCGCTGCCGCGCGGGCGGACACAGTTCGGTCTCGTGGCCGCCCGCGTGACGGCGTCCCGGCTCGGTGGCGACGTCTGGGCGCGACGCGCGCTCGGCGGTCTCGAGCTCGGCCTCGAGCTCCCGGTCAGCGTCGACGACGATTCGCACGCCTGAAGGCCGTGGCCGGTCGGCTGGCCCGGGCGTACGCTGTAACGCAGACGCAATCTCTTTGAAATGCGCCCGGTCGCGGCCGCAGCGCTCGCGAGCAGAAGATGCTGTGGCGCCCGGGGGGCGTCGCCGGATCGACCCACGGGAGATGCGGCGCATCGAAGAGGAGGCAACCGCCGCCGATGAGCACCCAGCCGCTCGTCCTCGTGGCCGACGATGAGCCACGGATCACCAAGCTCGTTTCAATCGCCTTGAGCGAAGAGGGCTTCCGCGTCGTCACCGCCGGTGGCGGCGAGGAGGCGCTCGAGAAGGCCGAGGAATACCGGCCCGACATCGTGCTGCTCGACATCGTGATGCCCGACCTCGACGGGATCGAGGTCATGCGGCACCTCCGTGAGCGTCGCCCCGTGCCCGTCATCCTGCTGACGGCCAAGGGCGCGACCGCCGACAAGGCGAAAGGCCTCGACCTCGGCGCCGACGACTACATCGCCAAGCCCTTCCACCCCGACGAGCTCGCGGCACGCACCCGCGCCGTCCTCCGGCGATCGTCAGGCGGCGCGCCGGGGGCGGGAATCGTGCGATTCGACGACATCGAGATCGACCTCGAGCGCCGCATGGTCACCCGGGGCGGCGAGCTGGTCCAGCTGTCGCGGACCGAGTGGCTCCTGCTCCAGCATCTCGCCGCGAACGCTGGCAAGGTCGTCCTCCACACCGAGCTCCTGACGAAGGTCTGGGGCCCGGAATACCGCGACGACCTGCAGTACCTGAGGGTGTGGGTGAGCCGCGTCCGCCGCAAGCTCGGCGCGAAGCCGGGCGAGCCCGGCCGGATCAAGACGTTCCAGGGGATCGGCTACCTGCTCGACATCGAGGGAGCCCCTGTCACGACGCGCCACGAGGCGGACGAGATCGCCACGGAGGCAACGGCACACGTTCCCGAGGCTCCAGCGGAAGCGGCGGCCCAAGCGCCGGCCTGACCCGCCGGGAGACCGATCGTGAGATGGGGGCGCCGCAGGGCGCCTCCATCTCGTCTTCTTCAGGCGTAGGTGGGGAAGGGGCGTGGGTGCCCGCGGTCGGTGGCCTCGCCGTCAGCCTTCAGCGGCCTCCTGGGGCGGTCGGGATGGCTTTGCTGACGGTGACTCCGCCGACTGACCTGGCTCCGCCGCTTCCGAGGGGCCATCGCGCGGCTCGGCCGGTCCTGCGCCGCTCGACTCGGCCGGGCGCGATGCGTCTCGGCCTCCGCCGCCCGGACCTCCGCCGGGGGGACCTCCGCCGCCCGGACCCCGTCTCGGGCCTCCCCGGCCGCCGCGTCGGTCGGCCTGGCGTTCCAGCGCCTCTGTCGACCGCTCCGGTCGGCTGCCGATGTAGGCGCCCGGGTCGTGTGGCGCGGGCTTGCGCTCGCGGTCGCCGGTCATGAGCTCGTCCCTCCTGCCGCTGAGCGATCGGCCCCATGGCGGCTCCCTGCGCCCCCCGTATCCCCGGCGGCGATCCCGGCGGCCTCGCCGCGGCCGCCGAAGACCATCAGCGCGACGAGATCGCCGCGCCCGCGCAGCGTCCAATCGGTCCCGCCGGCCACCGTCACCATCAGGCGGCGCTCGACCTTCTCGGTCACCTGGCCGCCCGACAGCTCGCCTGTGCCCTCGATGCCGATGATCGCCACATCCTGGTCGCTCGCATGGTCGCCGATCTCGGCGCCGTCGCGGAGTCGCGTCAGCACGATCCGCAAACCCTCCCGGTGGACGAGCGTCCGCGAGCTCCGGTCGCCCTTCGTCTGGCCGTCTTCCAGCTCGCCGTCGATCTCGGCAAGCTGGTCTTCCAGGTCGAACGTTCCGATGGCCTGGCCGACGTCGCGCGCCTCCCGGACGCCAGACCCGCTCGTCTTCTGATCGACCATCTCGTCGCCTCCTGCTTCGGCCCGTCGTGAGCCGGGGGTCCGACGTCCGGCCGGCCGTCCCGCGTTCGGTTCCGAACATGCGTCAGGGCCGACCATCGCGGTCGACCCTGACGCCCGAGGGAGGGAGGCGGCCGGGGAGGGGAGGAGATCCCCGGACGTCGTACCTCGGCAATATGGGGCTCGGTCGGTCTCAGGCCGATGCCGGGTGTCGCGCCGTTCGTGACGGATGCATTGCACTGCCGCATCCGCCGTCTGCAACGCCACTGAGATGACATTGCGATGCGATGAGAGCCCGGTGTACGGCGCCCGAGGCCGCGACCATCGGACAGTCGACTCATGACCGACGCCCTCTCGCTTCGGGCTCTGCCCGCGCGCGCCCGCCCGATCGTCCGGGCGACCGACCTGGGGGCTGTCCGGGCCCTCAAGCACGGCAGCCTCTTCATCCTCTCCGACCCGTTCGGTGACATCCGGCCCGATACCCGCGGACTCGGGCTCTACGACGGCGACACCCGCATCCTGTCCTGCGCAGCGCTGCGCGTCGACGGCCAGCGTCCGGTCGTCCTTCGCTCCGACGACGGCGGCACCTGGCGCGGCGTCGTCGAGCTCACGAACGGCGACCTCCGCGAGCGCCCGGCGACGAAGCGCTCGGAGATCACGCCGAACCGCGAGTCGATCGGCATCACGCGGGAGCGCTGGCTCGACGGCCATGCCTTCCACGAGCGGATCACCGTCGCGAACTTCATGCTCGACGAGTACGAGGCGTTCGTCGAGCTGGAGCTCGACGCCGACTTCGCCGACATCTTCGAGATCCGCGGACTCCATCGCGACGAGCGCGGCGATCTCCTCCCGGTCGAGATCGGCGACCGGGAGGTCCGCTTCGGATACCGGGCGCTGGGCGGCCTGACGATCCGGACGCCCGTCCGCTTCAGCGAGCCGCCGACGATCGAAGCTGCACCCGAGGACGCCGACGGTGTGGCTGTGGCGGAATGGTCGTGGACGATCCCCGGCGGGCGCCGGCACGAGCTCGAATGGACCGCCACGGTGGCGTACGAGGGGCGCGTGCGTCCTCGCTCCGGGGCACCGGGATTGCCGTCGCGGATCGTCGCGGACGCGCTCCACGAGCAGGATCTGCACCGTGACCACCAGCCCGCCGCCGACCACGCGGCATGGTGGGCGGACGGGGCGAGGATCGAAGCCGACAACGAGCTCGTCGAGCTCACCCTTCAGCGCGGCATCGACGACCTGCGTGTCCTCGTCAACGACGGTCCGGGCGAAGGGCAGTGGTACGTCGCCGCGGGTGTGCCGTGGTTCGCCACGCTCTTCGGACGGGACGCCCTCATCACGGGCCTGCAGACCGCCCCCTTCTACCCCCCGATCGCACGCTCGGCTCTCGACGTGCTCGCGTCGATCCAGGCGACGGCGGACGACCCGTGGCGGGACGCCGAGCCGGGGAAGATGGCGCACGAGCTCCGGACGGGCGAGCTGGCGCGCGCAGCGGTCCTGCCGTTCTCCCCCTACTACGGCTCGGCCGACGTGACCCCGCTCTGGCTCATCCTGCTCGGAGAGACCTACGACTGGACCGGCGACGTCGAGCTCGTCCGGCGGCTCTGGCCCAACGCGCTCCGCGCTCTCGAATGGGTGGACCGGTTCGGCGACTCGGACGGCGACGGCTTCGTCGAGTACGAGCGGCGTTCTCCCGTCGGGCTTCGCAACCAGGGCTGGCGGGACTCCAGCGACTCGATCCGCGATCGGGCCGGCCGGCTCGCGGAGGGTCCGATCGCCCTCGCCGAGGTCCAGGCCTACGTGTACGACGCGAAGCGACGCTGCGCGCGGCTGGCCCGCGTTCTCGATGACGAGGGGCTCGCGGACAGGCTGGAGCGCGAGGCCGTCGATCTCGCCCGGCGGTTCGACGAGCAGTTCTGGCTGCCCGACCTCGGCCGGTATGCGATGGCGCTGGACGGTGCGAAGCGACCGGCAGACGCCCTCAGCTCCGTCGCCGGTCACGCGATGTGGTCAGGTATCGCCGACCCATCCCACGCAGCGGCCCTGGAGGAGCAGCTCCTCGGTCCGGCCCTGTTCAACGGCTGGGGGGTGCGGACCCTGGCCGCGGATGCCGCCGGCTACAACCCGCTCGGCTACCACGTCGGGAGCGTGTGGCCGCACGACACGGCGATCGCCTCGGCCGGTCTCAAGCGCTACGGCCGACACGAGGGCGCGACACGCATCGCCCAGTCCCTCCTGGAGTCGGCCCAATACTTCCCGGGCTATCGCCTCCCCGAGCTCTTCTGCGGCTTCGACCGGGCGACCTCGACCGTGCCCGTCGCCTATCCGACCGCCTGCTCTCCCCAGGCCTGGGCGGCAGGCGCGCCCTTCCTGCTGCTCCGCACGCTGCTCGGGCTCGAAGCCCGGGCAGACGAGCGGGAGCTCCGCATCGTCCATCCGACCCTGCCGCCGTGGATCCGACGGGTCACGATCCGCAACCTCGGGATCGGGGACGCGCGTGTCGACCTGCTGTTCCATCGCTGGCGGGGCATGACGGCGGCTGAGCTGCTCGATCGCCAGGGTGACGTCGCGGTGACTGTTCGCCTGTGACCGGCGGCCTCTGACCGTCCGATCGAGGTCGAACCGCGGCCGATCCACGGCCGAACCGCGGCCGATCCGCGGCCGATCCACGCCAGGGGCGCGGGTCGGCCGATGCGAGGTTGCAGTCCCCCAAAGCCGGCCGAGCCGGGATCGGCATGCAAGGCGCGCGCACCGCCTCCCTCCGCGGGCCGTCACGCGCATGAAAGTCATGACGCGCGACTCTGTGCGCACGGATGGCTCACGACCAGCGTACGTCGTGATCCTCCTCGCCGGGGCCGACTTCTCGGGAGGTCGGCCCCGCATCATCTTGCGATCCGGGAGGTGAGAGATGCTCGACGTCGCCCCCGTGCTCGATCCCGCCCGCCGCGCCCTCGAGTCGGCCACGTCCGGAACGAAGCGTGATAGGCGCTCTGCCGCACGCGAGGCCCTGGAGGCCTCGCGCGAGCTTCGCCGGGCCGCCCACGACATGCGGCGCGCGGTCGAGCGATTCCCGCGCGGCTCGACCCGCCTGCCGGCAGCGTCGAGCGCCCTCGCCGACGCGGCGCGCGCCGTTCGCGAAGCGGCCGGAGCGGCCCGCGAGATGAGCCGCGACGGCATTCGGCCGGAGGCGGTCCTCGAGGCGATCCGGGCCGACCTGGACATCGCCGCCGGTGCAGCGTCGGATGCGGCCGCGCTCGGGATGCGGGCCCTGGCGCCCCTGCCGGCGCGCATCGGGGACTCGCTCGGCGACCTGCCGGAGACGGTCCGCTCGGCCGGCTCGGGCGCGTCCACGGCGGTGACGTCGGCCGCGGTGAAGTCGGCCGCGGTGAAGAGGGCCTCGGCGGCCGCGAGGAAGGCGTCCAGGCGCGCGTCTCAGCTCGATCCCATGTCCGTCGTCGGCGCGGTGCCGTTCGCAGACCTGGTCGGGGTGGCCAGACCGGCAGGCCGCCTCGTCGCGAGCATGCGTCCCGCCGCGAGACGAGAGACGAAGCGGCGCATGCCGTCGCTCACTCAGTTCGGCCTGTTCGTCATCGTCCCGGCCCTGCTCCTGATGCCCCTCCTCATGCTCGTGACCCGCAGGCGCAACGGCTGGACGACCCTTGGCGACGACGAGGCGGACCGGACCGATGGAACGACCGGGGCCGTCGGCGAGGCGGACAG
>DASVZT010000057.1:0-5834 GCA_036391495.1 Candidatus Limnocylindrales bacterium
CGCGACAGGCGCAGGTACCACGTCGAGAGGTCGTCGACGAAGGTCTCGATGGCCCGCGTGGCCCCGAGCGCGTCGACATCGGCCAGTCGATCGCCCGCTTCGGCGGCGAGGCCGGCTGCGCGCGACAGGATCCAGCGATCCATCGGCGATCGCCCGGCCACGGCGACGGCGGCCGGCCGGTCGGGCGTCCAGCCGGCGAGCCGCGCGTACGTGACGAAGAAGGCGTAGACGTTCCACAGGATGAGCAACCGGCGCCGCGCCTCGTCGGCGGCGTGCCAGCCGAACAGGATGTTGTCGTCCGGGCGGGCGCTCATGTAGAGCCAGCGCATGACGTCCACGCCCATGCGCTCCGCGGCCTCGTCGAACTCGATCGCGTTTCCCCAGCTCTTGTGCATCGGGCGCCCGTCCTCGCCGAAGAGCGTCGCGTAGCCGAAGAGCGTGCGGAACGGCTTCTCGCGGCGGAGGACGGTCGACATCGCGAGCATCGCGTAGAACCAGTTGCGGAACTGGCCCGGGAAGCTCTCGGTGACGAAGTCGGCGGGGAACCACTCGCGCCAGTAGTCGGGCTCCTCCCGGTAGTGGAGCGTCGAGAACGGGACGATCCCGGCGTCGAGCCACGGGTTGCCGACGTCGGCGATGCGCGAGACCGGCTCGCCGCAACCGGGGCAGGCGATCCGGACGGCGTCGACATGGGGGCGGTGCGGCGTGTGGCCGTCGAACTCGTCCCAGCCCGAGATGGCGCGCTGCCGGAGCTCCTCGCGCCCGCCGACGACGTCGAAGGTGCCGCAGGCCGGGCAGTCGTAGATCGGCAGCGCCAGCCCGTAGTAGCGCTTCTTGCTGATCATCCAGTCGTGCATGTTGAGCAGCCAGTCGATCTCGCGGTCGTACCCGAAGGACGGGTACCACCGGATCTCGTCGACGACGTCCATGATCTGGTAGCGCAGCGAGGCGTCGACCTGCTCACGGGTCAGCGTCTCGCGCGGCTGGTCGTAG
This sequence comes from Candidatus Limnocylindrales bacterium, assembly GCA_036391495.1. Classification (GTDB taxonomy): domain Bacteria; phylum Chloroflexota; class Limnocylindria; order Limnocylindrales; family CSP1-4; genus DASVZT01. The sequence continues at coordinate 994 of DASVZT010000057.1, forward strand.
ACCGGCCCCATGCTGATGTACCACTCGTCGACGAGCCGGAAGACGAGCGGCGTCCCGCAGCGCCAGCAGTGCGGGTAGCGGTGGACGATCGTCTCGAGACGGTAGAAGCGGTCCTCCCGCTTGAGGTGCTCGAGGATCTGCTCGGTCACGTCGCGGACGTCGCGGCCCGACAGCGGCCCGAAGCCGTCGAGATAGAGCCCCGACTCGTCGAGCGGCGCGATCATCGGCAGCCCGAGCTCTCGTCCCAGCTGGTAGTCCTCGGCGCCGCAACCGGGGGCGATGTGGACGATGCCCGTCCCCTCCTCCTCGCCGACCTCGGTCCAGGCGACGACACGATGGACGTAAGGAACACCCGGCTCGTCGCGCGTCCCCTTCTCGAACGCGTGACGGACGGCCGACAGGTCGTCGAAGGGGCCCGCGTACGTCCAGCCGACGAGGTCGCTGCCGGGGCGTTCCTCGAGGACTTCGAACGGACCGACCAGCGCCGACCTGAGCGTCCCCTTGCCCAGCCACGAGACCTCCGATCCCTGGCGCACCTTGACGTAGCGCAGGTCGGGCCCGACGGCCGCGGCAACGTTCGACGTCAGCGTCCACGGCGTCGTCGTCCAGACGAGGAGGGACTCGCCCGGCCGCTCGAGCAGCGGGAACCTCGCGGTGAGCCCGGGGTCCTCGCGGTCCTGGTACCCCTCGTTCATCTCCATCTGCGACAGCCCGGTGCCGCAGCGGGCGCACCACGGCATCGAGTCGTGGCCCTTGTAGAGCCAGCCGCGCCGGTGGCACTCGGCGAGGAAGCCCCAGATGAGGTCGTTGTTCTCGTTGCTGAACGTGAAGTAGGAGCCGCCGATCTCGGGCATCCCGAGGCGCCCCACGATCATCTCGACCGTGTCGGTGACGGGGCCGCGCGGCCCCTCGACCGTCACCAGCTGCGACGGATCCGCCGCCAGCAGATCGCGCAGGCGGCGCAGCTCGTCCGGGTCGTTCCAGTCCATCCAGTAGCCGAGCCGCATCGACTGCTCAGTCTGGCGCGCGGCGAACGTGAGGACGCGCTGCTTGCAGAGGCTGACGAACTCCGCGACCCCGTAGTCTTCGATGTCGCGCTTGTTCGTGAAGCCGAGGTCACGCTCGACGTTGACCTCGACCCAGAGGCCCTGGCAGTCGAAACCGTTCTGCCAGCGCTCGTTCTCCCCGAGCATGGCGTGGAAGCGCTGGAACACGTCCTTGTACGTTCGGCCCCAGGCGTGGTGGACGCCCATCGGGTTGTTCGCCGTGATCGGCCCGTCGAGGAAGCTCCAGCGCGGACCGGCTGCGTTCTGGGCCCGCAGGCGGGCGAATGTGCGGCGTGCGGCCCAGCGGGCGAGGATCTCGTGCTCCTGGCCGACGAGATCGGGCTTCGCGGTGACGGGACGGAACATCTCACCTCATCGGGTCGCCAACAGGACAGCCACCCGACCCACGTCGGGAACCGGGCGGGACCGTATCCTAACCTGCGATGCACTCCTCGCAGGGTCCGCTGCCGCGCGCGCGCTCGGCGTTCGCGGCGTCGTTCCTTTCGCTCCTCTTCCCCGGCCTCGGTCACGCGTACGACGGCGCCTGGGAGCGGGCACTCGGCTTCGCGGCGGCGCCGCTGCTGCTGCTGTCGCTCATCGCCGGGCTCGCCTTCAGCCTCCGTCTCGAGCTGCTCGGCATCGTCGTCCAGCCCTGGGCGCTGGCGCTCATCCTCGTGGCGGACGCGGGGCTCCTCGTCTACCGTGCCCTCGCGGCCGTCGACGCCTACCGGGTCGCCCAGCACCTCAACGCGCTCGAGGCGACCGGCGGGCGGCTTGGCCGAGCGCGGATCCACGCGAACCCACTGTCGCTCGCCGGCCTCGTCGCGGTCCTCCTCGTCATCGCGGCGGGCCACGTCGCCGTCGCCTGGTACGACCTCCAGGCGTACGACCTCGTCAACTGCGTCTTCGACTCCTCGGGCCAGGCGTCGTGCGACTCGTCCCAGGGCCCCGGCGGCTCACCGGGGGCCTCGTCGGGCCAGGGATCGGGCGACATCCCGTCCGCGGGCGCATCTGGCGGCGCCTCCGCCTCCGGCCTCTCCACGCCGCCGCCGGGGGCGACGGCGGCGCCGTCCGGCTCGACCGCCACCTGGAACGGGCGGGATCGCCTGAACATCCTCCTCGTCGGCACGGACCAGCGGCCGAAGGAGAACACGTTCAACACGGACACGATGATCGTCGTCAGCGTCGACCCGACGACGAAGCAGGTCGCGATGTTCCAGGTCCCGCGTGACACGGTGGATCTGCCGTTGCCGCCCGGCCCCGCCCGCAACGTGTTCGGCGCCACGTACTCGGCGAAGATCAACAGCCTGTGGATGCAGGCCGCGAGTCGTCCCGACGTCTTCCCGGGGACGACGGTCTCGCGCGGCCCGAACGCCCTCAAGTCGACACTCGGCTATCTCTACGGCCTCGACATCCAGTGGTACGTCGAGGTCAACTTCGACGGCTTCCGGCGGATCGTCGACACGCTCGGCGGGGTGACGATCAACGTCCAGACGCCGGTGATGGACGACCACTACCCCGGCGACAACGGGCGCCCCATCCGGGTCTACATCCCGGCCGGGATCCAGCACTTCGACGGCGCCGGGGCGCTCATCTATGCGCGCTCGCGACACGCCTCCAACGACTTCGACCGCGGTGCACGACAGCAGCGGGTCCTCGTCTCCCTCAAGGACCAGACGGACTTCTCGACTGTCGTCTCGCGCCTGACGGACCTGATCGCGGCGCTCAAGACGGCCGTCCACACCGACATCCCCGTCTCTGAGCTGCCGGCGCTCGTCGACCTCGCCTCGAAGGTCGACTCGACGAACATCCACTCGTTCGTGTTCGCGCCGCCGCTGTACCAGAAGGAGGTCACGTCCGGCGACCCGCGCGGCTACGTGATCATCCCGTACGTCGGCAAGATCCGGGCCGCCGTCGCCACGGCGTTCACCGTATCCCCGGGCGCCGAGGCGGATCGCGAGCGGATCGCCGCGGAGAACGCGACCGTCTGGGTCCTCAACGGCAGCGGACGGCAGGGCCAGGCGGCGGACGTCGCCGCGTACCTCTCGTCGCTCGGGGTCGACGCCCTCGCGCCGAACCAGCGGCCCGACAGCCGGCCGGCGACCACGACGATCGTGGCCTACAACGGCGCCGAGACGCGCATGACGGAGACCGTCAAGCTCCTGGCGACCGTCTTCGGGGTGACCCCGACGCCACGGGTCGACCCGAACGCCCGGGCGGACTTCGTCGTGACGACGTCGCCCGGGACGCCCGATCTGACGGCGCCTCCTGCTCCCTGAGGCGCGGCGGCCTCCCGACCTCTCAGAAGATCCTGCGCGGCGTCAGTAGACCGGCGTGACCCAGTCGCGATACTGGGGCAGCCGCCCACGCGCGGCATCGAAGTAGACCTCCTGGATCCGGCGCGCGATCGGCCCGACCTTGCCGTCGCCGACCCGCCGGTGGTCGACCTCGACGACCGGTGAGACCTGGACGCCGGTCCCGCACAGGAACACCTCGTCGGAGACGTAGATCTCGCTCCGGTCGATCGAGCGGACCTCGACCGGGTAGCCGAGGTCGCCGGCGATCTGGATGAGCGCGGCGCGCGTGACGCCCTCGAGGATGTCGTCGTTCAGGCCGGGCGTCAGGATCAGGCCGTCGCGGACGATGAACAGGTTGGCCGCCGACGCCTCCGAGGCGTGACCGTCGAGCGACATGACGAGCGCCTCGTCGTAGCCGTTCAGCTCCGCCTCGGACTTCTGGAAGGCCATGTTCACGTAGCCGCCGACGATCTTGCCGCGTGCCGGGAGCGCCTCGTCGGGATTGCGCCGCCACGAGGAGGTCATGACACGGACGCCGGCGTCGACATCGATGTAGTTGCCGAACGGCGTGGCGATCACGTAGAGCTCGTGGTCGAGATGATGGAGCTTCACGCCGATGGAGCGCGTGGACTTGTAGAACGACGGCCGGATGTAGATGTCCTCGTGAAAGCCGTTGCGCCGGGCGGTCTCGAGGATCGTGGCCGAGAGCTGCTCGACCGTCGGCAGGGGATCCATCAGCAGCATCGAGGCGTTTGCGAGGATGCGCTGGGCGTGCTCGCGGACCTTGAGGGCGTACAGCTGTCCCTCGTCCTCGTTCCAGTACGCCCGGATTCCCTCGAAGACGGCCGTCCCGTACATGAAGGCATGGGTCATGATGCTGACCGTCGCCTCGGCGAGCGGCACGTAGTCACCCTGGAAGTAGGCGATGAGCCTGTCGAGGTCGACCGGGGTGCCCGGGACGTGGGTCGCCGGATGAGTGGCGTCGGCGGGCTTCTCGGTCAGCATCGTGAACCGCTCCTGGATGTGACGGCGCCCGGGGCGCACCCGGCGCGCGAGGCGATGACGTCGAGCCGAGTATACGCTCGGCCTCTGCCGGCCCAGCGCGCGCGGAGCTCCCGCTCACCGGGCGGCGGAGGGCCCGTCTCAGCCCGCGGTGGCTCCGAGCGTCGACACGGCGATACCGACGTAGAACACGTAGAGAGCGCCGCCGACGAGCAGCCCGCGGCCGCGCAGGCGGGCGCGTGCGACCATCGGCAGGAAGATCGCGGCACACGAGAGGAACGCGATCCCGGCCGACGCGAACGCCAGCATCGAGCCGTCCGTGATCGACCAATGCGACGGCGCGAACACGAGCGCGACGACCGTCGGGATCGCGCTCTGGAACACCATGGCGCCGGTGATGTTCCCCATCGCGAGCGTGTCCTTCCGCTGGCGGATCCAGATGACGCTGTTGAACTTCTCGGGCAGCTCCGTTGCGATCGGCGCGATGACGAGCGCA
>DASVZT010000058.1:0-3752 GCA_036391495.1 Candidatus Limnocylindrales bacterium
TGGCGTCTGGTCGGGCGCCACCTCGGGCGTGCCCTGCTCGCGCTCGGTCATGAGGTTGTCGTCACTCCGCATGGGTTCGCGTCTCGCGCTCGTGTCGCGTTGCACGCGGCCGCCAGTGTACCGAACGGGCGACCTCGGCGGTGTCGGACCGGCACGATCGGCGGCGTGCAGTCCGCGTGGACCGGCCCTACGCCCTTCGCACCGCCGGGAAGAGCAGTCCGGCCAGGCCGCCGAGCATCGAGAGCATGCCCGCGATCGCGATGACCGGCGCCACGCCGATGATCCCGCCGACCGCACCGCCCGCGGCCATCGCGAGCGTCATGGCACCGAAGACGAGCGAGAACCGGAACCCGATGACGCGGCCGATCATGTCCGGCGGCGTCCGCTCCTGGAAGAGCGTCTGGCTCGGGATGATGTAGATCATGTTGGCGATGCCGACGGCGACGGTGAGTCCGACCGCGATCGGCAGCGAGTCGGTCAGAGCGAGGGCTGCGATCGCAGCGCCATAGGCCACGTATCCGCCGATGACGAGCGTTCCGCGCCGCATCCGCTCGCCGATCATCCCGACCAGGATCCCGCCGGCGAGGCTGCCCACGCCGATGCCGGTCTCGAGGAAGGCGTACGCGGTCACCGCGTCGACCGGATCGTGGTGCAGGACGCGCTGTGCATAGACCGGCGTCAGCGCCATGACCACGCCGCTCGCCAGCTGCCCGGCGACGCCCTGGATCGTGTTGACGAGGAGGACGACCTCTCCCCGAAGGAAGCGCCAGCCGGCCAGGAACTCGGCTCGAAAGCTCGCGTCCGACGCGGGCGCACTGCCTTCGCCCTCGCCCGGCACCTCTCCGGTCCCGCGGTTCGCACCCAGCGCCGCGGCCACCGGCGGGATCGCGATGGCGCTGATGAGCAGCGCCGACACCACGTAGCTGGCGCCGTCGATCCAGAAGGCGAGCGGCAGGGCGGCCGTCCCGATGAACGCCACGAAGAGTCCTGCCAGGGGATACCCGACGACGTCGGCGAGCGTCTCGCCGATCCACATGGCCGAGTTGGCCGTCAGCAAGTCGTCGTCCGGCACGATCCGGGGCAGGACGGCGGCCCGTGCGGGTCGGAAGAAGATCGAGATCGCCGTCAGGAGGAAGACGAGAGGGTAGACGAGGTAGACGTTGAGCGCGGCAGCCACCGGCAGGAGGATGGCGACCGATGCGCGAAGGAGGTCGCTCACGACGAGGACCTGCTTCTGGTCCCAGCGGTCGACGAGAGTGCCCGCGACCGGCCCGAGCAGGAGATTGGGCAGGGTCGCCGCGACGAAGACCAGCCCGACCGCGAGCGGCGAGTTCGTCACGCCGAGGACCAGGAAGGCGAGGGCGACCTGGTGGACGCGGTCGCCGAACAGGCTGACGAGCTGGCCGATCCAAAGGGAGGAGAAGCGTCCGTCCAGCGCGAGCCGGACGTACGGATGTCGCCGGACGCGCGCCGCGATGCCGGGGACAGCGACAGGCAGCGGCAGGGCGATCGCACCCGAGTCGGTGGGCAATCCGAGCGACGAGATGCCGAGCCCTGACCCGCCGAGCAGCGACGGGCGGTCGAGCATGGCGGCCTCGGCGAGTCCCGGCGCCAGGCCGGTCTCGGGTGCGACGTGCGGGCGAGCTCCGGGCGGTACCGGGGCGACGAGCCCGAGGCGCGCCAGCCCGGCGAGGCCCTCGACGGCCACGACGTTGTCGGTCCATTCGTCCTCGACCTCGTCGGGGCGGCGGACGACGGTCGCGAAGAGGAACGTCGCGAGGCCGAGCGAGAGGACGATGTCGCCCACGGAGAGGACGTTCCGCAGGTAGGGGAGTGGCAGGGGGATGATGTCGCCGATCAGGCCCGCATGGACGAGGAACGACGCGTCGAGCGGGCTCGCAAGGACGACGTGGAGCGGATCGAGGTCGGTCGGCCCGAATCCCGCGGCCGTCAGGCTCGGTTCCCAGACGGGCATCCAGCCGCCGTTGAGGAGGATCGCGACGGCGTTGAGGAGGATCCCGACGAACGCGACGGACAATCCCGGCTGACGTCGGTTGACCCAGAGGGAGATGAGCAGCGCCGCATAGGCGGCGCCAAGGAGGGGGATGCGGGCGGCGTCGACCGGCTCGACCCCGCGGACGATCGCCGCCTCGGTCAGGAACCTGACGACGACTGCGGCGAACAGGACACCCAGCCAGCGCAGCCGGACCGCGGCGAGATTCGCGAGCCGTCCGCCGGCGAGGAGCCCGAGGACGAGCCCGAGCGCGATCCCGAGGAAGAGCACGCGCTACACGGGCTCGAGTGAGGATGTCCCGGCCGGACGCGTGGCCTCTCCGCTGGCCCGCGCGGCGGCGACCTCGCCGAGGAGCGGGACCGGCTTCGGCGGGGGCGCGTCGCGGCCGGCGTCGGGGACGCCCTCGACGTACTCGGTGCGGACGAAGGCGTCGACCACGCGCGGATCGAACTGGATGCCGGCGAACTTCCGCAGCTCACCGAGCGCCTGCTCGGCGGACAGAGGTGTCATCCGGTACGGTCGTGCGGCCGTCATCGCCTCGAAGGCGTCGGCGACGTGGAGGATCCGCGCCAGCCTCGGGATCTCGTCGCCCATCAGGCGATCCGGGTAGCCCGACCCGTTGTACCACTCGTGGTGATGGCGGATGACCGGCAGCTCGGGGGCGAGCCGGGTGACGGGCGCGATGATCTCGGCGCCCTTGACGGGATGGGCGTTCATCTCGATCCGCTCGTCGCGCGTCAAGCGGTCGGCCTTCTTGAGGACAGCGTCGGCGATGCCGATCTTCCCGATGTCGTGGAGGAGACCGCCCCATTCGAGGGCCTCGAGCTCCGCCTCGCTGACGCGCATCTCGCGGCCGATCGCGACGGCGATGTCCTTGACGCGCCGGCTGTGCCCGCCGGTGAACGGGTCGCGCTTGTCGACTGCCCCGCCGAGGGCCTCGATGGTCTGCGTGAACATCTCGCGCATCTCGACGAGCCGGCGGTTCGCGAGGCGCTGCATGTACAGCGGCAGGCCGAAGAGGAGCGTCGCGGCGACGCCGAGGATGACGTAGACCTGCGCCATCAACCAGGCGAGCGGCGCAAGCGCGAACAGGTTCGGCAGGTGTGCCTTCGTGTCGCCGACGACGACGACGCGGAAGTCCTCGTTGTGGATGATCGCGACGCCGATGCTCGCAAGGGCGACATTCAGCGTGTACACAACCAGGGCACCGAGCATGGCGGCCACGAAGGAAAGCACGCCATTGCCGCTCTCCCCTCCGAGGAGAACCATGACGAGGCCGCCCGCGAGCGCCGGGAGGGCCAGGACCGAGTGGTTGACGAGCGTCCCGTACCACTTGACCTCGCCGCGGATCTCCCGCAACTCGGTGGTGCCGATAGCGGCGACCCAGCCGGCGGCGACAGGTCCGCCCAGGATCATCGCGGCGATGATCGGGGCGATCGACACGGAGACGACCGACCCGCGCGGCATCACGACGGGCAGCGCCGACGCGAGCAAGGTGATCGCGCACCAGAAGGCAACGCCGGCGAGGACGTTGACCTCAGGTGTGGACGAGACGTGAAGGGCGATTTGCGGGGCGATCCCGAGCGGCCAGCCAGACAGATCGGGAAACACAAGACTCGTGGCACCGAGCGCGATTGCGCTGGCGGCCACGAGTCCGGTGATGTAGAGCTTCAGGCGCCTGGGCATCGTCTCCCCGCTCCGGCGGACGGCGAGAGAACTCTAATCTCTGCGAGCCGTT
>DASVZT010000059.1:0-18857 GCA_036391495.1 Candidatus Limnocylindrales bacterium
GCCTACCACCGATCAGAGCCTTCGCCCCAGCCCGCGACGAGCTGACGCCCGACGCTCGGGACCTGCCGGCCCGTCTGTCTCGGACATTGCGTGATTGGTCAGCAGCGCAGCGATGACGGGCTCGTTGAGCCGGGTGGAGAGGGCGGCGATCGCCATCTCACCGGGAACGAGGTTTCGTGCCCGCAAGAACCGCACCGCAGGCTGTGGGTAGTAGCGGGCCACGTACTCGGGCACGACACAGACCCCGAGCCCCGCGCCGACGGCGGAGAGCATCGCCTCCATGCTTGCCTGACCGACCATGAAGATCTCCCGCGGTGTCGTCCGCGGGGGCACCCACGCGACGCGCCAGGCCTCGTCCGCGATCTGGTTGGGCAGGACGATGGCGGCGTTCGCGACGCTGTCGTCCGCCTCGGTGACCTGGGCGTCCACGGCCGTTCGCGGGACGGCGATGAGGCGTGTGAACTCGAAGAGATGCACGGACGCGTAGCGTCCAGGGACAGGACCCGCCACGAACGCGATGTCGACCTGTGCGTCGTCGAGCGCCGCGTACTGCTCGGCAAATCCCACCTGGTGGAACTCGAACGTGACGGCCGGATGCCGCTGACGCGCCGCGTCGATGAACCGCTCGGCCGCCGGGTGCGAATACTCGTCGGCGAGGAAGCCGATCCGGATCCGGCCGGCCAGCCGGCGCGAGCTGAGATCGGCATGCTGTCTCAGTCGCCGCGCGTCCGCCAGCAACTGCGTCGCGAGCGGCAGGATCTCCGCGCCGATCCGGGTCAGCGAAACGGCTCGGCTGGTCCGTTCGAGCAGCGCCACTCCGAGCTCGTGCTCCAACGCCTTGATCTGCTGCGACACGGACGGCTGGGCGACATGGAGGCGGCTGGCCGCCCTGGCGAAATGCCGCTCTTCCGCCACCGCGACGAAGTACTCGAGCTGTCGGAGATCCACGACCCCACCCTCCCTCGTCCACGAGACCTCGATCGTTCCGTGCCGGCGGCTCGACCCATGGGACTCGATCCATAGAAGGTGCCTATCGCTGGATGCAGAACAGGTATTGGACTGCACCGGCCGGCGGGGCGAATCATAGGCGGCGGTCTAGGGTCGACTGACAATCGGCCCGTCGATAGGCCTGTGCTATTGACGGGCGGAGTTGATCGCTTTCGTCTCCGGGTGACGTCGCGCCGCGAATCACCCATGCGGGAGGTATGCCGTTGCTTGCCCCGGTCAGGGCTCCATCCCGGCTTCTTGGCGGCATCTCCTCGAGCTTCCGAACGAATCCCTTCGTCGGCGGTCACCTCGAGGTGGATTCGCTCGATGGACCGTACATCCACGCCTGCGATGGCCGGACCTTCATCGACTTCTTCATGGGCCACGGGAGCGCGATGCTCGGCCATGCCGAGCCGCACATCTTCGATGCCATCCGCGGCGTCCTCGACGCGGGCGTCGTCGTCGGCTATGAGTCCGGCCTGGGGGATCGGGTCGCCGATCGACTCGGGGATGTCATCGCATCGGCCGAGGCCTGCCGCTTCGTCGCGTCGGGCTCGGAGGCGGTTGGGACCGCCGTCCGTCTCGCCCGCGCCTACACCGGCCGCGAAGTGATCGTAAAGATCGACGGCCAGTTCAACGGCGGCAATGACTACGTCCTCTTCAACTCGATGGGCTGGCTCAGCGACCCGGCGAACACCGGCGGCCGGCCGTCTGCCCATCGCCCGTTCTCGCTCGGCATTCCCCGCGAGATCGAGGCGGCGACGATCCTGATCCCGTGGAACGACCTCCCCGCGCTCGAAGCGGCGTACGCGGCGGCGGGCGGTGAGATCGCCGCGGTCGTCATGGTCCCGATCGACTACAACAACGGCTGCCTCGTGCCGGAACCAGGGTATCTCGAGGCGGTCCGTGCGATGACGACCGCCCGCGGCAGCCTGCTGGTGTTCGACGAGGTCCTGTCCGGGTTCAAGACGGGCCTGTCGTGCGCGCAAGGCCTGTTCGGCGTCGTTCCGGACATCACCACGCTCTCGAAGGCGCTCTCGAACGGTGTGCCCCTCTCCGCGGTCGTCGGCCGCGCAGATGTCCTCGAGCTGTTCACGCGACCAGTCCCGACGGGCGCTCTGCAAGGCGGAACGTTCGCCGGCAACGTCATCGGGCTTGCCGCGGCGAACGCCGCGCTCGACGTGATGTCCGTGCCCGGCTTCTACGAGGAGTTCCAGGGCCGCGTCGACGCGTTTCTCACCGAGCTCCAGCTGGTGTTCGATCGCTCGCCGGTCCCTGCCCGCCTCGAATGGCTCGGCTGCGGCTTCGGGCTCTACGTCGGCACGCGCGAGCCCGTGAAGACGATGGCCGACCTGCGGCGCCTCGATCCGCAGCTCGCTCGGACGTTCTTCACACGCTGCATCGACCGCGGCCTCTACTTCCACACCGACTTCACCGTCTCTGCAGCCCACTCGACGGCCGTCCTTGACGAGGCTCTCGGGCGGCTAGCAGATGCGGCCTCCACGCCCCTGTAAGGAGTCGTCATGTCGCCGTCGCTCACCGAGTACGCGCCCGCCGATCTCGCCGCCGGCCGGAAAGCCCTGATCCGGGGCTGGTCGACCGGCGTCGAGCCCGAGATCGTCTTCGTCAAGGCGCGCGACGCCCTCGTGTGGGACTCCGAGGGCAACGAGTTCATCGACTGCACGGCGCAGGCCTGGTCGAACAGCATCGGGGCCTCCGACCCGCGCGTCGTCGAGGCGGCCATGGCGCAGGCCCGTGAGATCACTCACGTCCGCTCCAACTACGACTCGGTGCCCCTGCTCCTGCTCGCGAAGCGGCTCGCCGAGCTCGCCCCCGGTGATCTCAACAGGGTCGGGTTCTGCCTCCACGGCAGCCTGGCGGTGGAGATGGCGATGAAGATCGCCATCAAGAACCGGCCGGATGCCGGCCCGTTCATCACCCTGTTCGACGGCTATCACGGCCGATCCCTGGCCACGATGGCGGCGAGCTGGCCGCACGTGAACGACGACTTCCGGGCGTACATGACGAACGTGGTGCGCGTCCCGAGCGGCTACTGCTACCGCTGCCCGCTCGGCCTGAAGCGACCCGAATGCGGGATAGCGTGTGTCGCCGCCCTCCGCTCGACGATCGAGAAGGGGACGAACGGCCGACCGGCCGCCGTGATCATGGAGCCTGTCCAGGGCAACGGCGGCCAGGTCGATTTCCCGCCCGAGTACTACACGGAGGTTCGCCGCGTCTGCGACGAGACCGGCACCCTCCTCATCTGGGACGAGATCCAGACGGCGTTCGGGCGCGTCGGCACGATGTTCGCCGCCGAGCTGTACGGCGTCGTGCCCGACATCCTCGTGTTCGGCAAGGCGGTCGGCGGCGGATTCCCGCTCGCAGGCGTCCTGATCCGCGAGGGCCTCAAGGGGTTCGAGCCCGGCGACGACGCGCTGACGTTCGGCCAGTTCCCGGTCTCGATGGCTGCGGCCTACGCGATGCTCGACGTGCTCGAGGGAGACGGGCTGCTCGAGAAGTGCCGCGAGATGGGTACGTACACGACAGCCCGCCTGGAGGAGATGGCGACTCGCCATCCGCTCATCGGCGATATCCGTGGGCCCGGGCTGATGCTCGGGATCGAGCTCGTCCGCGATCGGGTCACGAAGGAACCCGCACCGAAGGAGGCGACGCAGGTCTACAAGCGCGGCATGGAGCGCGGAGTGATCTTCGGGACCAGCCGCTATGGCGGCCGCGGAAACGTCGTGAAGATCAAGCCGTCCCTCACGATCACACGGGACCAGATGAACCGCGTCCTCGACGTGTTCGACGACATCCTCGGAGAGCTTGAGACGGAGCTGGATCTCGGCGGTCGGTGACCGCCGACCAGATCAGGGAGGAGACTGAACGTTGGACCATCCAAAGCGACAGGCGCGGCGGCTGGGACTGCTCGCGTCGTTCGTCGTCACCACCCTCGTGGTTTCGGCCTGCAGCAGCAGTTCTGCGACTCTCGCGCCTTCGGAGAGCGCTCCCGCGGCGGCGACGGCCGCAGGCTCGACAAGCGGCACCGGTGCCACGGCAGCAGCGGGTGGCTCGTGGGACGCGTGCAAGGCCTTCAGCGGGACGACGCTCAACTTCATCGGCGAGGCGACGACGCAGACCGATGTCCTCAAGGCGTTGCTCGGCGACTTCCAGACGCAGACGGGTATCACCGTCAACGTCGAGGAGGCCCCCTACGACAACGTCATCCAGAAGCTCGTTCTCGACTTCACCACGCACAAGGCCGGATACGACGTCTTCTCGATGCCGTACGAGTACCTCGGCAGCTTCGTGGAGAACAAGTACATCGTCCCGATCGACGACTACCTCAACGGCGGGAAGCTGGCGGCCCCGGGATTCGACAAGAGCGACATCGTGCCTGCGCTCTGGAAGGCGTCGTCGAACTGGAAGGATCATTACTACGGGATGCCATCCGAGAGTCCCGTGATGATGATGTTCTACCGGAAGGACCTGTTCTCGGATCCGAGTGAGCAGTCGGCCTTCAAGGCGAAGTACGGCTACGATCTCGCGCCCGCGCAGAACTGGACGCAGTACCGAGACATCGCCGAGTTCTTCACGCGGAAGACGGGCGACAAGCTGGCAGGTCAGACCCTTGCGGCTCCCTTTTATGGAGTCGCCATCGCCGGCAAGCGCCACATCGCCACGACCCTCGAGTACTTCAACTACATGTGGACGATGGGCGGCAACATCTTCGACTCGTCGGGGAACCTCGTCGCGAACTCGGCGGCGAACGTCAAGGCACTCCAGTACATGACCGGCCTCACGCAGTTCGCCCCTCCCGGATACACCAGCTACACCTGGGACGAGGTGACCTCGGCGTTCCAGCAGGGCACGGCCGCTGAGGCGATCACGTGGGGCGACACGGCGGGTGCCGTCGAGGACCCGAGCCAGTCCAAGGTGCCTGGCAAGATGGGCTACGCGAGCATCCCGGTTGACCCCGCGGTCAACAAGGTCGTCGCGCACTTCGGTGGCTGGCAGTACGCCATCAACGCCGACAGCAAGAACCAGGATGCGGCGTACTGCTTCATGGAGTGGGCGACGACGCACGATGTCCAGGTCAAGATCGCCCAGGGCGGTGGCCTGCCCTCACTGACGTCAGTGTTCCAGGATCAGCAGCTCGCGTCGTCGAAGCCCTACTGGTCCCAGGAGCTCACGAGCCTGAGCCAATCCGTGTCGCGACCGAGGATCGCGCAGTGGGGCGGCATCAACAACGTCCTGATGCTCGATCTGTCTCGCGCGCTCGCGAAGGAGATCACTCCGCAGCAGGCACTCGATGACTCTCAGACCCAACTCCAGACCGTGATGAAGGGAGCGCTCCCGGTCACCTACCAGTAACCGCGCAAGCCCGAGATCCTGCCAGTCCCCTCCTGAACTGACCGGAGGTCGGCGGCCCCCGCCGTCGGCCTCCGGTCGTTCGACCAGCGGGTTAGCCTCACGACGTGACCGCAATGACGGCTTCCGACGCCGCCCCTCGCAGGTGGCGCATCGGCATCCCCCAATCCCGGGTGGCAACCGCCGCACTCCTGCAGGCGCCGAGCATCCTGCTGCTCGTCGCGATCACCCTCTTCCCGATCCTCTACAGCCTCGACCTGAGCTTCCGGTCGTTCAGCCTGATCCTGCCCGGCATGACCGGACAGTGGGTCGGCACCGACAACTACGCGCAACTCCTCGGCGACGCCGACTTCTGGCACAGCGTCGTGCTATCGGTGGTCTTCGTGGGAGTCGGAGTGACGATCGAGCTCGTCCTCGGGATCGCCCTCGGCGTCGTGATCGACAGCCTGAGCGTCGGACGGCGGATCTTCACGTCACTGCTGCTCATCCCGATGATCCTGACGCCGCTCGTCATCGGGCTCATGTACAACTTCCTCTTCAACGCGCAGTTCGGGCTCTTCACCTACCTGATCAATGTCATCGGGCTGCCGCTCCCGCCGGGGATCCTGGGCAACTCGGCGACGGCGTTCCCCGCCCTGATTGCCACGGACGTGTGGGAATGGACGCCGTTCATGGCGCTGATCGTCCTGGCCGGACTGCAGGCACTGCCGGCCGAACCGCTCCAGGCTGCACGCGTCGACGGCGCCGGGGCGTGGACCACGCTGCGCTACGTGACGCTGCCGATGCTCCGACCGTTGATCGCGGTCGGTGTCGTCTTTCGTGCTGCCGAGGCGATCAAGGAGTTCGACAAGGTCTACATCCTGACCGGCGGCGGACCGGGCAACTCCTCGGAGGTCGTCGATCTCTTCACCTACCGGGTCGCCTTCGGCAACTGGCAGATGAGCTACGGGGCCGCCCTCGGGATCGTCCTGTTCGTCGTGTCGATCGTCGCGGGCATCGGGGTCTATCGGTTCCTCTTCACCACCCGAGGTGAGGCATGAGCGCGAGGACCAGGCGGCGCACGAAGGCCACCATCACGTACGTCGGCCTCATCGTCGCGATGTTCGTGATCCTTGCCCCGTACGCCTGGCTGATCCTCTCGTCCTTCAAGGACCGCGTCGACGCGTTCGCCATCCCGCCGAAGCTCTTCTTCACGCCGACGCTCGACAACTACATCGTCGCGTTCCAGCAGAAGGGGTTCGCACAGAACCTTCTCAACTCGGCCATCGTGTCGACGCTTTCGACGGCGCTCGCGCTGATCGTCGGGGTGCCGGCCGCCTACAGTCTCGCTCGCTTCCGTTTCCGCGCCAGCAGCCTGTTCATGATGTTCCTGCTCGCTGCACGGATGCTGCCGGCCATCGTCCTGGCGGTGCCGCTGTTCATCCTGTTCAACGACGTTCACCTGATCGACAACTACGCGTCCCTGGTGCTCGCGTACCTCACCTTCAACCTGCCGTTCGCGGTCTGGATGATGCGCGGCTTCTTCCTCGGCGTGCCGCCGGAGGTCGATGAGGCGGCCGTCATCGATGGCTGCAGCTACTTCGGCGCGTTCTTCCGGGCGGTGTTGCCCTTGACGTACGGGGGCCTCGCCGCGACCGCGATCTTCTGCATGATCAACAGCTGGAACGAATTCCTGTTCGCCCTGATCCTGACCGGCCGGCACACGGCGACCTTGCCGGTCGCGATCCCCCAGCTGCTCACCCCGTGGGGGACGTTCTGGGGCCAGATCGCCGCGGTGGGCACGGTGACGACCATCCCGGTTCTCATCTTCGCCTTCGCGGTCCAGCGCTACCTTGTCCGCGGCATGACGGGTGGCGCGATCCAGTAGTGCACACGCCATCAGCGCTGCCGGCGCGAGCTGACGGGTGTGCGCGGGCACATTCGCGCCTCGTCTGACGTCAGGAACGCAGGCCTGCGGCTGCAGTGCGAAAGGGCTGGACGCGGTGCGAGAGGCGTACCTGGGGATAGACTGCGGCACTCAATCGACGAAGGCCCTGGTCCTCGATGCCGACACGGGCGAGACGCTCGGCATCGGGCGGGCTGGCTATGACATCGTCAGCCGCCCGGATGGGACTCGCGAGCAGGATCCGCGCTGGTGGATCGAGGCGATGGTCCCCGCCGTCCGCTCTGCGCTCGCCGTCTCGGGTGACGTCGAGGTTGCGGGGATCTCGGTCTCCGGGCAACAGCACGGCCTGGTCGCGCTCGACGCTGCCGATGTCCCGGTGCGCGGCGCGAAGCTCTGGAACGACACCTCCACCGTGGCCGATTCGGTGGCGCTGACCGAGCGGATGGGCGGAGAGCTGAAGGTCCACGCCGTGACGGGCAACGTCTTCCTGGCGGCCTACACGGCGCCGAAGATCGCCTGGCTGCGCAGGTGCGAGCCCGAGGCGTATGGTCGCGCCCGCCGGTTCTGTCTCCCTCACGACTGGCTCAAT
This sequence comes from Candidatus Limnocylindrales bacterium, assembly GCA_036391495.1. GTDB lineage: Bacteria > Chloroflexota > Limnocylindria > Limnocylindrales > CSP1-4 > DASVZT01. The sequence goes on from DASVZT010000059.1 coordinate 7,833, forward strand.
CTCTGGCTGAGTGGAACCTTCGCGAGCGAGGCAGGCGACGCGTCGGGAACCGCCTACTTCGATATCCGCTCGCGCCGGTACGCTCCCGAGGTTCTCGCGGCACTGGATGACGGGCGGGACTGGCAGTCGGCACTTCCCCCGATCCTGCCGTCCGACGCTGTCCTGGGGACACTCCGCGGGCACGCCGCCTCCGCGCTTGGTCTGCGAGCCGGCATTCCGCTCGCCACGGGCGGCGGCGACAACATGTGCGCGGCCATCGGCGTGGGCGCGGTCGTCCGCGGCGTCGCGGTCATCAGCCTCGGCACCAGTGGAACGATCTTCGGACGCGCGGACGAGCCTGCGGTCGACCCGCTCCGCGAGGTGTCGGCGTTCTGCGATTCGACGGGTGGGTGGCTGCCCCTCGCGTGCGTCCTCAACTGCACGCTTCCCATCGAGTGGGCGCGCGGCCTGTTCGGGATCGACCGACCATCCCTGGAGCGGATCATCTCCACGGCTGTCCCCGGTGCGAGCGGACTTCGCTTCGTCCCCTACCTGGACGGGGAGCGGACTCCGAACCTGCCGAACGCCGCCGGTGAATTCAGCGGAGTGCGGTCGTTGCACTCCGGGCAGGACTTCGTCCAAGCCGTGGTCGAGGGGGTCACGTCCGGACTCGCCCATGCGCTCGAAGCCTTCAGGCGCACGGGATCGCCGGCTCATGAGCTCCTCCTGGTCGGCGGAGGCGCGCGCTCCGATGCGTGGGCCCAGCTGCTCGCGGACTGGCTGGGGCTCAGGATTTCGCGCCCGATCGTGGACGAGGCGGCGGCTCGTGGGGCTGCGATCCAGGCAGCGCACGCGATCGGCGGTCGCTCATGGCTGTACCCCGCGACGTTCGACGGACAGTGGGAACCGCGGCGGACCCGCGAGGTGGCGGAACTGGCCGCGTCGTACTTGGAGCTTGGGGCAGCACCGCGTCAGGCTGGAGCGGCGGCGAGCGCGAATGCCACGGCTGCCTCGGCCGTCATCCGCCGTCCGTCCGCCCACTCGGAAGCGAGCGACTCGGCATCGAGCTCCTCTCGCAGCTGAGCGACCCCGGCGTCGTACTCGATGCGCTCCGCGTCGGTCATCGGCGCGTTCGCGGCCGCTCGAAGCGCCTCGGCCGCACCGAACAGGCGCGCGGCACGCGCCCCGAGCCCACGGTCGGCGGCGATGAAGGCGAAGCACTCGAGCTGATTGGCGACCGCACCCCGGTTGCCGCTTGCCTGCCAGCCGCGGATCGTCCCGCGGTACTCGGCCTCGGCATCGTCGAGGCGTCCCTGGCGCCGCAGGACGTGACCGAGCTCGCTCGCCAGCACCCGCTCGAACCGCCGATCGCCCATCGCACGGTAGAGCGGCTGCGCCTCGCGGAGGAGATGCGCCGCCTCGTCGAGCCGGCCGACTGCGCTTGCCAGTGCGGCGCGCAGCCGGACGAGGTTGCCCAGCACGAACGGGTTGCCGGAGCGCTCGGCGGCCTCCCCTGCGCGGTCCAGCCATTCCTCTGCCATTCGAGGATCCCGCTCGGAGATCGCGAAGGCGAATGACCCCTGGATCACGCTCGCTCGGAGCCAGTCGCCCTGTTGCTCGGCGAGCTCGAGAGCCTCTTTGGCCCACGCTCCGTCAGGTCCGTCGGGGTCGATCGTCCCGCCCACCGAGACCGCTGCGAAGGCCAGGGTCCCGGCGGTCGCGGCCACGACCGCCATGTCTCCCGAGGCCTGCGCCATCGACAACGCCTCATCCCTGATCTCGGCATCCGGCATGCGGCCGGTGAATGAGGCTCGAAGCTGCAGGCCCCCGGAGAGGACGCGTGCGGCGACCGCCGCGAGAGCCGCCCGGTCCACGGCCGGCGCCGACTCGCTCGCGGCGACCTGCGCCCGTGCCAGCTCGATCGCCCGCTCCGTCCGGTCGAAGCCCTCGGAACCGGTGAGCCGTGCACGCCAGTAGGCGCACAGCGCGGCGGACATCTCGAGGGCGGCCCGCGGATCGGTCTCGAAGGCTCGGTCGAGGGCAGCCCGAAGGTTGTCGATCTCCGCGTCGAGTCGCCCCAGCCACTCGATCATCTCCGGGCCTTCGAGCGCGGGCGCAGCATCGACGGCGAGCCGCCGGAATTGGGCCAGGTGGCGTGTCTCGAGCGCGTCCGCCTCTCCGCTTGCCGCCAGCCGCTCGTGGGCGTATTCACGGATCGTCTCGAGCAGTGCGTAACGCGTCGTGCCCTCGTGATTCGCGGCGACCAGGGACCGGTCGACGAGTCGTCCGAGGCCGTCGAGGGTGTCGAGGCGTGCCGAACCGGACGGTGGGGCCGCCGCATCCGCCCCGTCGCCGGTGACCGCGGCAGCAGCCTCGAGGGTCCAGCCGCCTCGGAACACGGACAGCCGCCGGAGCAGGCGCTGATCCGATTCGGTCAGGAGGTCCCAGCTCCAGTCGATGAGGGCACGGAGCGTCTGCTGACGGGCGGCGGCGGTTCGGCGACCGGCCGTGAGAAGGCGGAACCGGTCCGCGAGACCCTCCGCGATCTCGTCCGGCGAGAGAATGTTGACCCGCGCGGCAGCCAACTCGAGCGCGAGCGGGATCCCATCGAGGTGGCGACAGATCTCGACGAGCGCGCGAGCGTTGGCCTCGTCGAGGGCGAACGAGGGCTGGGTCGCGGTCGCCCGCTCCACGAAGAGCCGGACCGCCTCGCTGCCGGCGACGGCGTCGAGATCCGGGATGCCGTCGAGCCTGTCGACCGGGGGGAGGCCGAGAGGCGGCACCGCATACGTCGCCTCGCCCGAAAGACCGAGCGGCTCGCGACTCGTCGTCAGGACCCGGAGGCCGCGACAGGCGTTGAGCAGGCGCTCGGTCAGCTCGGCCGTCGCGTCGACGAGGTGCTCGCAGTTGTCGAGGAGCAGCAGCAGGTTTTTCGCGCGGAGGTGGTCGAGGAGTGCGGTGACCGCGTCCCGACCCGGCGACTGCTGCACGCCGAGGACGCGGAGGACCTCTTCGATGACGAGACCGGGCTCGCGCAGTGTCGCGAGCTCGACGAGCCATGCCCCGTCCGCGTGCGCGCCGGCCGCCTCCGCCGCGACCGCGAGCATGAGGCGGGTCTTCCCGGTCCCACCGACACCGACGAGCGACACGAGCCGGTGGCGCCCGAGGAGGCCGCGAACGTCCGCGAGCTCGCGTTCACGCCCGATGAAGGAGGTGACGTCCGCGGGAAGATTGTCGTTCCTCGTCGCCCCCGTGCGGAGGGCCGGGAATCCTGTCGCGAGGCCGGGCGCGGCGAGCTGGTAGATGCGCTGGGGATCGGGGAAGTCCTTCAGGCGGTGTTCGCCGAGATCGACGAACTCGTATGCCGTTCGTTCCTCGAGCAGCAGGTCGTGGGTCGCGAGCGAGACGAGGACCTGGCCACCATGTCCCGCAGCGCAGATCCGCGCGGTGCGATGGACCCCGGCGCCGACATAGCCGTGGTCCGTCGTCGTCGCCTCGGCGGTGTGGATAGCCATCCGGACGCGGATCGCGGCGCCGTCGGACCATGGGTGCGCGTCGAGGGCGCGCTGGGCGTCGGCGGCAGCGGCGGCGGCGTCCGCCGGCCGCTGGAAGGCGACGAAGAACGCGTCGCCCTGGGTGTCGACCTCGTGGCCGGCGTGGGCGGCGATCGCGGCGCGGACGATCGCCTGGTGGGCGCCGAGCAGCTCGCCGTAGCGGTCGGCTCCGACTGCCGTGAGGATCCGGGTCGATCCCTCGATGTCGGTGAACAGGAAGGTCACGGTGCCGCGAGGCCGCTCGATCATCCGCGGAAGCATACGGGTGGCTGTCGCGATGTGTGATCGGCAGTCGTCGGCTTCGTCGCCCCTGGCGGGCGCATCCGGCTGCGCGGCGCCACTGCCGCCCGTCGGTCGCCGGTCGGTGTCGGTCAGGAGACGCTGAACGGCGGGTAGCGATCAGTCACGAGCAGGAACGCGTAGGCGTAGACGCGGAGACTCCAGCGGCCGACGCCGACGACAAAGTCGAACAACCCGCGCGGGTAACGGCCCGTTAGCAGGATCGCGAACCAGGCGATCACGACTGCGACAAGCGCCATGAACCCGAGGATCGCCAGGACGATGTAGTGGGGGATGGCGAGGAGCCACTTCACCAGCGGGAGCCAGCGGTTCAGCCCGTGTTCCGCGTCGGGATAGTCGATCTCGAGGTGAACGGCCTGTTCCTCGACTGTCGAGGGGTACAGGTCCGTGAGCAGCGCGACATACGCGCTCACGCGGGTGCCGAATCGCATGAGCTCCCGGGCGAAGTCGAACCACCAGCGCGGGTAGCGCCGGCGGAACACGATCATCAGGAGCGTGGCGAGGAAGAGTCCACCGACGATCCCGCCACCCGACCGGACGACGGTCGTGCCGTCCCGCGTGATCTCGGTCCCGCCGTTGGACGAGGTCAGCAACCCGAGGACGATCGCGATCGGGATGACCCAGATGATGCGGAGCAGGGTCGTCAGCCGATCGAGCCGCTCGGGGTAGTCGACCTCGAGCCGCGCAGCGTAGGGTGCCGTCGACGAAGTCATTCGCGGACTCTCCTCATGCTGTCTCGCGGGCGTTCACGACAGGATGCGCTTTCGGAGGGCCGGCGGCGAGGCCATGGCACTCCTCGGTGTCGGCGCCCGGTCCTCGGCGGCCTCCTGCCCCTCGGTCGGCCGCCCCTCCTCGGTCGGCCGCCCCTCCTCGGCCGGCCGCCCCTCCTCGGCCGGCCGCCGCTCCGCGGCCGGCCGCCCCTCGGCGACGGCCCCGGCCCCCATCCTGCGCGGGCCGATTGCCCCCACAGGGCTATCCGACGGGGTAGAGCGGTCATAAGCCGCCGACCGCCGGTAGATCGGGGCTCGGCTCAGCCTGGCTCCCGCACGATTCGCCGGTCCGCGCCGGCCACGGACCGGTCGGGCTCGGGGTCACGGAGGCTTAACCGCCCGGTTGCCCCGCAGATAGCCCGCAGAGGGCAATCCCCGCGCATATGGCCGGGCGGCGACGCGGCACACGGCGGCCGCGCAGGGGCGGCGCCGCGCAGCCCGCCCTCGGCGCCACGCACCCGCGCCGCCGCGTCAGTCGGGCAGGCCGACCGCCAGCAGGTGCCGCCGCTGCACGAGCGCGAACGGGTAGCTCGCGACGGGCCGCGACCGCTCCGTGAGGCTCCGCAGGGACACGTCCGTCAGGGGGATGAATCGCGGCTCGTCCGAGTCGACGAAGTCATCGACCGATGCCTCCGGATGGAGATGGAGATGGCCGGTGAGAAGCTGGTCGCGCGTCGTCGCGACGATTCGATACGGGTGCTTGGGCACCTGCAGCGCCGGGTTCCCCGGCCGCGTGAGCATCGGGCTCATGCGTGTCCGCTCCGCGATGACAGCCACCTCGTCGAGTCGGACACGCATCCGGCGGAGCTCCAGCCAGTGCCCATCGGGCTCATCCTGGCCGAGGGCGACGTCGGTCAGGACCAGGCTGCCGGCATGGACGTTGACGTAGTCGGTCAGGCGCTGGAAGGGCCCGATATGGAGACGTCCACTCGCGTGGACATGCGAGCCGACCAGCTCGAGCTCGACGTCGTGCGCCGTCGCTGATGAGCCCCGATGCAGATCCCGGATCTCGGACGGGCCGCCCGGGCGTTCCGGCGCCAGGTGGACCAACGGACCGCTCGCCCACGACGTCCCTGCCGCGGCACTCCCGACCATGGACAGGACGTCGTCGTCCAGGGCGACGGCCCATGCCGTCTCGATCGTCTGTTCCGCCATCGGGGGCTCTCCACGCTTCCTGCACGCGGCTCATCGCCCCCCGGGCGGTCGCACGTCGCCTGCCGAAAGTGTCGAGAAGGACCTGCAGTGGCCACCAGATGCCGAGCGATCTGCTTTGGGCACATCGGTCGCCTGGACGGCTGGACGGGCGATATGTGCCGCGTCCGCGACTCTGGATCGCGCGCATCTCGACCGTTGCGGAATCTTGGCTTGCCAGGGTGGTCGCACGGCCGTCATCGTTCCCTGACCGCGCCGGGGCGGCCGATGTCGGAGTCGGGAGGGCCGGTCCGTGATCCACTCGATCTACCGCTGGACGGTCGACCGGGACTCGCTGGGAGCGCACGAGGAAGCGCTCGCCAGGCTCGGGGAGCACATCAAGGCGAGCCATCCGCTGATCAGCGGGGTCCGCTGCTACAAGGTCTCGTTCGGCGGCGAGGTGGCTCGCCCGGGTCGGGTCTGGGACGAGGTCTATGCGACCTGGGCCGATTTCGAGGAGAGCGCGCGCGGACACTCGCCTGCCTGCGATGAGGCCTGGGCGCCCGTGTACGCGACGATGGTCCCGGGAACGATGACCAGCGCAGCCTGGGAGGAGACGGTGCCGGCGGCCTGGTTCGACCGCTAGGCCTGGACCGCCAGCTCGGCCACGATCCGCTGGGCGACCAGGCGGCCCGACACCATCGCCGTCGGCAGCCCGGTGCCCGGACGAGTGCTGGCGCCTGCGAAGTACAGGTTCCGGTAGCGACGGTGGCGGTTCGCCGGCCGGAACCAGGCCATCTGTGACAGTCGGTGCGAGAGCCCGTGAGTGGCGCCCCTGGCCAGGTTGTACCTGGCCGCCCACCACTGTGGGGTGAGGGTCGCCTCGAACGTGATATGGGCCTCGAGGTCGGTGATCCCGATGGCCGCCAGCCGTCGCAGGACCTGCTCGCGTGCCCGCTCGCGAAGGTCGGGTGCGTCCCGACGGTCGTCGTCGCCCAGGTGTCCGACGGGGACGATCGCAGTGATCGTATCGGCGCCCGGCGGCGCCATCGACGCGTCTAGCCGCGCCGGCACGTGCACGTAGACGCTCGCGTTGGCCGCCAGACCGAGATCGCGCGAGATCGCCTCGAAGTTCGCGCGGTCATCGTCGGCGAGGAACAGGGTATGAGCTCCGAGCGCCTCGTAGGTGCGATCGACGCCCCAGAGGAAGTTGACCGTCGAGCAGGAGAACTCCTTGCGCCAGAGCTTCGGGGCGTCACGGTCCGCCGGCAGAAGATCGCGATAGACGTACGGCAGGTCGGCATTGGCGAGCACGACATCGGCGCCGAGCCGCGTTCCGTCGTCGAGCACGACGCCTCGCGCACGGCTGCCTGACGCCTCGATGCTGCGGACCGCTGTCTCGAAGCGGAAGGCGATCCCGGCGTCCTCCGCCGTGGCCATGAGCGTCTCGACCACGCGGTACATGCCGCCCACTGGATACCAGACGCCGTGGGCCAGCTCCGTATAGGGCAGCATGGAGAACGTCGCCGGCGCGGCGTATGGGCTCAGGCCCATGTAGAGATCCTGGAAGGTGAAGGCGCTCTTGAGCCGCGGGGCGGCGAAGAAGTCGGCCATGTGGCGGTAGTGGTTGACGAGCGGCTTCACGCGGAGGACCGCGGCCAGCGTCGCGGGGTCGAGGACGTCGGCGATCCGCCGGAAGTCCCGCCCGACCAGGCCGGCGACCCCGATGTCGTAATGGCGGCCGCCCTCGGCGAGGTAGCGCAGGAAGCCGGCGAAGCTCCCGGGTTCGATCGCCTCGAGCTGCTCGCGCATCGCCGCCATGTCCGATGTGAGCGCGAGACGGCTGCCGTCGTCGAAGACGAGCTCGTACGTCGGATCGACTCGCCGCAGCTGCAGCGCCTCGTCGAGCGCGACTCCCAGGGCGCCGAACTCCGCCTCGTACAGGAGGGGCATGACGAGGAGGGTGGGGCCCGTGTCGAAGCGATGGCCCCCGTGCACGAGCCGACCACAGCGACCGCCGGCCTCGGCGTTCTTCTCGAGGACGGTGACGTCGAGACCCGCCCGCGCCAGGTGGATCGCCGCCGTGATCCCGCCGACGCCCGCGCCGATGACGAGGACCGAGCGCCGCCTCATGCTCGCCCGCGCGCCGTCACGCTCGGCCACGCGCCGGTCACGATCGCCCGGCGCGTCACGCTCGCCCGCCGCGCCGTCACGCCTGGTTCCATCGGCTTGCCCGCCGCCCTGGTCGCCTGACTGCACGGACCGCCGCCTCGACGCCGGTCTGCAGCGCCGTCGCGGCCGCCATGGATCCATAGTCCGCGCGAAGGCGGTAGTCGTCGCGCTCGAACGCGTCGAGCAGCCACTCGAAGCGGGCGATATAGGCCAGGCCCGCGAGCCTGAATCGACCACAGCGGACGTCGCGGACGTATGCCCTGCCCTCGGCGAAGCAGCGTCGAGCCAGCGCGACGCGATCCCTCACCCATGCCCGGTACGCATCGCTGTCGGTATCGGCCGGGCCGATGCCGCCCGCGTCGAGGACCTCCCGGGGGATGTTGATGTAGCCGGCTCGCAGGTCTGCCTTCGTGTCGCGCAGCATGTGCACGACGTGCGCGCCGGTGGCGCCCAGATACCGCATCTCGCGGTCGAGGCCGTCGTGACCGGTGCAGCGCCCGATGAAATGGTGCATCGCGTCGGTCACCGCCGTGGCGAGCGAGCGGGTATACGTATCGAGCTCCAACCGCGAGACGAGCCGTCCGCGCCGTCGCACGTCGAACTCCATGACGTCCATCATGTGGCGCAGGTAGCTCTCGAGCCCATCGTCGACCGTCTCTGCGGACCGGACGAGGTCGACGAGCATCCCTTCCGCCGGGTCGACGAGGGAGACAGTCTCCCCCCGTAGCGCACCTTCGAGGAGGCGCTGCTGGCGATCGAGGAGGACCCGGCATCGCGTGCGGTCCGCCTCGCACCACGGATCCCCCGACTGTGGACGTGCGTCAAGCGAATCGTCGAGCCACCGGAAGTACGCGTAGGCGCGGTAGGCGTCGTCGACGCGGGCGCGATCGACGAGCAACCCGATCGTCCAGTACGTCTGGGCGCTGGCGGCCTTCGTGATGTCTCGGGCGAGGTGAGCGTCCAAGACCGCCAGTGTGTGCCCCCACTGGCGGGTCCTCGCCGTGCCGACAGGTGTGTTCATGCAGTTCACAAGGCCCCTGTAGCGTGGATCCACTGTTCGCGCTAGCATTCGCAACCCTCGACGGGCATCTGCGTGACGCCCGTTTCGGGTGACGATGGGACGCTCCGATGGCGATGCTCGTTCTCGATCGCGATGGCCGCTATCTCGATGCGAGCCCCGCTGCCCTCGACCTGATCGGCGTCGGACTCGACGAGTTGCGTGCGCTTCCTCCCAACGCGTTGACGCCCGAGGAGGAAGTTCGCGACGCCGACGGCCTCGAAGAGGCGTGGATCGAGAGCCGCGAACCCGACCTGTACGGACACGGCACCCTCCGTCGGCCTGACGGCCGCCGCGTCGCCGTGGCCTTCGCGGTCAGCCCGAAGTCCGACGGCACCTTCGTCGCCCTGCTGCGACCGGACGACCGGCAGCCGGGAGTCCCGCGTCTCTACACGGCCGGCGAAGCGCTGGCGGCATGGCGTGCCGCGGAGCGTCGCCTCGAGGTCGTGACCCCCGGGACGGAGGAGTACGCCGACCTTGCCGGCGAGATCGAGTCGTTCCGCAATGCGTATCACGGCGCCTTCGACCGGCGCCTCGGGCGGAGCGAGCGCTAGCGGATCGAGCGCTGGCGGAGCGAGCGCTAGCGACGGCCTGGCCGTGCGGCCCAGGCCGGATCCGCACTGCGGGGACGTCGCGAACCGTGTTCCCTCCGTCGGCGGCTCGATGCGATCCATCGTCACGCGAGCGACGTAGAGGAGGGGGGAGCCCAAGGAGGTTCGACGATGCTTCGATCTCGACTCATGGCCGCGCGGCTGTCGAGGCGGCTGGTCCTCGGCGCGTTCGCGATCCTCCCCTTCGTGATCGCGGCATGCAGCAACGGCGCCAGTCCCAAGTACTGACGCCCGTCCCTGACCGGCCGTCGGCTGCACGGAAGCGGCCTACTCGAGGCTGACGTCGACCGTCCGGCGCTCGGCCTCGTCCTCGACATGGACGATGTGCCCGCGCTCGCCTGAATCGATGGCCGCGAGGATCTCGCCCCAGTCGATGTCGACATCCTCGAGCTCGGGCGAGAAGGTCCTGGCCATCTTGAGGCCGAACCTGACCAGCCCGATGGGCAGGGTCACGTCGACGGGCTTCCCGCCCTTCGATTCGTCCACGACACGGATATGCAGCTTCCTGGGTCGGGAGGCCGACCCTTCGTGCCGGGTGGGGGATTCGATCTGGCCAGTCATCTCCTGTACCTCCGATACGAGTGTCGTTGTCAGGCTGCGGCCTGGGCGGCCGCAGTGAGGAGCACGATGGCGGCGCCGAGCCCGGTGGCGGCCTCAGCGGCGAGCGACAGGCGCCGGATGGCGGTGTCCCGCTCGGTGCCATCGATAGCGGCGGCGGCGCGCCGGGCCAGGACGTCGACCGCGATCCCGAGCCCGATCAGCACGATCACCACGACATGCTTGACGGCGATCAGCGTCGTCCAGCTCGAGGCGAAGACGTTCCCGAGGCCCTCGTACTGCGGGCTCGCGACGAGCAGGTAGCTGCCGCTGACCGTGAACAGCGCGGCCGACAGGACGACGAGCGGGAGTGCCCGCCGCTCGATCGCCAGGAGCGAGGTCGCGAGAGCGGGCCCATCGAGCGAGCGCTCCAGGGCCGGCAGGACGATCCGTCCGAGGATCCCGTAGTAGCCCCAGGCGATGACGAACGCGAGGGTGTGGACAGCGGCGGCGAGCAGGTGGGCGACGTCCACGGAGTGATCTCCTTCAGCGCCTCGTCGGTGGCGGTCGAACGCGTCTCACCATCGCGGTCAACCGGGCTCGGCCGCATCTACCGTTCGGCCGACTCGCGGGTTGATTCCTCCGCGGCCGCTCGCCCGGTCTGCCGATCAGTCGATCAGCCGGCGACGGCGCGCGAGGGCAACCGCTTCGACGCGGTTGGTCGCGCCGAGCTTCCCCGAGATCGCATGCACGTGGGACTTGACCGTCCCGACCGTCACGAACAGCGCCTGCCCGATCTGGCTGTTGGAGCGGCCCTCGGCCACGAGCCGCAGGACCTCGAGCTCCCGCTCGGTCAAGGGCTCGACGAGCGCCCGGTTTGCCTGTGCGCGGAGGTTGCATCCCCCGGGAGCTTC
>DASVZT010000060.1:0-8288 GCA_036391495.1 Candidatus Limnocylindrales bacterium
CGACGAGGCTGCGGCGACGACCGATCGGCCGGAGCCCGTGCACCGGCCGGAGCGTGTGCATCGACCGGAGCGTGTGCGCTGATGGCCGCCCGGCCGCTCCCGGCTCGCGTCCTCATCCCGGTCGCCAACCCGGCCACCGCCGAGGAGCTCATCGCCATCGGGGCCGCCCTGTGCGACCCGCGGACCGGCGAGCTCACGGCGCTCGGCATCGTCGAGGTCCCGGAGGGCATGCCGCTGTCCGACGGGGCGACGCGCGCCCGTCAGGCCCGCCGCCTGCTCCAGCGGGTCCTCGACTTCGCGCCCGAGGGGACGCCGATCCACCCGATCGTCCGCATCGGCCGCAAGGCCGCCGAGGGGATCATGGAGGCGGCGACCGAGCAGGAGGCCGACCTCATCCTGTTCGGCTGGGGCGGCAAGGCGAGCATCCGGGACGGGACCACCGGCGTCGTCATCAGCCCCACGATCGACCAGGTCGTCCGCGACGCTCCGTGCGACATCGCCGTCGTGAAGCAGCGCGGCGCCCGGACGATCCACCGGATCCTCGTGCCGGTCCGCGGCGGTCCCCACGCGGAGCTGGCGCTGCGCTTCGCCGACGGCATCGCGCGCCGTCACGGCGCGACCGTCGACGTGCTGCACCTCGTGCCGCCCGGCATCACGACGGCCGTCCGGGCCCAGGAAGAGCACGCCCTGACGGCGGTCATCCGCCAGCACGTGGGCGGCCGCGCGAACGGCCTGCTCCGCGAGGCGGCGAACGTCCGCAACGCGATCCTGCGCGAGGCCGAGTCGGCCGACCTCGTGATCATGGGCGCCTCGGCCCAGCCGGTGACGGCCGACCATCGCGACGGCGTCCTCTTCGGCGCGATGCCCGAAGCCATCGCGACCCGCTCGCGGGCGACCGTCCTGGTCGTCCGGACGCGCGAGCAGATCGGCCGGTCGACGTTCGAGCAGCTGGCCGAGAAGGCCGAGTCGCTGGCGGCCGCGGACCGCGCGGCGGAAGAGGCTCGCGCTGTCCCGTCGCGCGTCGAGCGCTGGTTCGGCGAATCCAACTTCCACCACTCGGAGTTCGCCGACCTCGAGCGCCTGGTCCAGCTCAAGCGCAAGCAGCACCTGACGGTCAGCCTGATCCTGCCGACGCTCGACGAGGCCGAGACGATCGGCCCGATCGTCCGACGCGCACGGCGCGAGCTCGTCGAGCAGGTCCCGCTGGTCGACGAGCTGCTCGTGATCGACTCGGCGTCGAAGGACCGGACACGCGCGATCGCCGAGAGCGAGGGTGCGCGGGTCGTCGTGCACCAGGACGTCCTGCCGCGCTACGGCTCGTTCCGCGGCAAGGGCGAGGCACTCTGGAAGTCGCTCTACGAGACGTCCGGCGACATCGTCGTCTGGGCCGACACGGACGTCCGCAACTGGAATGCGCGTCTCGTCTACGGCACCATCGGTCCCCTCCTCCACGAGCCGCGCATCCAGTACGTCAAGGGCTACTACCAGCGCCCGATCGTCGAGGGCGGCGTCCTCAAGGAGGGCGGCGGCGGGCGCGTCACGGAGCTGGTCGCGCGGCCCCTCATCAACCTCTTCTTCCCCGAGCTCTCGGGGCTCATCCAGCCGCTGGCCGGTGAATACGCCGGCCGCAGGACGCTGCTCGAGTCGATCCCGTTCTTCACCGGCTACGCCGTCGAGATCGGCCACCTCATCGACGTCGCCGACCGGGTCGGGCTCGACGGCCTCGGCCAGGTCGACTTGGAGCGGCGCGTCCATCGCAACCAGGAGCTCGAGGGACTCTCGCGCATGAGCTTCGTCATCCTGCAGGCCGTCATGCGCCGGCTCGAGGAGAAGCGCAAGGCGCGCCTGTTCGCGGAGCTCGGCTCGACCATGAAGCTGCCGAGGTCGGGCCACGGTCGGCTCGGCCTCGAGGTCATCGAGCTCGCCGACCAGGAGCGCCCCCCGATGGTCCGCATCCCCGAGTACCTGGAACGGCGCCAGGCGCTCGAGGAGGCGAAGGCCGCGGCAGCGACCGAGGGAGCGGTCCAGTCGCCGACTCCGGGATGAGCCGCCGGCTGACGGTCCTGTTCGCGCCCGACTCCTTCAAGGGATCGCTGACGTCGGTCCAGGTCGCGGCGGCGCTAGCCCGCGGCTGGGCGTCGGCGCGGCCGAAGGATCGGCTGCTGCTCGCGCCGCTGGCGGACGGCGGAGAGGGGACGCTGGCGGCGATCGAGGCCGCCGGCGGATGGGGGCGGCGAACGGCGGTCGTGCGCGACCCGCTCGAGCGCCCGATCACGGCATCGTGGCTCCTCTCGACGGACGGTCGACGGGCGGTCGTCGAGATGGCCGAGGCGTCCGGGTTGTCGCGGGTCGCCGCTGGGGAGCGCGACGCAGTGCGCGCCACGTCGTTCGGCCTCGGCGAACTCCTCGTGGCCGCCGCATCGTCGGGGGCCGAGGAGGTCATCGTCGGCATCGGCGGCAGCGCGACGACGGACGGCGGCGGCGGGATGCTCCGTGCGCTCGGGGCGATCGTCGAGGAGGCGCGCGTCGAGGAAGCGCGCGTCGAGGAAGCGCGCGTCGACCTGGCGGGTCTCCACCGGTCCCTGGGCCGAGTCGACCTCCGCGTCGCCTGCGACGTCACCAACCCGCTGCTCGGCGAGCGCGGCGCGGCGGCCGTCTACGGTCCGCAGAAGGGCGCGTCGCCCTCGGACGTCGAGGTGCTCGACCGGCGACTGGCTGCCTTCGCCGACCTGGTCGAGGCGGCGATCGGACGACGAGTCCGCGACAAGCCCGGGGCGGGCGCCGCCGGCGGTGTCGGGTTCGGGCTGCTGGCGATCGCCGATCGCTTCCGCTCGTTCGAGCTGCGCCCCGGGGTCGAGCTCGTCATGGAAGCCGTCGGCTTCGATGCGACTCTTCGCATCGCCGACGTCGTGGTCACGGGCGAGGGCCGGATCGACGCGCAGACGGCCTTCGGCAAGACGGCGATGGGCGTGGCCCGTCGAGCCCAGGAGGCCGGGGTGTCCTGCGTCGCAGTGGGCGGCGGAGTCGAGCCTGAAGGCGAGGCAGCGCTCGCGTCCGTCGGGGCGTCGGTCGTCCCCGTGTTCGAAGAGGCGATCTCGGTCGAGGCGGCGATGAGCGCGGGTGAAGCGCCGGTAGAGAGCTGCGGAGTACGAATCGCGCAGCGGCTCGCGGGGCGCCTCCCACCCTGGCGGCGGCGATTGACCAAGTTGGCTGGGCAGACGTAGCCTCGGAGCGTGGCGACGATCGTGAACGATGCGGTGAGCCCTGCACGGACGGAGGCAGCAACGGCGCCGAAGAGGCGCAAGCCTGCGCCGAAGCGACGCCGCCCGACCGACCCATACGCGGCCTGGGCGAAGCAGCTCGAGCGCCGACGACCCGGCCTCGTCCGCTTCGTCATCGACCGGCTCACCGAGGCGTATGGGCCCCAGGTCCAGGAGCGCCGGCTCGACCCGACGAGCGAGCTCGTCCTGACGATCCTCACCCAGAACAGCGCCGACGTGAACGCGGAGAAGGCCTTCGAGGCGCTGCGGCTCGCCTACCCGTCGAACCTGCCCGCCGAGCGCCACGTCCCCGGGTTGGGCTGGGGCGGCGCGGGACTGAGCGAGGCGCCGCCCCCCGACTGGCCCTCGGTCGAGAGCGCGCCGCTCCCCGAGCTTGTCGACGTCATCCGCCCGGGCGGTCTCGCACCGCAGAAGGCGCCGCGGATCCAGGCGGCGCTGCGGACGATCCGCGAGGAGCGCGGAAGCCACTCGCTCGACTTCCTCGCCGACATGCCGCGCCTCGAGGCGCGCGCATGGCTGACGCGCATCGGCGGGATCGGCAAGAAGACGGCATCGATCGTGCTGCTGTTCTGCTTCGGCACGCCGCTGATGCCCGTCGATCGGCACGTGGAGCGGGTCTCGCACCGCGTCGGGCTCATTCCGCCGAAGGCCGGCGCCGACGAGGCGCACGACTACTTCCTCCCGTTGCTCGACGACGCCGAGATGTACGCCGCCCACGTCCTGCTCATCCGCCACGGTCGCGTGACGTGCCACGCCCGCAAGCCCGACTGCGCGCACTGCCCGCTCGCGCCGCGCTGCCGCTACTTCGACCCGAAGGCTCCATAGCCTCGACGTCCCGGGCGCGCCGGCACCCCGGCACTGCCCGGAACCCACGACGACGCTCCCTATACTCCCGCCATGGCGACCGTGGGCTCCGCCGTCGGATCGGGCGAGGCGCCGCGCATCCTCCTCGTCGACGACGACCCGAATCTCCTCGTCGTCCTCGCCGACCAGCTGGCCGAGGACGGCTTCGTCGTCACGACCGCCCGCGACGGCAACGAGGCCCTGCGACGTCTCGAGCGCGGCTGGCCCGACCTCCTGATCATCGACCTGATGATGCCGTGGCTGGACGGCCTCGCCCTCGCCCGCGAGGTCAAGGAGCGTGCCGACCTGCCGATCATCGTGCTGTCGGCCATCGACGCCGGCGACAGCAAGGCCGACCTCCTGGACGAGGTGGCCGAGGACTACGTCACGAAGCCCTACCACTACCCCGAGCTCCGGGCGCGGATCCACCGCGTCCTCCGTCGCCTCGGCGACCGCGTCCCGCGCAAGGCGCTCGTCCTCGGGCCCGACCTGACGCTCGAGCTCCATCGCAAGGCCGCCATCGTCGGCGGGCGCGAGATGCAGCTGACCCCGACGGAGTCCCGTCTCCTCTACTCGCTCGCGGCCAACCTCGGGCAGACGGTGCCGACCGAGACGCTGCTCGCGCGGGGCTGGGCCGAGACGGAGGACGCCGATCCGTCGTATGTCTGGGTGACGATGCGCCGGCTGCGCCAGAAGCTCGAGATCGACCCGAACCGGCCGACCCATCTCCTGACCGTCCGGGGCGTCGGCTACCGGCTCGTGACGGCCGACGGAGCGCCCCGTCCCGAGCCCGACGTGCCTCTCGACGCCCAGCGATGAGGACCCGGATCGTCATCGCGGTCGTCGCGGTCGCGATCCTGCCGCTCTGCGCCGTCGGGATCGTTCTCGCCGCGCTCGGCGCCATCCCGGCCGGCAGCCAGATCGGCCGCGTCGTCGTCTTCGCCATCGCCGTCAGCGGGCTGTTCGGCCTCCTCGTCGGCTACCTCCTCGTCGCCGACCTGGCGCGGCCGCTGCGGACGATCACTCGGGTCGTCGAGCGTGTCGCGCGCGGGGATCTCGCCGCACGGATCGAGGTGTCCGGCGACGACGAGGTCGCGCGCCTCGCGGAGAGCCACAACCGCCTCGCCGGGGATCTCGAGCGACGCAATCGCGAGCTGCGGGCGATCCTCCAGGCGGTCGAGTCGACCTCAGCGCGCGACGGAGTGGATCAGCTGACCGCTCGAGCCGCGGCCGACGCACGCCTGGCCTTCGGGCTGATCGACGCGACCGTGGTGCTCGGCGATCCGGCCACGGTGCCGGTCGAGGAGATCGTCCCGGGCGATCCGCTCCCGGTCCGGGCCGAGCTCCGGTCGGGCGGCGAGGCCATCGGCATCGTGGCGGGCCACCTGCCGGCGACGCGCCGCTGGGAGCGTGGCGACCAGGACCTCCTGGACCTCTTCGCTCTCGAGATCGGCGTCGCGGTGCGCAACGCGGAGCTCTTCGGCCAGGTCGAACGGCAGAACGAGCAGCTCGTCGAGCTCGACGCGGCCAAGGACGACTTCCTGCGGGGCGTCAGCCACAACCTTCAGACGCCGCTGGCGCGGATCCGGGCCAACGCGGAGGCGCTGGCCGTCGCAGCCGGGACCGACCGTCGGCTCGCGATGATCGTCGAGCAGTCCGACCGGCTGTCGCGCATGGTCCGCCAGCTCCTGACCGTCAGCCGGCTCGAGTCGGGGGCGCTGCATCCCCGGGCGGATGTCCTCGCGCTCGCGCCGCGGATCCGGCGCGCGTGGGAGGCGCTCGACTCCGGTACCGTCGACTTCCGGCTCGAGGACCGTGCCGAAGGCTGGCTGGCCGTCGCCGACCCCGACCAGCTCGACCAGGTCCTGTGGGCGCTGCTCGACAACGCCGTGAAGTACGGCGGGGGCACGCCGGTCGAGGTGACGATCGCAGCGGACGAGGTGGCCGGACGCGTGGGCCTGACGATCGCCGACCACGGAGTGGGTGTCGCGACCGCCGATCGCGACCGCCTGTTCGCGCGCTTCGAGCGCGGCTCGGGTGGCTCGTCCGAGGACGGATCCGGGCTCGGGCTCTACGTGTCGCGCGAGCTCTGTCGAGCCATGAACGGGGAGCTTCTGCTCGAGCCCGTGGCGACGGCGCGGGGGGCCGCCTTCACGATCCTGCTGCCGGGCGAGCCGGGCCGCGAGTAGGCGGGGCACGCCGCCCTCGCGTTACGTTTCCATCGCAACGTCCCGCGTTCGCATCAGATGTTTCTCGCTGGCAACGGTTGCAAGGTCGGCTGAAAGGTATTGCGCCGAACGTCCCGGCGTGCCCCGGTACTTTCGTCGCCCCGGGTTGTTTCGCCTCGCGTCTGGACGCCCGCGCGTCTCTGATCGCCTGCGCGCGTCCGAGCGATTGTCAGGGCAGGCCCTCGTCGAGTTCACGCTCGTCATCCCGATCGTGCTCCTGCTCCTCATCGGACTGTCGGACCTCGGACGCATCTTCGCCGCCGGTGTCGTGACCGAATCATCTGCCCGCGCGGCGGCAGAGATCGCCGCGCAGCAATACCTGCACGACTACCCGCTGGCGCCGCCCGCCCCGGCCCCGGCCTCGTACTACAGCAACCTCCATCTCAGGGCGGCCCAAGCCGTCTGCGCCGAGATGAAGTCCCTGCCGAACACGAACTTCAGCGGCGGGAACTGCAGTGGCATGCCGATCGTTCTCGCCTGCGTCCACGATGGCGTGGACGACTCCTGCGCGACCGAACCGTTCGGCGATGCGATCCCGCCGGGGTGCACGCAACTCACCCCCGCTCCGACCAACACCCTTCCGACGGGCACCGAGACGAGCCGCTATGTCGAGGTGCGGGTCTGCTACCACTTCACGCCGCTCACCCATTCGGCCCTGTTCGTCGTCCCGGACGTCTACCTTCAGACGACCCGCATCTTCACCGTGGCCGACTACTGATGCGGACCCACCGAGGATGGACCGGCCACCCCCGCGTCGCCTGCCGGAGCGGCCAGGCGATGGTCGAGTTCGCTCTCGTCGCGCCGATCTTCATGCTGGCCCTCCTCTCCGTCGTCGTCCTTGGCCTGTTCGTCTTCTACCAGGCGGAGATCACCAACGCCGCTCGAGTCGCCGCACGCTACGCGGCCATCCACAGCTCGACCGCCCAGTGCCCCACGACATCGTGGCTGACCCCACAGGCTCCGCCCCTGTCCTACTATGCCTGCGATCCGCCGAGCACGTGGCCGGGGATGAAGACCGCCGGACAGAGCTCCGTCTGGGGACTGAACCCCGCGGCCGTCACGATCAGCGCCTGCTGGAGCGGATACCGCGACCCGAGCGTGCCGGGTTCCTACGATTACCCGGCCATCGATCCCTCGACGGGCACGGCGTACATGTACGCCCCGTGTACCATGGCCGGCCAGAACCCAGTCACCGCGCAGGACGCGATCGCCTGCCCCGCTCCCGCGACCGTGTCGGGCGACGACACTGCGAGTGATCAGGCGGGCAGCAACGTGACCGTCTACGCCTGTTATCCGTGGGTTCCACCGATGGCGGGCTTCGTGCTGATTCCCTCCACGATCACGATCCGAGCCGTCGTGACCGAAGTCGTGCAGCGACAGCAATGAACGACCGGTGGGCGGCCCGCGAGCAGGGCCAGGTGCTCGTCTTGTTCGTTGGTGGACTGACGGCGCTTCTCCTGATCGGCGCTCTCGTCATCGACCTTGGCTTCGCATGGATGACGCAGCGGCATGAGCAGAATGCCGCCGACACCGGGGCAATCGCCGCGGCTCGCTACATCCATCCGGCCGGCGGAGGCGCCGCGAATACGACGGCGATGTTCCAGGCGGCATGTTTCAACGCCCGGATGGACGGCTTCTTCCCCAGCGCGACCGACAACACCACGTCGCCCACGGGCTGCATCCCCGGAAACGACCCCGCGGGAACATCCCTGACCGTCAATTACCCACCCGGCATCGGCGCCGGGCAGTACGCCGGAGACCCGGGTGACGTCGAGGTGATCCTGTCGCAGCCTCGACGGACCCTCCTCGCAGGGATCGTCGGGCTTGGCGTCATCACCGTCGGGACCCGCGCGGTCGCCGCATTCGACACGGGGAACTCGAACTCGAGCTCCCTCGTGGCGCTCGATCCGGCGACCTGCAAGGCCGGCCAGATCAC
>DASVZT010000061.1:0-6123 GCA_036391495.1 Candidatus Limnocylindrales bacterium
TGGCAGGACCGCCGCGCCGGCGACGGCGGGTTCGGGCTCCTGCCGCGGATCGCCTGGCTCGCGGCGCGGGAACCGGAGGCCGTGGAGCGCGCCCGGTGGCTGATGACTTCCTGGGACGCTCTCGGACTCTGGCTGTCGGGAACGGCCGCCACCACCGTGCAGTCGCATGAGACACCGCTTCCTCCCGCGGCGGTGCGCAAGGCCGGGGCGGATCCAGGGCGCATCCCGCCGCCCGTCCGCGTCGGTGTCGGGCTCGGGGGCCTTCGTCCCGCGGTCGCCTTGCGTCTCGGTCTGCCGCCCGGTACGCCGATCGTCAGCGGAGTGAACGACGGGACGGCGAGCATGCTCGGGGCGGGGATGCTCGACCCGGGTGACGCGGTCGATACGGGCGGCGCGTCGGGCGGCATCGGGATCTACGTCGACCGCCCGCTCGAGCTGCCCGGCACGTTCTGCGCGCCCGCGCCGATCGAGGGCCTCTGGGTCGTCGGCGGGGCGATGGCCGCCACGGGCGCCGCCCTCGACTGGCTCGCCGGACCGGTCCTCGGCGGCGTGCGGATAGCGACGCTGCTCGACGAGGCGGCGGCGGTGGCGCCCGGGGCCGATGGCCTGGTCTTCCTGCCGTACCTGGCCGGCGAGCGAGCGCCCATCTTCGACGACGGCGCGCGCGGCGCGTTCGTCGGCCTGACTCTCGCCCACACGCGCGCCCACCTCGCCCGGGCGGTCCTGGAGGCGGCCGCGTTCGCCCTGCGCCACGTCGCGGAGCCGGTCCTCGCCGCCGGCGCGGCGGTCCGCGAGATGCGTCTCGCCGGCAAACCGGCCCGCAGCGAGCTCTGGGCACGCATCAAGGCCGACGCGACGGGTTTCCCTGTCGCGACCCTGGCGGTGGACGAGACGGCGGTCCTCGGGGCCGCGATCCTCGCCGCCCACGGCGCAGGCCTCGTCCCGGACCTCGCCGACGCGGTGCGCGGCATGACCCACGTGACCCGCCGCCTCGAGCCCGAACCCGCCCTGCGGGCCGTCTACGATGCCCGGTTCGCGACCTACCGCGCGCTCTACCCGGCCCTGCGTTCCGCGGCCGGATCGACCGTCGAGGGATGGTAGACTCCGGGCCGAAGCCTTCGGGGCAGGGTGAAAACCCCGACCGGTGGTAGAGCCCGCACTGCGGGCGAGCCCACGAGCGGCCGAGGCGCTACGTCGCGAGACGGGCGCCACGGTGTCAGCAGATCCGGCGGCGGCGCGATGCGTCGCCCAGCGGAGCCGACGGTGACAG
This sequence comes from Candidatus Limnocylindrales bacterium, assembly GCA_036391495.1. Classification (GTDB taxonomy): domain Bacteria; phylum Chloroflexota; class Limnocylindria; order Limnocylindrales; family CSP1-4; genus DASVZT01. The sequence continues at coordinate 1,271 of DASVZT010000061.1, forward strand.
TCCGGATGGAAGAAGGCGACGGTCGTGCGCGGCTGCGTGCCGTGCCGTCCTCGAGTGCCCCGGGACTTCTGGGCAGCGCTCGGAGGGCCGATGACGATCGAATCGCGAGATGACCGCGCACCGGCGGCGATGGCCGCTCCGGTGGCGACGGCCGCTCCGGCCGGTATTCGCATCGACCACGTCGCGCTCACCTTCGGCGGTCGCGTGGACCGCGTCGAGGCGCTCGCCGACGTCGACGTCGAGATCGCCCCCCGGGAGATCGTCGCGCTCATCGGCCCGAACGGCTGCGGAAAGAGCACGCTGCTGCGGGTCGTCGCCGGGCTGATCGCCCCGACGGGGGGTGAGGTCCGCCTCGCGGGCCGTCCTCTCGCCGGCCCGGACCCGCGCGTGGGCCTCGTCTTCCAGGAGCCGCGCCTGCTCCCGTGGCGGAGCGTCGAGGGCAACGTCCGCTTCCCGATGGAGCTCGCCGGCTGGCCGACGGCGCGGCAGGAGTCGCGGGCGAGTGGTCTCCTCGGGCTCGTCGGCCTTCGCGAGTTCGCCGGGACGCGGCCCTCGCACCTGTCGGGCGGCATGCGCCAGCGGACGGCCATCGCCCGTGCGCTCGCGCTCGAGCCCGCAGTCCTCCTCCTCGACGAGCCGTTCAGCGCGCTCGACGCGCTCACGCGCGATCGCTTCAACCTCGAGCTGCTCCGGCTCTGGGAGCGGACCGGGACGACGATCGTCGTCGTCACCCACAGTATCCCCGAGGCCGTCCTGCTCGCCGACCGCGTCGTCGTCCTGACGCCGCGTCCGGGACGTGTCGCGGGGGTCGTCCGCGTGACGTTGCCGCGCCCCCGCACCCTCGAGATGCTCGAGTCCGGTGCGATGGCGGCCGTCTCGGGTGCGATCCGCCGACTCCTCGTCGACACGACGGACGACGCGATCGCCATGCGCGAGGCCGCCGTCCATCCCGTGGCGGCCGGCGTCGTCGTCCCGCCCATCCGCGAGTCGGCGGCCGACGCGGGCACCCCGGCCTGGTTCGACCCGCTACACCAGGAGGCCGACCGATGACCCCGCGGCCCGGTGTGGTCCCCGCCGCCGAGAGACGATCGGGTGCTCTTCGGTCGATCGTACCGGTCGTCGCGAGCCTCGTCGTCTTCGTCGGGGTCTGGCAGGCGGTCGTCGCCGTCACGCGCTACCCCGTGTTCGTCCTGCCCGGGCCCGGGACCGTGGTCGAGCGCTTCGTGACCGCCTGGCTCGACGGCACCATGTGGCCGCATTTCGTGACGACCCTGGTCGAGATCCTGCTCGGATTCGCCATCGGCGCCGCCGCGGGCCTTCTCGTCGGCCTGCTGCTCGCGCGATCCCCCATCGCCGAGCGCCTGCTCTCGCCCTACATCGTGGCCGCCCAGGCGACTCCGATCCTGGCGCTCGCGCCGCTGATCGCACTCTGGTTCGGGACCGGGCTCCTCAGCAAGCTCGTCATCTGCTCGCTGATCGTCTTCTTCCCGGTCGCCGTGGCCACGATGGTCGGCATCCGCGGGGTCGACCGTCGGCTCCTCGAGATGAGCGCGAGCTACCGGGCGTCGCGCGCGCAGGTCATCGCCAAGGTCGAGGTCCCGGCCGCCCTGCCCGCGATCCTCGGCGGCATGCGCGTCGGGGCCACGCTCGCGGTCATCGGCGCGATCATCGGGGAGTGGACGGGCGGCGATCGCGGCCTCGGCGTCCTGATCAACCTCGCCCGCGGCAGCCTCTTCGACATCCCCCTCATGTTCGCGACGCTCATGACGCTGGGCCTGCTCGGCGTCGCGCTCTATCTGCTGATGATCGCCGTCGAGCGATGGCTCGTCGGCGTTCGCTGATCACACCGCCAGGAGGTTCCAGTGCCCGCTCGCCATTCGCTCGCCCTCGTCGCCGGGTTCGCCGTCGCGCTCGGTGCCTGCTCGTCCGGTGTCTCGACGGCCCCGACCGTCGGTCCGTCCGTCGGTCCGTCCGTCGGTCCGTCCGTGTCGCCGTCCGCGTCGGCTCCATCCGCGTCGTCGGGCTCGTCGTCCCCGGTGGCGTCCGGCACCCCGACCTCGCTCGTCGTCGGCCTCGGCTACATCCCCTCAGTCCAGTTCGCCCAGTTCTACCTGGCCGACCAGGAGGGTGCCTACCGCGACGCCGGGCTGTCCGTCACGCTCCAGAACAAGATCGACCCCGACCTCGTCACGCTCGTCGGGCAGGGGGCCATCGACATCGGCGAGGCCGATGGGACCAGCGTCATCCCCGCCGTCAGCCAGGGCATCCCGATCCGCTACGGCGCGACGATTTACGGGACGAACCCGTCGATCGTCTTCGCCAAGGTGTCGTCCGGCATCAGGACCGCGGCGGACCTCAAGGGCAAGCGGATCGGCATCCCGGGCAAGTACGGCTCCTCGTGGATCATGCTCCAGGCACTGCTGGCGTCCGTGGGGCTGACGCCGGACGACGTCACGATTGTCCTGTACCCGGACTACGGACAGGCGGTTGCCGTCGAGCAGGGTGCCGTCGACGCCGCCACGGGCTTCGCCAACAACGAGCCGGTCCAGCTCCAGCTGAAGGGTGAGCAGCTGGTCGTCCTCACGACGCCGCCGTCGACGCCGCTGCCAGGGCCGGGCCTCATCGTGTCGAATGCGACGATCGCCGCCAAGGGCGATGCGCTGCGCAGCTTCGTCGCGGCCACGCTCAAGGCCATGGACGAGATTGCCGCCGATCCGCAGAAGGGCCTCGACGCGGCGGTCAAGGCCGTGCCCGACCTCGGCAAGGACCCCAAGACGCAGATGGCGATCCTGAAGGCCACGATCGACGTGTGGAAAGCCGCTGGGGCCTCGGCGCCGTACGGGACGCTCGACCGGGCGGGTTGGACGTCGTCGATCGCGTTCATGACCAAGCTCGGGCTCGTCCCGAAGGCGGTGGGCGTCGACGACGTGGTGACGGATCAGCTGCTGGCAAAGTAGGCGACCGGGTATCGTTCGGGCGGGCCGGTAGCTCAGCGGCAGAGCGAGGGACTTTTAATCCCTGCGTCATGGGTTCGAATCCCATCCGGCTCACGAACCGGCTCACGAACCGGCTCACGAACCGGCTCACGAACCGGCTCACGAACCGGCTCACGAACGGCGGGGCCGCACCTGGGCCTCCGGGGCCCGGCGGCTGGCTGGCGGCTAACTGCCCGAACGCCGTTGCGGCAAACGCAACCATGAGAGCCCTCCGCCCCGAGAAGGGGCTGCGCCCGGGCCGCCGGCCGCCCCAAGGGGCGCCTGGACCCCCGGATCGGCGCCTCGAACCTCCAGATCGGCGCCCCGAACGTCCGGATCGGTGCCCGAACCCCCCGAAAGGAGGCGACGAGGGGCCCTCATACCGGTCTGTCGACGCCTGGCGGACCCTCCGGACCGCCTCGCCGCGTGCCGGACCCGTCTCTGACGGGCTTGGGGCTCGCTTGGTTGCGTTTGCCGCAACGCGCCTTGGGCCGGGGGCGGCACCGACCGCGCGCCCGCGACGGGCGGACCCGACCGCGCGCCCCACGACGGGCGAACCCGGCCGCCGCCGCCCGCGCCGACGGCGGGACCTACTCGAACGGATAGGGCCATTCGGCCCTGCCGCCCCTCATACTCCGCCCGACCGGGGGATTCCCTCGTCGGTCGCGTCCGCCGACGGGGGTTCGTCGTGAGGCGCGCCTCGGAGGAGGGCATGCACCACACCCGGATCTCGATCCCACGCGCCGGCCTTGGAGCCGGCGTCCTGCTATTGGCCTTGGCGGCCTCCGCGGGAACGGCGACGGCCGCCGGCCCGTCGACCTGGACGGCCATGGCCGGTACAGGCGATGCGACGGGCGTCGCCGCCAACAGGTTCTACCCGGCCAGCATCACGATCGATGCCGGCGACACCGTCACCTGGAAGGCCGCGGGCAACGCCCACGTCGTCGCCTTCATCCCCGCCGGCCAGACGCCTCCGGCTCCCGACTCGCCGACCACCCTCGCCCCGGCCGGTGGCTCCAGCTTCGACGGGACCGCGCTGGTGAGCTCCGGGCTCATGGTGCCGTTGCCCCCGGGCGCAACGCCGCCGCCCGGCCTCGTCGGGAGCTACTCGCTCACGTTCCCGACGGCGGGCACGTACCAGTTCCACTGCCTGATCCACCCCGGCATGGTGGGAACACTCACCGTGCAGGCGGCGGGCAGCGCTTATCCGCAGACGCAGGCACAGCTCGACGCGACGGCCGCGTCCGCCGCGGCGGCGGACATCGCGACCGGGCACGCGCTCGAGGCCGCGTACAAGACGTCCGTCACGACCAACGCCGACGGCACGAAGACGTACAACTTCGCCGCCGGACTGGGCAAGGACAACATCGAGATCCTGCGCTTCATCACGGGGAAGTCGAACCTCCGCGTCGGCGACTCGATCGTCTGGACGAACTACTCGTCCGGCGAGCCGCACTCGGTTTCGTTCGGCACCGAACCCCAGGGTCCGGCGGCGGATGGGCCGTCGGGTGGGTCGACCTACCCGGCCAGCGGATTCGTCAGCTCCGGGCTCTTCTTCGGAGCCCCGCTGCCCGGCTCGCACACGTACAGGCTCACCTTCACGAAGGCGGGTACCTACAAGTACTTCTGCGTCCTGCACGACATCATCGGGATGGTCGGCTCGGTCAACGTGACCGCTGCGCCCGTCGCGACGCTGCCGCCGACGTCCACTGCTCCCGTCGCCGCTTCCTCGGGCGGAAGCGACACGGGCCTGCCGTGGGCACTCATGGCTCTCGGCCTTGCAGGTGCAGTCCTCTCGCTCGGCCGACTCGCGAGGCGCGTCTCGCGCTGACGTCGGGCGCCCGACCGCCAGCATCGATCGAAGGGGCCGGGCTCGAC
>DASVZT010000062.1:0-1528 GCA_036391495.1 Candidatus Limnocylindrales bacterium
ACTGATGCCGCGGCCGGTCGGCCCGACGACGGATCGATATGGGTCGGCGACGACGGTGGCGTCGCGGCCGCGAAGCCGGACGCACGTCCGGCCGTACCAGGTGAGCTCCATCGCCGCCGATTGTGGCATACGCCCCGCAGCCGCGGCGGGTCGTAGCCGGCCGACGAGGCCCGCCCGATCCTGCGAGGCGCGCCCGCCCAACGGGTTCGGCAACCGGGCACGCCCGGCCGCCCTGCCTCGTTCCTGTCTCGTATGCGCCTCGGCGATCGCCACGAGCTCTAGGGCCACGCCTCCCGTCATCCATGCTCCAGGACGATCTTCGACGGGGAAGGCGGCGTCGCGACGAGGGCTGAGCCTGCCCGGGTCGTCCCGCCGGGCGCGGCCGGGCGCGTGCCCGCCCGGCGTCTCCCGCTCGGACCACGACGCGACGGCGACCGACGGAAACCCGTGGAACATCGTCCCCATCGATCGCTGCCAGGGACCACACTGCCGACAGCGTCCCCGACGGGCGGCGAAGCCAGCCGCCGACGGCGTGGGCGTATCGGTCACTCACCTGCGGCTCACCTCGGCCGGCCGCCATGCCGCCGACGACGCCGACCGCGCATCCCCGACCGGCGCCAGCCTCCGGCCAGAGGCGAGCGCCCGCCGGATGGACCACAAAAGGAGGACCGGGAGCGCCTGCCCAATCGGCGCCCCCGGTCGGAGGGAGGGAGGATGGAACGTTGGGAGAGGACTTCGCGTGATTGCGTCCGGTTCCGTCGGTTCCGAGCCACAGGCTAGGCAGAGGGGGTGAATCCACCAGCGACCAAGCGATTAAGAAAGGAACATCTCCGCCGATCGCCTGCGGGGCAGGGCCACCGCCGGCCTGGGCCGCCGACCGATTCGGCCCGGACGCGGTGGGCGGCACTGTCCCGGCCCCGCAACGACCACCGTCGGCGCCGACGACTCGCAGGGATGCGACAATCCGCGGACGATGCGACGGCCGCTCACGCCCCCGACCGCCCGGCGACCGCCCCGCCGGCCGAGGCCGCGCCTCGCTCCGACCCTCGCCGCGGTCCTCGCGGCGAGCGCGCTCGTGTTGGCCGGCTGCGGCCGCACCGCCCCGACGGCGAGCCCCACGCCGAGCGCGGCCACTAGCGCGGCAACGCCGGCGGCGAGCCCATCCGCGCCCGCCTCCGCCGTCCCGAGCCAGGACCTCGCGCCCGTCTTCGCGGCGATCGAGCAGCAGGTCCAGGCGATCCGTGGCCTCCGCCCGACCGCCCACGTGAGCCCGACGCTCCTCGACCAGGCCGGCCTCCACGACCTCGTGGTCCACGAGTTCGCCCGCGACAACCCCGCCGATCGGCTCGCGGCGCAGGAGGCGCTCTTCAAGCACCTCGGCCTCCTTGCGCCCGACGCCTCGTTGTCGGGCCTCGAGCAGGAGTTCCTGACCGGGCAGGTGGCGGGCCTCTACAGCCCCGACCAGAAGCGGCTCTACGTGATCGCCCGCAGCGGAGGGCTCGGACCGGGCGAGCGGGTGACGTACGCC
>DASVZT010000063.1:0-38398 GCA_036391495.1 Candidatus Limnocylindrales bacterium
ACGGGACGGCCGGAGGGCTCAGCGACCGATGCGCATCGCGACCTGGAACGTCAACTCGCTGAACGCGCGGATGGAGCGTGTCGAGGGCTGGCTCAGGGCGGCACAGCCGGACATCCTGCTGATGCAGGAGACGAAGCTGGCTGATGACGCCGTCCCCGAGATGGCCTTCGGGATGCTCGGCTACGAGCTCGTCCACCACGGAGAGGGCCGCTGGAACGGCGTCGCCATCGCGTCACGGGTCGGGGCAAGCGACGTGGTGACGAACTTCGGCGACGGACCGGTAAGGTCGAGCGCGCTTCCGGCGGCCGGGGCCGGCGGTTCGGCGGCCGGGGCCGGCGGTTCGGCGGCCGGGGCCGACGGTTCGGCGGCCGGGGCCGGCGGTTCGGCGGCCGGGGCGGCCGCGGCTTTCCAGGAGGAGGACTTCGACCCGTTCGACGAGGCCCGGATGGTCAGCGCGGTTTGCGGCGGCATCCGGGTCGTCAGCATCTACGCCCCGAACGGGCGGATCGTCGGATCGCCCTTCTATGCTGGCAAGCTCGCCTGGTTCGAGCGTCTCGGGCGCTGGCTCGGCGAGGCCGCCGACCCTGCCCTCCCGCTCGTCATCGGTGGCGACTTCAACGTCGCCCCGACCGACGAGGACGTCTGGGACGCAGCGGCGGTCCACGGCGGGACGCACGTCTCCCCGGCCGAACGCGAGGCCTTCGGTCGCCTGCTCGCGTGGGGGTTGACCGACACGTACCGCCTGCTCAATCCCGGCGCGGTGGCGCGCTTCACGTGGTGGGACTATCGCGCGGGCAACTTCCAGCGCAACGAGGGGATGCGGATCGACCATCTGCTGGCGACCGCTCCGGTCGCGGCCCGCGTCGTCGGGGCTGACATCGACCGAGAGGCGCGCAAAGGAAAGCCCACCCCGTCCGACCATGCGCCGCTCTTCATCGACCTCGACGAGCCCGGAGCCCCGATCGACACCGGGTGGAGCGACGGCGCCGACGAACGGTTCGCCGCGCGCCGGGCGATCGAGACCGCCCGGCGCGCTGCCCGGGCGCGGCACGCGTAGGTCCGCGATGCGGACGAAGCTGCGGCCGGAGGACCTCGGCGACTTCCTGGAGCGGCCCGAGTGCGCGATCCTCGGCGTCCACCTCGCCGACGGCGGCATCCTGCTGCGGCCGGTCTGGTACGAGTGGCGCGACGGCGCCATCGTCTTCACGACGGACAAGCAGGATCGCAAGCTGCGTTGCCTGGCGGCGGATCCGCGCTGCAGCGTGACGGTGGTGGAGGACGAGTGGCCGTACCGGACGCTGGAGGTGCGCGGGACCGCGTCGTGGACTCGCGACGGATACCGCGAAGCGGCGAAGCGCATCTTCTCCCGGTACTTCCCGCGCGGGGATGCGGAACGATATGCCGAGGCGTTCGACGTCGAGGAGAGTCCGGGGGTCGTCGTCACCGTCGCGCCCGGCATCCTGACCGTCTTCGACTACCTCGACGAGAGGCCCGCGGGCACCCGGGCCGGCGACAGGACCGGCTGACGGCTCGCGCGGCCGGCTGACGACAGCGGCGGCCGGCTGACTACTCGAGCGTCACGCTCTGCCGCCAGGCCGGGATCGTCGTCTCGAGGCCGAGGGCGTTGATCTTCGGTTCGATGGCCGCCTGTGCGTCCGGGTCGCCGTGGACGATGAAGACCTGCTTCGGCCATCCCGGGTCGCCGGCCTTCTTGCCGTTCGTGAAGTTGCCGATCCAGGCCAGGAGCTCCGACTCGTCCGCGTGGGCCGAGAAACCGCTGATCGAGCGCACCTGGCAGCGGACGTCGCGGTCCTGGCCGTCGATCCGGACCTTCGTCGCCCCCGCCTGGAGATGCGCGCCGAGCGTGCCCTGGCCCTGGTAGCCGACGAAGAGGAGCACGGCGGCGGGGTCGTCGATGAGGTCGCGCAGGTGACCGAGGACACGCCCGCCGGTCAGCATGCCGTTCGACGCGATGATCATGTACGGCCGCGGCGCCCTGGCGATCGCCTGGGACTGCCGGATGTCGGACGTGACCGTCTGCTTCGGGTAGTCGAGAGGCGTCGCGCCGATGTCGAGGAGCTTCCTGGTCTCGGCGTCGAAGTACTCCGCGTGGCGCCGGTAGATCCCCGTCGCCTTCGTCGCCATCGGCGAGTCCAGGTAGAGGGGCAGGAGCGGGATCGCGCCGATGTCGATGAGGCGGTCGAGCGCCCAGACGAGCTCCTGCGTGCGCCCGATGGCGAACGACGGAACGAGCAGGACGCCCTTGCTCTCGTCGACGAGGCGGACGATCTGCGTGAGCGTCGCGATCGCCTCCTGCTGCGGCTCGTGCTCCCGGCCGCCGTAGGTCGACTCGACGAGGAGATAGTCGGCGTCGGTGACGACCGTCGGGTCACGGATGATCGGCGTGTTCGGCCGTCCGAGGTCGCCCGAGAAGACGATCCGTGTCGGCGTGGCGCCGTCGCCCTCCGAGACGGACAGCCTGATGATGGCCGAGCCGAGGATGTGGCCGGCGTCGACGAACGTCGCGCTCACCCCCGGCGCGACATCGATCTCCTGGTCGTACTCGACGGGCCGGAACTGGTCGAGCGACCGGCGTGCCTCGTCCACCGTGTAGAGAGGCTCGTCGAGATCGACCTCGAGCTCCGGCGGCTGGCGCCGCAGCTCGGCCTCCGCGTCGACGTCGGGATGGCCCGAGCTCGCCGCGTGGGGGAGGTCGGCGCGAAGCCGGGCATCGGTCACGCCGGCACCCGCAGCCGTAGCACCGGCACCCGCGTCGGCGCCGGGCGCCGGCTCGACGAGGGCGGGCCGCGGGGCACGGGCGGCGACGGCCGGGGCGAGACCCGCCACGGGCACCGCGACGCGAGGGTCCTCCTCCAGCACGATGGGGACGGACGCGCCGGCCTCGGCGAGGCCGACGGCCGCTTCGAAGTGCTCCTGCTCTTCGCGGTCCTCCTGCGCCGCCCTCTCCGGATGCCGTCGCTCCCAGCGCGACTCGCGCTTGACGAACTCCTGCTGGAGCTTCCCGGAGTCGAGCAGGACGAGCTGGGCGAGCTCGCACGTGCCGGCCGTCGCGTAGATCGGCCCCGAGAAGCCCTCGGCGACGACGTGGGGGATGAGGCCGCAGTGATCGAGGTGAGCGTGCGTCAGAAGGATCGCATCGACGTCGTGAGGGTCGTAGGCGAGCGGGACGCGGTTACGGATGCCCTCGTTCGGGCCGCCCTGGAACATCCCGCAGTCGATGAGGACCCTCGCACGCTCCGTCACGAGCAGGTACTGCGACCCGGTGACGGTCGTCGCGGCGCCGAGGAAGTGGAGCTCCATGGCGCGAGTGTGCCACGTGCGCGGTTGCCTGCCAGGGCGGGACTGCGGACGTCGCCGGGACGGCGGGCAGCGCCGGGACGGCGGGCCTGGCGGGCAGCGCCGGGACTGCGGGACTGCGGGCAGCGCCGGGACTGCGGGGCGCGAGGGCGGCCGGCACCCGGCTGGCCCTACGCGCGCCAGGCGCGCCGTCTACGATCGGCCGATGCGCGATCGCTTCCTCTCGACGGCCATCCTGCCGAGACTGCCCGGACTCCTCGTGGGCCTCGTCGTGTTCGGGCTCGGCATCGCCCTCATGGCCCAGGCGGGACTCGGCCTCGGCCCGTGGGAGGCCTTTCACCAGGGGATCGCGAGGCTGACCGGGCAGGAGCTGGGCACGGTCAGCATCGTCGTGGGCATCCCGATCCTCGCCCTCTGGTGGCCGTTGGGTCAGCGGCCCGGCATCGGGACCGTCCTGAACGTGGCCCTGATCGGCAGCTCGACGAACGTCGCCATCGCGCTCATCCCCCACCCGACCGAGCCCGTGGCACAGTTCGCGATGATGCTCGCGGGCGTCGTCGTCATCGGCATCGGGTCAGGGCTGTACCTCGGCGCCGATCTCGGACCGGGACCACGCGACGGCGTGATGACCGGGCTCCATCGCCGTTTCGGCTGGTCGATCCGGCGCTCGCGCACGACGATCGAGCTGTCCGTCCTTGCCGTCGGATTCGTCCTCGGTGGCAGCGTCGGCTTCGGGACCATCGCCTTCGCGTTCGGCATCGGGCCGATCGTCCAGTGGGCGCTGGGGCGCTTCGACCAGACGGGTCGGGCGTCGCATCGCCGCGAGATCCGCATCCTGGACGAGACGCCCGGATCGGTGGGTGAGTAGGCCGGGGCGCCGGTGGGCGAGCGGCCGGGGCGGTCAGACCGGGCGGGGGGAGCGCCTGCGTCGGCGCGCACCAGCACCCTGAGCGCGTCGATGTCGGCGATAGCGTCATCTGCGCGGGTAGGCGAGCCATAGAGCCTTCCAGCGGGGCTTCGAACCCCCGCCTGGAGCCCTCCCGCCATGCCCGCGACGCTGACCGAGCGCTCGAGACGCGTCATTCGAGCACGGTCCGAACGGAGAGCGACCGCGCAGGGGACCAGCCGCGCAGGAGCGGGACCGCCCGACGCGGCTTACCGTCTCGTCTTGCGCTCAATGTGTCGCTGCCACCGACGCACTGGCGGCCAAGGCCGCGTGTCCGACCGCGCCGCGACGCATGAACTCCGCGGCGCCGAGGATGCCGGCGCCGGCCGATACCGGGCCGGCCGTCAGCCGATCGGGATGAGGACGAGCGCGTCGACCGCGACCGCGACGAACAGCAGGGTCAGGTAGCTGATCGAGTACTTGTAGAGACGGATCGCCTCGGCGGTCGACTGTTCCGGCGATTCGCCCTGGCGCCACAGGATCCACGCTCGGTACAGGAACACCGCGCCGAGCACCGCCGCGGCAACGAAGTAGATCGCGCCCATCCGCGCAACTGCCCAGAGGATGAACGAGATCGCGACCATGAGGATCGCGTAGAGGAGGATCTGGCGACTCGTCTCCGGGATGCCCTTGACGACCGGCAGCATCGGGACGCCCGCCGCTGCGTAGTCGCGCCGGATCCGGAGCGACAGCGCCCAGAAATGCGGGGGCGTCCAGTAGAAGACGAGGGCGAAGAGGATGAGTGCCGGGATGCCGACGGAGCCCGTCACCGCGGCCCAGCCGATGACCGGCGGCAGGGCCCCCGCCGCGCCGCCGATGACGATGTTCTGCGGCGTCGAGCGCTTGAGGACGAGCGTGTACACAACGACGTAGAAGGCGATGGCCAGGAGCGCGAGGAACGCCGCCAGGAGGTTGACGAAGTAGGCGAGGACGACGAAGGAGATGACGCCGAGCCCGATTCCGAAGACGACGGCGTTCTCGGGCGGGACCTCGTGCGCCGGGAGCGGGCGCCTGCGGGTCCGCGACATGAGCTCGTCGATGTCGCGGTCGATGTAGCAGTTGATCGCGTTGGCGCTGCCCGCCGCCAGGGTCCCGCCGACGAGCGTCCAGACGGCCAGCCACGTCCAGTCCACCAGCCGGATCCCGGGCACCTGGCGCGTCGCCAGCACCATCGCCGGGACGGTCGTCACCAGGAGCAGCTCGATGATGCGTGGCTTCGTCAGCGCGACGTAGGCGCGGATGGTGTCCTTGACCGTCGCCGGTGTCGGTGTCGTCGCGGTGTCGCGAGCCTCGACATGCCGACCGCCACCCCCGCCCGCGAACGGCCGTGTCCTGGCGTCGTAGTAGCTCACGACCGCCATGCCGAGCGTCGCGGCCCAGATGATCGCGCCGAGCGCGAGGTGGAGCGTCAGTGCCCACGGCGCCAACTGCGTGAGAACCTGCAGCCCGCCGATGAGCGCCTGGATCGGGAACAGCACGCCGGCGACCAGGGCGAGGCGACGGACCGTGTCGTTCTGCTGCGTGCGATAGGCGACGACAGCCGTCCCGACCACGATCAGCCCGACGACGACGGCGACCCAGCGATGGAGGACGTGCGTCGTCGTGAGGGCCGTGAGCGGCGGGAAGGCGCTGCCGCCCATGAGCGGCCAGTCGGGGAAGACGAGCGCGGCCTCGACACCCCCGGCCGTGACGTTCGAGCCGAAGAGCAGGAGCGCGAAGGTCGACGCGGCCGCGAACGCGGCGAGGAGCGTGAACCGCTGGCTCGCCCCGCGACCGCCGAAGCGAGCGGGGTAGCCGCTGCGCACGAGGATGTAGACGAGGAGTCCCAGGTCGGCCATCGCGCTGGCGAGGTGCGCCGTGACCGACTCGCCCGAGTTGTTGAGGCGGACGGTCTCGCGGCCGAGCCACGCCTGGAAGCCGACGAGGACGATCGCCAGGAGCGACGGCCACAGGAGCGAACGGCGGTCGCGATGATCGACGAAGGCGAGGACCGCGACGCCGAGCACCATGAACCCGAGCACGGCGGCGATCCCGCGGTGGATCCACTCGAGCCACGCCTTGTAATCGCCCGGGGACGGGACGAGCTGGCCGTGGCAGAGTGGCCAGTCGGGGCAGCCCATGCCCGCGTCGTACGCCCGGACGATCACGCCCATCGTCACGAGGGCGAACGTCGTCACGAGCGTGGCGAGGGTGAGCTTCTGGAAGCGGGTCACGAACCCTCCTGGAGGGGACGCGTGCGGCACTCTGCGAACGTGCGACCGGACCGCACGCTCGGCCGTCGTCGGGAGAGCCGGACCGCCCGAACGACTGGCGGCCATTCTAGCGCGGAGTCGGCCGAGCACCATCCGGGCGACCATCCGGGCGACCATTCGGCTGCGCTCGGCTGGCCCGGGCGACCGCTCGGCCGCGCTCGGCTACGCTGTCGGATATGCGGATCACATCCACGCTCGACGCCTCCGTCCACCGCCGCCTGCTCGCCATCGCCGCCGCCGTTGCCCTGGGGGCCGCGGCCTGCACCGGCTCGGGCGCGTCGACCGCCCCGTCGGATACCGCGAGCCAGGCGGCATCCTCGTCCGGCACCTCCGCCCCGGGTGGAACCTGCCAGACGGCCCCCGCCCCGGCAGCCGACCTCCCGGGCTGGCCCGCACCGGGGACGGTCCCGTCGACCTCGGTCTTCCCGGTCATCGTCTCGTCCGAGCAGATCTGCGGGAAGAACCGCTTCCTGTTCTCGTTCCTCGACAAGGCGAACACGCCGCAGGCCGCTCCGGATCGAACGGCCACGGTCGCGTTCTTCGATCTCGGGCGAGATCCGTCGAAGGCGGTCGCGAGCGCCACGGGCACGTTCCTCTGGGCGATCCAGGGATCCCGCGGCCTGTACGTCGCGAACGTCGAATTCACGGAGGCGGGCCAATGGGGCGCCGAGTTCACGACCGCCAAGGCCGGCGGCGCGCCGGAGACCGTCCGCGTCCGCTTCGACGTCAAGCCGAGCGGCGCGCCCGTCCCGGTCGGTGGTAAGGCCCCGTCGGTCAGGACGCCGACGCTGGCCGACGTCGGCGGCGACGTGGCGAAGATCTCGAGCGATCCGAAGCCGCGCTCGGCCTTCTACGAGACGTCGGTCGACGCGGCGCTCGCGGCGCACAAGCCGTTCGTCCTGATCTTCGCGACGCCCGCGTTCTGCACGAGTGGCCAGTGCGGCCCGACGCTCGACATCATCAAGGGTGTCGCCGACGCGGAGCCGACGATGACGTTCATCAATGTCGAGCCATACAAGTTGACGTTCGCGAACGGGCACCTGCAGCCGGTGCTCGACTCGGGCGGGAACCTCCAGCCGGTCGACGCGACGAACGCCTATGGGCTGCTGAGCGAGCCGTGGATCTTCGTCGTGGATCGGAACGGCATCGTGACGGCATCGTACGAGGCGATCGTCGGCGCGGATGAGCTGAAGGCGGCGGTCGACGCGGTGAAGTAGACGCGGTGCCGTCGCGACGTGGGGGCCGCGGGCCACGTCGCGGCGGGCGGTCCAGCGGGGCATCGCGGGCGGTCCAGCGGGGTATCGCGGGCGGTCCAGCCCCCAGGTCGTTGCAGCAAACGCAACCAAGCGAGCCCCGAGCGACGGGACGTCGCCCAGGCCGCCAGTCTCACGGGTCGATGGCGAGCTCGCTGCACACCCTGCGGTCCGCCATGCTCCTTTCGGCGCTCTGCAAGCCATGTCATCGGTGCCGAGCGGCGGATCACCCGCGCTCGGAGCGTGCCGACGACCGACTGCGGCCCGGTGGCATGGCGAGGGGCTGCCATGGTTGCGTTTGCCGCAACGACCCTGACGCCCGCGCCGGGCGGGGGACGGGCCGCGCCAGGCGGGGGCGGGCCGCGCCGGGCGGGGGCGGGCCGCGCCGGCCGGGCCGGACGAAGACGGGCCGCCGACGGGCCCTCAGGGCCCGACCCTCAGCCCGCGTCCTCGATGCGGTACGCGACGAGCAGGTCGCCCGAGGTGCGGAAGAACACGCGGACCGGCGCCGCCGTCGCCAGGTGCTCGGACAGGTGGCCGAGCGGGAACTGCGCAGCGTTCTCGAGCGCTCCCGTCACCCGGAACCGAACCTGCGCGCCGCCAGTCAGGCGCAGCGTGAAGCCCGACACACTCCCGAGTCCCGCCGAGTCGACCGCGACCACGACCCCGACGACCGGCGACGAGACAGCCCCCGGAGCCGAAGGCGCTGCGGAGCCGGGCGAAGCTGGCGAGATCGACGCCGCGGCGGACGTCGCCGGACCCACGCTCGACGTCGCCGGCGGCAGGATGGACGCCGTCGGCGACAGCGCCGGCCCGGAAGAGCCGGGCGAGCCACCGCACGCGACGACCGCCACGGCCAGGACGGCGGCCAGGACAGCGGCGGGGACACGGCCCAGGACACCAGCCAACGCACCAGCCGCGCCGACGCCGCAGGACCCGCGGCGCGCTCGTCTCACGCCCCGGTCCCCGTGCTCCCCGGCGCGACGAGCGGCACGTCCTGCGCACATCGCGGACACGCGCCGCCGAACGCCTCCCAGGTCGGCAACTCCAGGCGCCACAGGGCGCCGAGCGGATAGACGCGCCCGCTCGTCGGCGACGCGAGCGACGCCAGTCCGCCGGAGCGATCCACGAGGACCTCGCAGCCGACGATCTCGCCGCCCGTCGCCTCGACCGCGGGGAGCATCGCCAGCAGCGACCCGCCGGTCGTCAGGATGTCGTCGACCAGGAGAACGCGCTCGCCAGGTGCGATCGCGAAGCCGCGCCGGAACTCGCGCCGCTTCGACCCGTCGGCCGCCACGACCTCCTCCGCGAAGATGCCTCGCACGCCCAACTGGCGCGCCGTCTCGAAGGCGAGGATGACCCCGCCCGTCGTCGGACCGGCCACGACGTCGACCACGGGCTGACCGTCCGCGTCACGGTAGCGGCGCGCCCAGAAGCCGCAGAGCTCGCTCGTCGCGGCGGCGTCCTGGAGGACCAGGAACTTCTCGAGGTAGCGGTCGCTGTGCCGGCCGCTCTTGAGGAGGAAGTGGCCCTCCCTCAGCGCGCCGGACCTCCTGAACAGCTCCTCGGTCCTGGCCGCGATCGCCGCACGTGCCGCGAGGTCGGAAGGTCGGATCGTCGTCATGGCCGGTACTCCACTCCCTTGACCGACGGACTTCCCGGGCGCCTGGGCAGCGCCGTCCCGATCAACGGCTGGTAGGACGCCAGGTTGCGATGCGCGCATTCCATGCGCAGCTCGTCGGACAGCCGGATCGGCAGCGTCGGATCGGCGAAGATCGCCGTCCCGACCTGGACCGCCACGGCGCCGACGGCCAGGAAGTCGAGCACGTCGGCGAGCTCGGTGACGCCACCGATGGCGACGATCGGGATGTCGACGGTCTGGGCGACCTCGTACACGATCCGCAGCGCGACGGGCTTCACCGCCGGGCCGGACAGGCCGCCGTACACGTTCCCCAGCAGCGGCCGCGTTCGATCCCGTCCGACAGCGATCCCCGACAGCGTGTTGATCGCGGTCAGCGCGTCGGCCCCGGCCGCGGCGATCGCGCGGGCGATCGGCCGGACGTCGGCGACGTTCGGCGAGAGCTTCACGAGCAGCGGGAGATCGGTGGCACGCCGCACCGCCGCCGTCACCGAGCCCGCCGCGTCAGCGTCGATCGCGAACTGGAGCCCGCCCTTCCCGACGTTCGGGCAGCTGATGTTCAGCTCGATGGCGGCCACGCCGGGCACGCCGTCGAGGCGCCGGGCGACCTCGACGTAGTCGGACACGGACTCGCCCGCGACGTTGACGATGACCGGGACCTTCCATTCCTGCCACAGCGGGGCGTAGCGGTCGACGACCGCGTCGACTCCGGGGTTCTGCAGCCCGATCGAGTTCAGCATCCCTGCCGGCGTCTCGGTGACGCGCGGCGTCGTGTTGCCGATGCGCGGCTTGAGCGTCGTTCCCTTGCAGCAGATCGCCCCGAGCCGGTTGACGTCGACGACGTCGCCATATTCGATGCCATAGCCGAACGTCCCCGACGCGACCAGGATCGGGTTCGCCAGGCGCAGACCACGCCCGAGGTCGACCGAACAGTCGACCGCGAGGGCCGCGCGATCGAGGTCGGGCTCGACCGGGCGGATGGCCGGACCGGCGAGCGCAGTCGAACCGACCGACGACGAGCCACCGGACGACAGGCCGTTTCCTCCGCCCTGACCGACGGGCGGCAGGGACGACGGCTTCGACACGATGGCCGACCTGATCCGGCGGACCGTCGGCGTGCGGCCGCTCCGGGCGCCGCCCTTCACGACGGACGACCCGGGTCCGATCGAGACCCGCTTCTTCGCCTTCATGGAACGCCCCTCGCCGTCCGACGACCGCGCACGCTCACCAGCCCGCCTCCCAGGCGATCTCGTCCGACGCGAAGACGGGTCCCTCGCGGCAGACACGCTGGGGCTGCCCGTTCGCGCCCATGACGACGCAGCCGAGGCACGCTCCGACGGCGCAGCCCATGTTCTGCTCGAGCGCGACCTGGAGGAAGGCCTTCCGCCGGGCCGCCGGCGAGCCCACCGGGTCGGGCCGGCCGCCGCCCTTCTTCCGCCCGAGCTTGGCCACCCCGAGCCGGTCCCGCCGGCCCGTCGCCAGGCGCGCGAGGGCGGCGAGCATCGGCATCGGGCCGCAGGCGAACGCCTGGTCGGCCCATGCCTCGTACTCGGGGAGGAGCTCGGTGACGAACCCGCGATGGCCGAGCGATCCATCGTCGGTGGCGACGACGTACTCGACCTCGTCCGGCAGGAGGTTCGACGGGTAGACGTCGCGGGCGGTCGCGGCACCGAAGAGGAGGACGACCTGGCGCCCGTCGCGGATCGCCTCGTCGGCCAGCATCCGGACGCCGGCGATCCCGAGCCCGCCGGCGACGAGGAGCAGGTGGCGGCTCCGTGCGTCGACCTCGAACGGTCGCCCGAGCGGTCCGAGCATGTCGAGCCGCTCGCCCGGGCGGATCCGCGTCAGCCACTCCGTCCCGCGGCCGACGGTCCGGAAATGGATCGTGATCATCCCCGACGCTGCGTCGGCGGTGTTGATCGAGAACGGCCGGCGCAGCAAGAGCCCCGACCAGTCGCCCGTCCTGACGTGGACGAACTGGCCCGCCCGCGAACCCGTCGCGAGCTCCGGTGCGTGGAACGACTGGATCCACTGACCCGGCAGGATCTGCCGGCTCTCGACGAGCTCCGCCGCCACCAGGCGCATGGTCACGCCCGGTCGTCGCCCTCCTCGTCGGCCTCGGCCTCCGTCCCGCCCGCCTCGTCGGCCGTGCCGGTGAGCTCGGGCGCAACGGACGGGAAGGCCTCGGCAAGCGCGTCGGCGAGGTCGCCGAACACGTCGGTCGGGTCATAGAACTCGACGAGATCCTCCGCGGTCGAGAGGGTTCGCCACTCCCCGTCCGAATCCTCCGGGACGACCTCGGCCCGGAAGCCCCCGCTGGCCTCGAGGGTGAGCCGCTCGTCGTCATCGTCGACCACGATGAAGTCGCCGAGGTGGCGCGTGACGCGCTCCGCCGCGACCTCGAACTCCTCGATGAGCCTGGACTCCGTGGACTGGCTCCGCTCCTGGAACGTCAGCGCGAGGTCGTACAGGCGCTGCGCGGCCGACTCCTCGTCGCTCGGCTCCTCCTGCCCGGCCGCCCACGTGTCGGCCACCTCGGCATAGACGTCCTCACCGTCGAGCTGCACCGTCTCGTCGGGCGCGATGCCGGCGCTCTCCATGAGCTCGTCGGTCGCTGTCGGGAGAGAGGGAAGGCCGGCGGCCTCGCGCGCGGCGTCGGCGAACGCCTGGTAGACGTCGGCCGGGTTGTAGAGCTCGACGAGCTCAGCCGCACTCTCGATGACCTCCGTCTCGCTCACCCACTCGCCGGTGTCCTCGTCGAGGTAGCGGCTGCGGGATCGGAAGGTCAGGTCCGGGGCGATCGACAGGAAGTCCGGGTCGTCATCGATGAGCGTCAGCCCGCCGAGCTGCTTGATCCGCTGCTCGTTCGCCTCGAGGAACCGGCGGAGCTGTTCCGTCGACTGGACGAGGAAATCCGTCCGCTCGAGGGCGGCGTCGGCCGCGAGCTCGCCCAGCAGGTCGTTCCGCGCTTCCATCGCATCGCCTCCGATCAGGGGTGGAACTCGAGGTCGGGACCCATCCGTTCACGCAGGAACATCGAGTGGTGGCGTTCGAAGATCCACTCGCCGGCCCGATGGCCGAGCGCGCGGGTCGCCTCGTCCGCCTCCAGCCTGTCCAGCGTGGCGTAGTCGGGCAGGTCGAGCAGGATCACGTTGTCGAAGTCCCAGCCGTGGGCCACGTTGTACCAGCCGAGGAACCTGATCCCGAACTTCTCCTCGTACTCGCGGACCTGCCGCGGGAACAGGGTCTTCATGAAGAACTTGAAGAACGGGTCGCGGCCGCGACGGACCGAGAAGTAGGTCGCGAGGACGGGCACGACGTGCGGTTCCTCCGGGGTGCGTCGGGCGAGGATGATCGCCTGGGGTCGCGGCGGGTGTCGGGGTGTTGGTCGCCTGGGCCGGGCTGTGCTGGTTGGCTGGGGCCTGGTGCTGGTTGGCTGGGGCCTGGTGCTGGTTGGCTGGAGGTATTGGTCGCCTTGGAGTCCGGCTATTGTCGCACGTCGCCTGCGTGGTCAGTCGCGGCGCGTTGGTGGTCGCGTTCTTCCGCGGGGGCGGCGCGTTCGTGGTCGCGTTCTTCCGCGGGGGCGGCGCGTTCGTCCTCGAGCTCGCCGACGGTCCTGCTGCCGCTCTTCAGGGGCCGCCGACGCGTTCGCCGGTCGGCTGCGACGAGCCGCAGAAGGAAGATGATCGTCTGGCCGGTCAGCAGCAGCAGCCCGATCGTGGCGAAGAGGAGGACGGCGCTGACCTCCGACGGATAGCCGAGCGACACGGTGAGCGGTGTCGCGACCACGAGGACGGCGAGGATCGCGACCTGGAACCAGAAGCAGCCGAGCCCGGGACCGCGCTCGGCGTCGAGGTCGCCGCCCTTGTATTGGACGGGGCGGTTCCCTGGCGGCCGCGACGGGTTCGGGGGACTCGACGGGTTCGGGGGGCTCGGGGGACTCGACGGGCTTGCGCTGGGCGGCGTCGTTCCGGAGGTCTCGGTCACGGCGGGGAGCATAGGCGAGGCGACGAACGCGCGCTCAACCGATCGGAGGGCCGGGACCGGTGTCCTCCGGTCGATCTCCCACTGCCGTCGTAGTCCTTGCGTAATCCCGGAAATAGCCCCTCTTATGCGACTGAGCGCGGGGCCGCCCGGGCGGGAGAGGGCCGAACGATTCGAGTCTCGCAGATCGGCCGCCGGTGAAGCTCGAGATTCGTTGTCTGGAGGCGGATTCGGCTCGCCGCCGGGCCGTGGCCGGGTGGGCGAGTCGCATAAAGGTGGCGCTGGCCGGAGTTACGCAAGAACGGCCTGCCGGAGGGGGACATCGGGCGCCAAGGGCCGGCGATGCCCGGCCGGGGACGACGCGAGGCGATTCGGGGGCAGCGCGGAGCGGCGACGGGACGGCGAGGGCGCCGGCGAAGGTCGGCGAGCGGCCTACTCGGCGGAGTAGGCGATCCGGCCGGCCGCGACCGTCAGGAGGACACGGCCGGGCAGTGAGCGCCCGAGGAGCGGCGTGTTCTTCCCCTTCGACAGGAGCGCCGCGGGCTCCACGCGCCAGGCGTCGGAGCGGTCGAACACGACGAGGTCGGCCGGCTGGCCCTCGACGAGGCCACGGACCGGGGCAAGGCCACGCACCGGGGCACCGCCACCGACCACGGCACCGCCACGGACCGCGGCACCGCCACGGACCGCGGCACCGCCGCCGACCACGGCACCGCCGCCGACCGCGTCGAGACCCGGCCAGCTCGCGAGCACCGCGGCCGGACCCGAGGTCAAAGCGCGGATCGCCTCGAGCAGCGTCAGCTGACCCGCGTCGACCGCGGCAAGAAGCACGCCCAACGCAGTCTCGAGGCCGCCGATCCCGTTCGACGCCAGCCCGAACTCGACCTCCTTGTCGACCGGCGTGTGCGGCGCATGATCCGTCGCAACCGCGTCGGCCGTGCCGTCCGCGACGGCCGCCACGCATGCCAGGGCGTCGGCGCGCCCCCGCAGGGGCGGGTTGACGCGCAGCGACGTGTCGTAGGGAGGCGCGACGATGGCCCCGTCGCTCCACGGGTCGCCGCTCCCGTCCCACGACCAGCGCCGCGCCCCCGCGAGCCACTCGTCCGTGAGCGCCAGGTGGTGCGGCGTGACGTCGCACGTGACGGGAAGTCCGGCTGCCTTCGCACGACGGACCGCGTCGAGCGCACCACCGGTGGAGAGGTGCGTCAGGTGCAGCCGCGCCCGAGGCTCGTCCGCCAGGACGTCGGCCAGCACCGCGATGTCGCGCTCCACGCAGGCGATCTCGGCTCCTGCCGGCCAGCCCTTCAGGCCGAGGACCGACGCGACCAGCCCTTCATTCGCCTCGGCGCCCGCCGTCATGTCGGTCGTCTCCGCGTGTTCGACGATCGGCAGGCCGAGCATCCCCGCGTACAGCAGCGCGTTGCGCAGGAGTGCGGTTCGGACGGGTGCGCCATCGTCCGAGAACCCGACGACGCCGGCGTCAGCCAGCTCGCCCAGCGCCGCGAGCGTCTCGCCCTCGCGCCCGACCGAGACCGCGGCGTAGGCGAGCAGCTCGACAGGCGACCCCGAGGCCACGGCCGCAGCTCGGACGCGGCCGAGGATCGACGGCTCGTCGAGCGCGGGCGACGTGTTGGGCATCGCGCACACGGTCGTGAAGCCGCCGTGTGCCGCCGCGGCCAGCCCGGACGCGACCGTCTCGGCGTCCTCGAAGCCGGGCTCGCGCAGGTGGACGTGAAGGTCGATGAAGCCCGGTGCCACGACGACGGCGGACGCGTCGACGCCGTCGGCCTCGGCGCCCTCGAGCCAGGTGACCGCCTCGATGACGCCGTCGGTCACGACGATCTCGCCCGGGCCCTCGCGGTTTGACGCCGGGTCGACGAGCCACGCGCGGCTGATCTCGAGGTCGCCGACGACCGACCCGACGACCGAGCCGACGACCGAGCCGATCCGTCCGCCCGAGACCGCCGTTCCAGCCCCGGCGTCAGCCACGGTGCGCCTCCGTCGGACGGTCGAGCGTCCCCGCGAGCAGGTAGAGCAGCGCCATTCGGACCGCGACACCGTTCGTGACCTGGTCCGTGATGACCGAATTGGCATGCGTCGCGACGTCCGGAGCGATCTCGACCCCCTCGTTCATCGGCCCTGGGTGCATGACGAGGGCGCCGGGTTTCGCCGATGCGAGCCGATCGAGCGTCAGCCCGTAGCGAGCGGCGTATTCGCGCAGCGACGGAAGCAGGCCGCCGGCCATCCGCTCGCGCTGGATCCGCAACGCCATCACGACGTCCGCGTCGGTCAAGGCGGCGTCGAGATCGGACGTGACGTGGAAGCGCCCGTGCCCTGGGAACCCGCCGCTCGCCGCCGCCCACGACTCGAGGCCGCGCAGCAGCGTCGCCGGCCCGCAGAGCCAGAGGTCTGCGCCGGCCGCCGTGAGCGCCCAGACGTTCGAGCGGGCGACCCGCGAATGCAGGATGTCGCCGAGGATCACCACCTTCCGGCCGCGGAGCGTCCAGGCGCCCCCGCCGACGGCCGGCAGACGCGCTCGCATCGTGTAGAGATCGAGCAGCGCCTGGGTCGGATGTGCGTGCCAGCCGTCGCCGCCGTTGAGCACCGCGCCACCGAAGATCTCGGCGGCGAGGTACGGCGCGCCGGAGGTCGCGTGGCGCATGACGATCATCTGGGCTCCGAGCGCCTCGATTGTCCGGATCGTGTCGACCAGCGACTCGCCCTTGCTGACGGAGCTCGAGGCGGCGGCGATGTTGACGACATCCGCGGAGAGGTTCTTCGCGGCGACCTCGAACGAGACCCGGGTCCGCGTCGACGCCTCGTAGAAGAGGATCGTCACGTTCCGACCGCGGAGCGCCGGCACCTTGGCGATCGGCCGGGCGAGGATCTCCTTCATGGCGTCGGTCGTATGCATGACAAGCTCGATCTCGGGCCACGAGAGGACGTCGACGTCGAGCATGTGCCGATGACGCCAGGTGGTCGCCGGCGCGGGGAGTCCGCCGCCATCCTCTGCGGCCGATGACGCTCCCGCCAGGTCGACCCCCTTCACGTCCGCCGTCATCCGAACGCCCCGATCGTCTCGGCCGTCGCGGCGACGAGGCGCTCGATCTCGACGTCCTCGATCGCGTCGACCTCGTGGAGGTGGACCTTGACGATCTCCTCCCGCGACGTCGGGACATTCTTTCCGACGTGGTCGGCCCGGATCGGGAGCTCGCGGTGACCACGGTCGACCAGGACCGCGAGCCGGATCGCGCGCGGCCGGCCGAAGTCGACGAGGGCATCCATCGCGGCGCGGATCGTCCGGCCCGTGTACAGGACGTCGTCGACGAGGACGACGGTCATGCCGTTGAGGTCGAAGGGGAGGTCGGTGCCCTTGACGATCGGCGACGACGCGATGAGGGAGAGGTCGTCGCGATAGAAGGTGATGTCGAGCGCCCCGACGGGGATCGTGGCCCCTTCGTGGTCGCCGATGGCGTCGGCGAGGCGGCGCGCGAGCGGAACTCCGCGACGCTGGATGCCGACGAGCGCGAGGCCCTCGGTGCCGGCCTGCTTCTCGACGATCTCGTGGGAGATGCGGATGACGGCCCGGCGGATCTCGTCCGCCGTCATGATCTGGCGGCCGCTCATCGCCCTCGGTCCGTGCGCTCCGGCACGATGCGCTCCTTCCTTCCCGGCTCTCGGGCCGGTCCTTAAAGGTCGCCCCGAATGGTACCCCAGCGCATGGGCACCGACGGGAGCCGGAGGTCGTCGAAGCGGCGGGCCGACCGGCTGGTCAGAGCCGGATGCCGGCGCCGTCAGACCCGGACCGACCGGTCAGGGCGCGGACCTGCGCGGTCAGACCCGGACCGACCCGCTCAGTAGACCCGGACGGTGACGGGCGCCGTGCCCTGCCAGAGAGCGCAGCCACAGACGGCGACGAAATCCGAGGGCATGAGGTCGGCCACGCGAACGGGGTGATAGCCGGCGACAGGGCCGTAGTCGGTGACCGTCCGCTCGACGCAGCCGCCTGCGCCACAGATGACGACGACGGTCCCGCGTGGGAGCCTCAGCGCGGTCGTGCCGTTGTCGTACCAGGTCGCCCAGCCGTCCATCGTGTAGCGCGGCGCCTTCCAGGTCTTCGTCGCGGCCGGCTGGGGAAGCCTGGCGGCGGCACGGCCACGCGGGATGGGCGAGGTCGCGGCGGGTCCCGTCCCGACGTCGACGAGCGCGGCGTCGGACGCGATGTAGGAGGCCGATCGGAGGGCAGGGTCGAGCGGCCGGATGACGGGGACGAGTCCATCCGAACCGATGGCGAGATCCTGGAACGCGTCGTCGGGGATCGGTGTCGCGGGAGGCACTCCCGCCGAGCCGACCATCCCTGGGAGCGCGGCCAGCGCGAGGACGGCCGTGGCGGCCGCCCAGGCGAAGACCTTCCTGGGCACTGGAAGGGCACCATACGCCTCGCCGTCAAGCCACCGCAAGCCGCCTCGCCTGAGCGAAGCAAGCAGTCGCGCAGCGCCCTCGAGCGCATCACGGGGCGAGCGCCCCAAGAGGCACCACGTTGACGCCGTCCGGGCGCGTGTACCCATAGCCCCACCCCGTGATCACGTTGAGGGACTGGGCGGAGCCCTGGCGGCTCCCAACCATCCTGGCCGCGAGCGCGCGCAGAGATGCTGCGCCCTCTTCGACCTCGGACGGGCCGAGCTTCATCTCGAAGGCCGCCCATCGGCCATCGGGACATTCGACGATGGCGTCGGCCTCGATGCGGGGTTCCCGGTAGTGCATCACGTGGGCGCCCATCGCCTGGGCGTAGACGCGGAGATCGCGGATGACCAGCGATTCGAACAACAGGCCGAGTGTGTCGACCTCGAACACCAGGCGGTCAGGATCGGCGCCCAGGGCGGCGACCGCGAGCGAGGGATCGACGAGGTGACGCTTCGGGGAGGTGCGAGCCCGGGCGTTCGCGCGCAGCGTGGGGGCCCAAGCCGGCAGATCCTCGAGCACGTAGATCCGCGTTAGGGCGTCAAGATACGACTTCACGGTCTCTCGGTCGATGGGGTCGTCCCCGGCGCGGATGTCTTTGGCGATCGTCTGCGACTGGATGGGAGTGGCGACGTGGCGCGCCAGGGACCGGAGCGTGCGGAGGACGTTTTCGACGTCGTGACGCGGGCCGTCGAGGCGACGGAGGTCCACGCGTGCGGTCTCACGCAGGTAGCCGCCGAGGATCGTCAGCGCCTCGTTGACGGTGCGGCCTCGCAGCGCGGGCCAGCCGCCGACTGCCACGAGCTCGGCGATGTCGCGTATGTCGAGGCCTGGGTCGCCCGCCCGGATAGGGCCGCCGCGCAGCAGGGCATCGAGGCTGATGTCGCCACTGCTGTGGCCCATCTCCGCAAGTGTCATCGGGCGCATCATGAGGCGCAGGATCCGCAGCGCCCCACTGTGGCGGGTGTGGTCCTCGCGCGCCTCGGTGGACCCCGTGAGGATGAATGATCCCGGCCTGCCGCCGGAGACGTCGATCGCGCGGCGGACCTGGTTCCAGACCTGCGGAACCAGCTGCCACTCGTCGATGAGCCGAGGTCGGTCGCCCTGGAGGAGAAGCGAGGCATCGAGAAGGCCGGCCTCCCGAGCGGCATCGTCGACATCGAGGAGAACCCGGCTCGCGGATCGCCGCAGGGCGGTCTCCGTCTTGCCGCAGCCGCGTGCTCCTTCGATCAGGACCGCCCCCGAGGCGCGAAGGGCAGCCGCCAACTCGGCGTCCGCGATCCTCGGCAGGTAGTCGACCGGCTCCTCGTCCACCACATTGCTCCGGTATCCCGCACTTCGTACGAGCGGTGGACCGCAGTTTGCACGCGCTCGACACCGCACTTTGTACGTGTTTTACACCGCACTTTGCACGACGATGGCAGAGCAGTCAAGGTCCATTCGAACGCGCGCCGGCTCGGGCCCTCGCCGGCCGTCAGCGAACGACGACCACCGTGGCCTGGCCGCTGACTGGCTGGCTGTCGAGCTGCCCGCTCCCCGCGACGCCCCAGCCGAGGATCTCGAGTCGACTCCCCTGCCCGTCCTGTCCGGGCGGGGTCGCCCAGGCGAGGCGCCCTTCGTCCAGCGAGATGCCGCCGAGCGCGGGCTCGTCCCGCAGGAGGCTCCTGTCGAGGTCGACGCGGCCCGTCGGGGAATCGACCGTCAGGAGGCTGAGGCGACCGAGCCGCGGGTCGATCGGGTCTGCGACCCACACAGCCAGGTGGTCGCCGGTGGAACTCCACCG
Source organism: Candidatus Limnocylindrales bacterium (assembly GCA_036391495.1). Classification (GTDB taxonomy): domain Bacteria; phylum Chloroflexota; class Limnocylindria; order Limnocylindrales; family CSP1-4; genus DASVZT01. Next base: position 19,637 of record DASVZT010000063.1, read on the forward strand.
CACGTCCCAGTCGGCCGGCAGCGCCCCGAGGCCATTGGTCACCGTGATCCCCGGCAGGGGCTCGGGGGCGACGAGCAGCTCGAACGGCGTGGGACCGGGCGAGAGCGAGCCCGACCCCTCCGGCATGCTGCCGGGCGGCTGTGACGCCTCGGGGAGGCCACCGGCCTGGCCGGGCGTCGAGCCGGGCGCGCCGGGCGCGGCCGGCGAAGTCGCGGGTCCGAGAGGAGCCGGCGAGGTCATCTCGGGCACGCTCCCCGTGTCCGAGGGCCCAGGTGCGACGCTCCCATCCGATACCGAGGTCCCGTCGCTGAGCGCCGGCAACGACGGCAGCGGGGGCAGGAGGAAGGTCCCGTCAGAGCTCGACACGCCGGCGAATGCAGCCCACGGGGCGATGGCGAAGCCACCGTCGAGGGGGACCCACGCGAGCGTCGCCGGGTCGAGCGTGACGTGGCCGTCCCAGTAGACGACCCAGCGCTCCGACGGGTCGACGATCGGCCTCCAGCCCGGAAGCGCCAGGTCGGCGCGGCCCCCGGAGGCGGGATCGAGGAGGAAGGAGACGGGCATTGCCACGGGCCCGACGGGCGACGGGGCGGGCGACGCGATCCCGGTCGATCCGTCCATCGAGCCTCCCGGCCCGGGCTCCACGGAGGACGACACCGGGGTCGCCGTCGGCTCGGGCGCCTGGGATGGCCGGGGCGTGGGCAGAGGCCGGGGCGTGGCCCGGGGTGTGGGCGCCGGCGTCGTCGGACCCGCCGGCCCCGCCGGCCCCGTCGGACCCGTCGGCCCCGTCGGACCCGGAGTGCCTCCACCGGCGCTCGGCGAGCCCGACTCCGGGACGGTCGTCCCATCGCTGGCGCCCACCGCGGTGCCGCCCGTCGACTCCACCTCGGCGCGGCTGCCGAGGATGAGATCGCCGAGCCACGAGGCGAAGACGGATCGATGATCGCTCGTGATCGGGCGCGCCTGTGCGTCGCCGACCCGCCAGGCCCAGATATCGGTCCCGCTCGTGCCATCCGCGGCTCGGGCGGTGAAGGCGAACCAGGCCCCATCGGGCGAGTAGGCCATCGTCTCGCCGACGACGACGATACCGGTGGCGATCGCCAGCGCGCTGCCGTCCGTCGCCGACCCTGTCGAGGCCGACGGCTCGGAGGCGAAGCCCGACCCTGACGCGAGGGGCGATCCCGATGCGACGGCCGATCCCGATGCGAGGGGCGGCTCGACGTCCGTCGCCGACGGCGTCGGGGTCGTTGCCGCGCTCGGCGTTCGTGACGGCCTCCCTGCAGGTGGAACCGTCGAGACCGGCGAGGGCCAGGCGGACGGCGGGGAGACCATGGCGTCGCCGGGTTCGCCCGTCCCGCTCGGGCCGGGCGTCGACGGTGGACTCGCGATCGCGATGACGGTCGGGCTCGAGGACGACGCGGCGGGCGAGGACGTCGGGGCGCTCACGGGCGTCGGAAGCCGGACCATGTAGATGGTCCCACCGACCGACGTCGTTGCCGCGTCGAGGACGGCCAGCTGCGCGCCGCCGGGCGAGCGGAGCACGGCACGCGGAGCTGCGGACAGTCGCAAGCGCTGCCGCGACGCGCCGTCGACCGGCGCGCAACCCTCGGCGCCGGCCGGGCAGACGTCGGCGACCGCGACGACATTCAGCGCGTACGTTCCGTCGTCCTGTGGCGTGAACCACGCGACGTTCGCGGCCTCGACCGGCACCGGCGAGGGGACGGCCGCGGCGGATGGGAGGGGCGTCGTCACGGTGGGTGCGACCGGCGCGCCGGTGGAGAGGAGCGTCGAGCCGACGACGACCGCGACGACCGCGGCGACGGCCAGGACCCCGTACGACGCGAGAGTGACCGGTCCGAGACGGGTGCCGGCGCGGCGCGAGCGGCGGGCGGCGGGCCGCCGTCGATCCTCCTCGTCGAGGGCCGCCGCCGTTCGCGCCCAGAGGTCGCGCGGCAGCGGCGGAGCGGCGGTCCGTCCGGCCCGGAGCGTCAGCGCGTCGCGCTCGTAGGCGGCGGCGATCGCCGCGCACTCGGCACAGCTCGCGAGGTGATCGTCCAGCCAGTCGGCATCGAGCGGCGCGAGCGCGTCAGAGAGGCGTTCGGCGGCCAGGCGGCGGGCGCGCTCGTGGTCGGTCGTGAAGCGGTGGCGGAGCCGGGCCCGGCGGAGGTGGCTCATCGGGAGCGGTCCCGGGCCGATTCGGCCGCCCGTTCCTCGGCGAGCGCCTGCCGCAGGCTCTCGCGTGCCCGCGTCAGGAGCGCCCGGGCGGCGACATGGCTGACGCCCAGTGCCGAGGCGAGCTCGAGGCCCGTCAGCTCGTGGAGCTCGGCCAGCAGCAGCGCTGCGCGCTGGCGCTCGGGGATGCGGAGGAGGGCGCGCTCGAGGTCGGCCGAGAGGTGCAGGTCCATCACCGTCCGCTCGGCGGAGACCGCCGAGCCGCGGGACTCGCCGGTCCAGGGCAGGAAGCGGATGATCCGCCGCCGGCGGATCTCGTCGAGCGCGATCCGGTGGGCGATCTGGTAGAGCCAGGCACGGGCGTGGCCGCGGTCCTCGAGCGAGTCGTACGCCCGGTACGCCTTCACGAACGTGTCCTGCGTCATGTCCGCAGCCAGCTCCGGTTCGCGCATCATCCGGAAGAGGTAGGCGTGGATCTCGGGGCTGTGGAGCGCATAGAGCCGCTCGATCGCGAGGCGCGCGTCCTCGTCGCGGACGGCGGCGACGTCCCGGCCGTCGGCCCGCTCGTCGGTCATGCGATCGATGACGGGACGCACCAGCGGGGCCAACGGCGGCACTGCGCCGGCCCGACCGTGGACCGGGATCGCTGACAGCTGGCCGAAGGGCATCCGGACTCCGTGACCTGACGGGACGCAGGTGGATGGATCGTCCCCCGAGATGGAGGGACGGCGGGCGCTGTCCTCATGTGACGCGTCACCGCTCGACGTCGTCCGTCCGCCGCCTGGCCTGGCGGAGGAGCCGGTCGACCGCCTCCTCGGGGGCGATGGGGTTGACCGGCAGGCCGGTCCCGAGCTCGAGGCCGCCGATCGCCCGGAGCCGGGGGTGGATCTCCCAGTGCCAGTGATAGGTCTCGTCGACCCGCTCGCGCAGCGGAGCGGTGTGAAGGACCAGGTTGTACGGAGGGCCCGCGAACGTGGCGATCATGCCGAGGACCTGTCGGAGCGCCTCGGCCGTCGAGGCGAGATCCGCATCGGTCGCCCGCGAGAAGTCGGCGTCGTGCCGGCGCGGGAGGACCCAGACCTCGAACGCCGATCGCGAGGCGTATGGCGCGAAGGCGACGCTCCCCTCGTCCTGCCACACGAGGCGCTCGCCGCGGGCGACTTCCTCGCGCACGAGGCGGCAGAAGGGGCACTCCCCGTTCTTGATGACGAAGCGCGCGGCTCCACCGACCTCTTCCGCGACGCGATGGGGCAGCTGCGGCAGGTCGTACAGGTCGAGGCAGAGATGGTTGCTCATCGCCCCGGCCTCGGCGCCGTAGTTCTGGACCACCTCGACGTACTCGGTCTGGCCGACCTGGCGCGCCGCCGCCACCTCCGAGCGGCACACGGCGAGGAGCTCGTGGATCGTCTCCCTGCCGACGGCATGGAGCGCGCGGTGCTCGCCGGGCCGGGCGACCACGGTCTTCCAGCTGCCGCTCGCGCGCGCTCGGGTGAGCGCCACCTGGGCGACGCTCCGGTCGAGGACGGCCGCCTCGTCCTCGGTCCCGACGAGGTTGAACGCGAAGTCCTTGAGCGTCCGGACGCGGATGCCGTCGCCGGGCGGCGTCGAGCAGTTGGCGCAGACGTTGTCGTCGCGGACGGCGCCCGCGGTCCGCTCGAAGCGGGCCGGATCGAACTGGCGGTCGACGACGACGGCGACCCACCAGCCGGTGATGGCGTCCTTGCGGAGCTCGAACAGGCCGGCCGACATCAGGCGACCGGCCGCTCAGGCGGGGCCGGCCGCCCCGGCCCGGCCGTCGGCGCGTCCCAGGCGAGCGCCGCCCCGAGATGCCGGGCGAGTGCAGGCGCGAAGGCGGCGGCCGCCCGCTCGACGTCCGCCGTGGACGGCGCCGTCACGGGCCAGCCGGCCTCCTTCGCGATCGACGTCGAGGCGACGCCCGGCATCCCGCACGGATCGATCAGGTCGAAGTCGCGCAGGTCGACCGAGACGTTCAGCGCAATCCCGTGATAGCTGACGCCCCGTTCGACGCGGATGCCGAGGGCCCCGATCTTGCGCGGCCGCGGGCCCACCGGATCGCACCAGCAGCCGGGATGGCCCTCGCGCCGCGCCGCGTCCACGCCGAAGGCGGCGCACGTGTCGACCAGCGCGGCTTCGAGCGCGCGCACGAGCGGACGCAGGAGCAGCCCCCTGCGCTCGAGCGCGAGGATCGGGTAGGCCACGAGCTGGCCGGGACCGTGGTAGGTCACCTCGCCACCGCGCTCGACCCGGACGACCTCGATGCCGCGCTCCGCCAGGAGCGGCTCCGGCGCGATGACGTGCGTCTCGTCCGCGTTCCGGCCGAGTGTCAGGACGGGGTCGTGCTCGAGCAGCAACAGCTGGTCATCGATCTCGCCGGCAGCTCGCTGCGCGACCAGGCGATGCTGGAGCTCCCACGCGTCGCGGTACCGGACGCGACCGAGCCACTGCGCGTGGAGCGGTTGCCCGGCGGCCGGTGGCGCCGCGAGCGCGCGATCGACAGTGGCGTCCACGCCGGCACGATAGCAGGGCGCGCTCACCACGGACGTCCGGCCGGACAGCCGATTGCCGGGAAGACTGTTCGCGAGGGCTCCGGCGACGCCATACTGCGGCCACTCGACCGCGGCCGGTCCGCGGCCAGGGATCGCGATAGCGGAACCAGGGAGACGAGCCCGTGCACGGAGCCTTGCGCCGATGAGGATCTTCTTCTCGACCGACATCCACGGCTCGGAGATGTGCTGGCGGAAGTTCCTCAACGCGGCGCGGTTCCACGAGTCGGACGTCCTCGTGATGGGCGGCGACATGACCGGCAAGGCGATGGTGCCCATCGTCAGCCGATCCGGCGGCTGGGTCGTCACCCTGCAGGAGGAGCGCCACGAGCTCGCCACCGAGGACGAGGTGCGGGCGATGGAGAAGCGCATCTCGGACCGCGGCTACTACCCCGTCCGCGTCGCCGACGACGAGCTCGCCGCGTGGACCGAGGATCCGGCTCTCGTCGATCGGCGCTTCAAGGCGGAGATCGTCCGCGGCGTGGAGCGCTGGATGGCGATGGCCGACGAGCGCCTGGCAGGATCCCGGACGCGCTGCATCGTCTCGCCGGCGAACGACGACATCTTCGAGATCGACCCGATCATCGATGCCGCAAGCCAGGTGGAGCTGGGCGAGGCGAACACGATCGACCTCGACGGATTCCGGCTGGTCTCGACCGGATGGTGCAACCCGACGCCGTGGAAGACGTTCCGCGAGCTCGAGGAGCCCGAGCTGCGGGCGCGCATCGACGAGCTCGTCTCCACGGCGGGCGACCCCAAGCGTCTCATCTTCAACTTCCACGCACCGCCGTTTCGCTCCAACCTGGACAACGCGCCCAAGCTCGACGCGGAGATGAAGTACGTCGCCGGGGGACAGGCGCTCATCCCGGTCGGCTCGACCGCCGTGCGCGAGGCGATCCTCGCCTACGGCCCCCCGCTGTCACTCCACGGGCACATCCACGAAGGCAAGGGTGCCGTGAAGATCGGGGCGACGCTCGCCGTCAATCCGGGGAGCTCCTACGAGGACGGTGTCCTCCAGGCCGCGATCGTCGACCTCGACGTGAAGAAGGGAGGCGTGAAGCGCTACCTGCTCGTGAACGGCTGATCGTCCGCACGGGTTGCGCGGGCCCCGGAGGGGCCTGGAGGAGGAGACAAGACTCATGACGTCAGTGAGCCGCGAGACTCCGTCGCTGTTCTTGAGGAACGCGACGGGTCTGGTCAAGGGCTGGTCCGGCTTCGACGCGTTCGTCTACTCGTTCATGTCGGTGAACCTGGTCACGCTGGGCATGTTCTACAGCCTGGCCGTGTTCGCCTTCGTCCCGGACGGATCGCCCGTGATGGCGATCGTCATCTCGGCCATCGCCGTGACGTTCCTGGCGATCGCCTACGCCGGCCTGATCGCCGTCATGCCGCGGGCCGGCGGCGACTACGTCTGGCAGAGCCGGGTGCTCGACGGTCTGGCCGGGATCGTCACCGGGGCCGTCGTCGGCGGCGTGACCGGGCTCGTCGTCGGCATGGTCACCCTGGGCGGGGCAGCCGGACCCGTGATCCTCGGGATCGTCGGGGCTGTCGTCGGCGGAGCGATCGGCCGGCTGCGCGGCGGCATCGGGTTCGTCCTCGCCGCGACCGGCTGGTGGTTCATCCTCGCCCAGTGGGCGCCGATCTACGGGTCGATCCTGAAGATCGAGTTCCTGCAGCCGCTGGCGGCGCTCGCAGGCTGGTCCGCGGGCGTCGACTTCTTCAACTCGGCCAACGGCGGCTTCGCGGCGTCGCTCATCGTCATCGTCCTGACGACGTTGCTCGTCTCGCTCGGGATGGCCGGATATGCGCGCGTCCAGCGCTGGAGCCTCTGGTTCGGGCTCGCCGGCCTGGTCGTCATGTTCATCCTGTTGATCGTCTTCAGCCAGGCCGACTTCCAGAATGCGTTCGACAAGGCGTCGAGCGACCTGTTCGGAGTCGGGGGTGCCTACGCGAAGACTGTCGCCCAGGCGGCGAGCAACAAGGACGTCGGTTACTCCGGGAGCCTCGATCCGCTCGCCATCGGCGGTGGGACCTGGCTGCTGATCCCGTTCATGATGTTCTGGATCCTCTACCCGAACTGGGGCTCGACCCTCTACGGTGAGGTCCGGGGTTCGGGCGACTTCCGCAAGGTCCTGCGCGGCATGCTGGGCGGCATCTGGGTGACGGCGGCTCTCGCGGTCGTCTTCGTCCTGCTCGCGGCGAAGACCTTCGGCTGGACGTTCTTCAACGCCGCCAACGTCAACTACATCGACTACTCGTACGGCTACACCCAGACGGCGCCGATCATCCCCATCTGGACCTACCCGCCGCTCATCGCCTCGTTCCTGATCGACAACCGCCTCTTCCAGATGGCCTTCGTCGTCGTCTTCGGGGCCTGGTTCCTGGGCTGGTCGGGGACCCTGTTCCTGTCGTCGACGCGGATGATCTTCGCCGCCGCGTTCGACCGCGTCCTCCCGGAAGCGGCCGCTCGCGTGTCGGAGCGCCGGGCCGTGCCATGGGTGGCGCTGCTGCTGATCATGGTGCCGTCGGTCGTCGTCGCCTGGCTGTACGCCTACCAGAGCGGCTTCTATCCGCTCACGCTCGACGCGTCACTGGTCATCGCCGTGACCTTCTTCGGAACCGCGATCGCGGCGACCATCCTGCCGTACTGGAAGAAGGACCTGTACGAGAAGTCCCCGATCGCGAGGCAGAAGGTCGCCGGGATCCCCCTGATCACGATCGGCGGAGCGGTGACCGTCCTGGTCCTCGGCTGGACCATCTACGAGTGGCTGTCGAACTCGCTGTACGGCATCGGGGTCGGCAACGCACTCTCGATCGAGTACCTCGCCGTGCTCTACGGCGCAGGGGTCGTCATCTACGTGGCTGCCTATCTCTACCGGCGGTCGCAAGGGGTCGACCTCGGCAAGATCCACCAGGAGATCCCGTCGGAGTAAGCCCCTTGCCCACTCCAGTGGGCCCGTGGGGGTGCGAGGCGGCCGAGAGGCCGCCTCGCCGATTCCGCCCGGGCGGGCCGAGCCGTCGGGCCGAGCCGTCGGGCCGGGCCGGACGGGCAGGCTCAGCGGGCCACCGTCGTCAGGCCGGGATCGCCCTCCCGCGCGGGCTGACCGTCGCGCATCGCCGAGGCACGCAAGCGGGCCGAGACGCGGGCGGCCGAGGCGACGATCTCCGCCTCGATGACCTCCTCGGCGCCCGCCGCCGGGAAGCGGTACGTCGGCCCGTGGACGTGCACGGCCGCCACCATCTCGCCGTGGGCGTCGGCGACCGGCGCCGCGATCGAGTTGATGCCCTCGGCGTACTCTCCGATCCCCCACGCGAAGCCGTCCCGGGTGGCGGCGGCGACACGCTCCCGGAGGACCGCGGCGGTCGTGACCGTGCGCGAGGTGAACCGCTCGAGCGGCCGCTCGAGATAGCGCGCGACGGCCGCATCGGGGAGCGACGCGAGCAGGACGATCCCCGACGGCACCGCGTGGAGCGGCGCCCGCGTCCCCGTCCAGTCGCGGACCCTGACCGGGTTCGGCGTCTCGACCTGGTCGACGTAGTGGACGCTCGTCCCGTCCAGGATCGACAGCCCCGTGGCCTCGCCGCAGCGTCGGGCGAGGTCGACGAGCTCCGGGTGGGCCAGCGCGACGATGTTGCGCGTCGGCAGGACCGAGGCCGCGAGCGTGGCCAGCCGGGCGCCGATGCGGTAGTCCGTGCCGGCGGCGATCTGCTCGACCGCCCCCTCGCCCGCGAGCGTCGCGAGCAGGCGCGCGACCGTGCTCTTCGGCAGCCCGACGCGATCGGCGATCTCCGTCACGCCGAGCGGACCCTCACCGAGAGCCGAAAGCACGGCGAAGGCTCGCTCGATGCTCTGGACTCTCGACATCGCCACCTCCGATCCGGTAATGTGGTTCCATCATACGGCACCGTTCCATATCGTGGAATAGAGGACCGAACGGCGACCGTGCGGGACGAACACGACAGGGAGCAGACCGGGGACATGGCAGACGAGACGAACGAGCTCGACCTGAACGCCCTCTCCGACGACGAGCTCGTCGAGCAGATGCACAACGACCTCTACGACGGCATGGCGGCCGAGGTCGCCGAGGGCACCAACATCCTGCTCGCGCGCGGCTGGACGGCAAGCCAGGTCCTCGAGGACGCGCTCGTGGCGGGCATGAAGATCGTCGGCATCGACTTCCGCGACGGGATCCTCTTCGTCCCCGAGGTCCTGCTCGCGGCCAACGCCATGAAGGCGGGCATGGCGATCCTGCGGCCGCTGCTCGCGGAGACCGGCGCCGAGCCGATCGGGAAGGTCGTCATCGGCACCGTCAAGGGCGACATCCACGACATCGGCAAGAACCTCGTCGGCATGATGCTCGAGGGGGCCGGGTTCGAGGTCATCGACCTCGGCATCAACACCGACGCCGACAAGTTCATCGCCGCGCTGGAGGCCCACAAGCCCGACATCCTCGGCATGTCCGCGCTGCTCACCACGACCATGCCGTACATGAAGGTCGTCATCGAGACGCTGAAGGAACGCGGCATGCGCGACGACTTCATCGTCCTCGTCGGCGGCGCGCCGCTCAACGAGGAGTTCGGCCGGGCCGTCGGGGCCGACGCGTACTGCCGTGATGCCGGCGTGGCCGCCGAGACGGCCCGGGCGCTCATCGAGAGGCGGCGTGCCAGCGTCGCCTAGCGTCGCCGCGATGGCCGCGGACGCTGCCGCTCTTCCGAACGCTCCCCGGCCGACCGGCGAGCGCGTCCTCGTCGTGGCCTGCGGCGCCCTCGCGCGAGAGATCCTCGGCGTCCTCGAGCGGGCCGGTCTCGACCACGTCGACGTCGCCTGCCTCTCGGCGCAGCTCCACATGCGTCCGGGACGCATCGCCGACGCCGTGGCGGCCAAGATCCGCGAGCGCCGCGACGGCTATGACCGCGTCTTCGTCGCGTATGCCGACTGCGGGACCGGCGGCGCCCTCGACCGCGTCCTGGCCGAGCCGGACCTGGCCGGCATCGAGCGCCTTCCCGGCGCCCATTGCTACGAGCTGTACGCGGGCGCGAAGGCGTTCGAGCAGCTGGCCGACGAGGAGCCGGGCACCTTCTACCTGACCGACTTCCTGACCCGCTCATTCGACGCTCTCGTCATCAAGGGCCTGGGTCTCGACCGCCACCCGGAGCTCCTCGAGCTCTACTTCGGGAACTACCGGCGGCTGGTGTACCTGGCGCAGTCGGACGATCCGGCGCTGGTCGACGAGGCCAGGGCGGCCGCCGAGCGGCTCGGGCTCGAGTTCGAGCTGCGGCGCACGGGCTACGGCGAGCTCGAGCCGTTCCTCCTGGCCGGCACGAGCGGCGGCACGAGCGCCGCCACGACCACGGGCTTCCAGGCGGGAGCGGCCTGATGCCCCCGGTCCTGACCGTCATCTACTGGCGCGACATCCCCGCCCAGGTCGTCGCGAAGGACGGCCGCCGCTCGAGCAAGATCGTCCTCCATCCGCGCTTCCAGGTCGCCATCGACCGGGCCGCCGTCAAGGCCGGCCGGCGCGAGATGGACGCCTACATCGCCGAGTGGCGCAAAGAGCAGCGCCCGTGCGACGACGATCTGGAGACAGTCGCGCACGGCGAGGCCGACCGCCTCGAGGCCCAGTACACGAGGGACGTCCTCGCCCGTCTCGTCGAGAGCGGTGGAGTGGACGAGCTGGCCCAGGATCCCACCTCATCCCCCGCCATCGAGGAGCCTGCACCGTGACCGCGCCGCGCACCGTCATCGCCTCGCCCCGGAAGGAAGTCGTCATCGGCGGCGGGAACCGCTTCGTCGTCATCGGCGAGCGGATCAATCCGACCGGCCGCAAGCTCCTCGCCGAGGAGATGAAGAACGGCGACTTCAGCCGCGTCGAGACCGACGCGGTCGCCCAGGTCGCCGCCGGGGCCCACATGCTCGACGTCAACGCCGGCATCCCGCTCGCCGACGAGCCGGGCATCCTGGCCAGGACCGTCCAGCTCGTCCAGTCGCTCGTCGACGTCCCGCTCTCGATCGACAGCTCGATCGTCGACGCCCTGGAGGCGGGACTCGCCGTCTACAAGGGCAAGGCGCTCGTCAACTCGGTCACCGGCGAGGAGGAGCGCCTCGAGCGCGTCCTGCCGCTCGTCCGGAAGTACGGCGCGGCCGTCGTGGCGATCAGCAACGACGACACCGGGATCTCGACCGATCCGGACGTCCGCTTCGCCGTCGCGAAGAAGATCGTCGAGCGGGCGGCCGACCACGGCATCCCGCGCGAGGACATCGTCGTCGACCCGCTCGTCATGCCGATCGGAGCGATGGCCACGGCCGGGCAGCAGGTCTTCCGCCTGCTCCGGCGCCTCCACGACGAGCTCCACGTCAACACGACCTGCGGCGCGTCGAACGTCAGCTTCGGCCTGCCGAACCGCGAAGGGATCAACGCGTCGTTCCTGGCGATGGCGATCTCGAACGGCCTCACGAGCGCGATCACGAACCCGCTGCTCGAGGAGGTGAAGCACGCCATCATGGCCGCCGACGTGCTGATGGGTCACGACCAGGACGCCGCGACGTGGATCCGCGCTTTCCGACAGGCGCCCGTGGACGAGTCGCGCGGCCGGCGCGTCAACCGGCGCACCCTCGCCGGCGCCGGGGCGCAGGGCTAGCGGACCCGGAGCGGAGAGCGACGTGGCGCCGACGGGCGAGCCGCTCGTCATCTTCACGCCGTCGGGACGGCGCGCCCGCGTCCCCCTCGGCACGAACCTGCTCGACACCGCGCGCGGGCTGGGAGTCGACATCGACTCGGTCTGCGGCGGCCGGGGCATCTGCGGTCGCTGCCAGGTCCGCCAGAGCATCGGGACGTTCGCCAAGCACGGCATCACGTCGAGCGCCGACCACCTGGCCGAGCCGGGCGAGGCCGAGGAGCGCTACCGCGCCGAGAAGGGCCTCGCGCCCGATCGCCGCCTGTCGTGCCTGACCAGCGTCTGCGGCGACGTCGTCATCGACGTCCCGCCCGAGAGCCAGGTCCACCGCCAGGTCGTCCGCAAGGGCATCGACGTGCGGACGTTCAAGATCGATCCGGTCGTGAGTCTCCATTACGTCGAGGTCGAGCGGCCGACGCTCGCCTCGCCGAGCGGCGACCTCGCCCGGCTCCTCGCGGCGCTCGAGCGGGAGTGGGAGGTCCACGAGGCCGTCGCGGACCTCGCGGTCGTCCGCGCCCTCCAGCCCGCGCTCGAGAAGGGCGGCTACGCGGTCACCGTCGCGCTGCATGAGCGCAGGGAGGTCATCGCGATCTGGCCGGGCTTCCGCGACAAGGCGTACGGCGTCGCGATCGACGTCGGATCGACGACGATCGCGGGCCACCTCGCCGACCTCGCCGACGGCCGCGTCCTCGCCTCGAACGGCGTCATGAACCCGCAGATCCGCTTCGGCGAGGACCTCATGAGCCGCGTCTCGTACGCGATGATGCATCCGGACGGAGCGGCCGAGATGACCCGGGCGGTTCGCGGCGCGCTCGACGGGCTCGTCTCGGGTCTCGCGGCGGCGGCCGGCATCCCGATCGACGCCGTCCTCGCGCTGACGATCGTCGGGAACCCGATCATGCATCACCTCGTGCTCGGCATCGACCCGATCCCGCTCGGCTCGGCACCGTTCGCCCTGGCCACCGATCGAGCCGTCGCGACGACCGCGCACGAGCTCGAGATCAGCGCCAACGCCGGCGCCCGCGTCTACGTCCTGCCCTGCATCGCCGGACACGTCGGGGCCGACACGGCCGGCGTCATCCTCGCCGAGGAGCCGCAGCGCGCGACGCGGATGGAGCTGGTCGTCGACGTCGGGACGAACGCCGAGATCGTCCTCGGCAACCGCGACGGCCTGCTCGCGGCCTCCTCGCCGACGGGCCCCGCCTTCGAGGGGGCGCAGATCTCGGCGGGCCAGCGCGCCGCCCCGGGAGCGATCGAGCGCGTCCGGATCGACCGCCAGACGCTCGAGCCGCGCTTCCGCGTCATCGGCGTCGACGCCTGGTCGGACGACCCGGCGTTCGCCCGGCGTGTCCGGAAGACAGGCGTCACGGGTATCTGCGGCTCGGGCATCGTCGAGGTCATCGCCGAGCTCTACCTGGCCGGCGTCATCACGCCCGACGGCATCGTCGACGGCTCGCTCGCGGAGCGGACGTGCCGCATCGTTCCCGACGGCAGGACGTTCAGCTACGTCCTCTACGACCCGGCCGAGCACGCGACCCCGAGCTCGAACGGCCGGGCGGCGGGCCCGGATGGCCAGGAGCCGGGCCCCGACGTGCACGCGTCGCCGGAGCCGACGGCGCGCATCCTCGTCACCCAGAACGACGTGCGCGCCGTCCAGCTGGCCAAGGCCGCCCTCTACGCCGGGACGCGGCTGCTCATGGACCACGCCGGCATCGACCACGTCGACGACGTCCGCCTCGCCGGCGCGTTCGGCAGCCAGATCGACCCGTTCCACGCGCTCGTGCTCGGACTCGTCCCCGACTGCGACCTCGATCACGTCAAGCCGGCCGGCAACGCGGCCGGGACGGGTGCCCTCATCGCCCTGCTGTCGAAGAAGGCACGGAACGAGATCGAGGCCGTCGTCCGGTCGGTCGAGAAGGTCGAGACGGCCGTCGAGCCCCGCTTCCAGGAGCATTTCGTGGATGCGATGGCCTTCCCCCATCGCATCGCGCCCTATCCGAACCTCGAGCGCATCGTCACGCTGCCACGGGCCGCGCGCCCGGGCGAGGGACAGCCGGGCCGCGCGCGCCGGACCAACCGCAGGAACATGGCCGCCGGCGAGGCGGCGCGGGCCGCCCAGGGCGCGGCGCAGGCAGCCGTCGAGGCGACAGAGACCGCCGTCGCGGCGAAGGAGGATCGATGACCGAGGAGACCGTCCGCCGACGTCCGGGAGGCCGCGAGAGCCGGCGAGCGGCGCGACTCGCGTCCCACGTCGCACGCCAGCCGTTCCTGACGCGCAAGCTCGCGCCGTTCGAGATCCTCGACGAGGAGGGACTGTCGCTCCTCGAGGAGAACGCCGAGACGATCCTCGAGGAGGTCGGCGTCGAGTTCCGCGGCGACCCGGCCGCCCTCGACCTGCTGCGCAACGCGGGCGGCGACGTCGACGGCGAGCTCGTCCGCTTCCCGCGCGGCATGTGTCGCCGGATCGTCCAGGCGACGGCGCCGCGCCAGTACACGCAGTACGCACGGAACCCCGCCAACAACGTCGAGATCGGCGGGATGAACACGGTCTTCGCGCCGAACTACGGCTCGCCCTTCGTGCGCGACCTCGACGGCGGCCGCCGTTACGGCACGATCGAGGACTTCCGCAACTTCGTGAAGCTCGTCTACATGAGCCCCCACCTCCACCACAGCGGGGGCACGATCTGCGAGCCCGTCGACGTGCCCGTCAACAAGCGGCACCTCGACATGATCTACGCCCACCTGCGCTACACCGACAAGCCGTTCATGGGCTCGGTGACGGCCGCCGAGCGCGCCTACGACACCGTCGAGATGGCGAAGATCGTCTTCGGCGCCGACTTCGTCGACCAGAACGCGGTCATCACGAGCCTCATCAACGCCGCGTCGCCCCTGGTGTGGGACTCCTCGATGCTCGGCGCCGCCCGCGCCTACGCGGAGAACAACCAGGCGACGCTCATCACGCCGTTCATCCTCGCCGGCGCGATGGCGCCGGTGACGTCCGCCGCCGTCTGCGCCCAGACCCTCGCCGAGGCGCTGGCAGGCATGGCGTTCGTCCAGCTCGTCCGCCCGGGCGCGCCGGTCGTCTTCGGCTCCTTCGCCAGCTCGATGTCGATGCAGACGGGCGCCCCGACGTTCGGCACGCCCGAGCCCGCCCTCGTCCTCTACGTCATGGCCGCGCTCGCCCGCCGTCTCGGCGTGCCGTTCCGCTCTGGCGGCGCGCTCTGCGCCAGCAAGCTTCCCGATGCGCAGGCGGCCTACGAGTCGGCGGCGACGATGCAGCCGACGATCCTCGCCGGCGTCAACTTCGTCCTCCACACCGCGGGCTGGCTCGAAGGGGGCCTCACGATGAGCTACGAGAAGCTCATCCTCGACGCCGACCAGGCCGGGATGCTGGCTGTCTTCGCCCAGGGCATGGACCTCTCGGAGAACAGCCAGGGCCTCGCCGCGTTCCGCGAGGGCACGCCCGGCGTGCACTTCCTCGGCAGCGCTCATACCCTGGCCAACTTCGAGACGGCGTTCTATCGCAGCGAGACGGCCAACTACGACTCCTTCGAGCAGTGGTCCGAGGAGGGCGCCAAGGACGCCGCGACGCGGGCGAACGCGGTCTGGAAGCGGATGCTGGCCGAGTACGAGCAGCCGCCGATGGACCCCGGGATCGACGAGGCGCTGCTCGAGTTCATCGCCCGGCGCAAGGCGTCCATGCCGGACGCCCTGTCGTAGCCTAAGGTCGCGTCGGCCGGCGCCCGCGTCCCCGGGCGCCGGCCGTCCCCTCCCCCACCCCGATGCCTCGTCGACTGGCCGACCTCCCGAGCGACCAGCGCGCCGCGATCGTCGCGCTCCTCCGCGCGCCGACGTTCGAGCTCATCCCGCTCAAGAACGCCCACGAGCAGGCGGCCTTCCTGCCGGACGGCTCGCTCGTCTCGGTGACGGCGTCGCCGGCGAAGGGAATCGAGGCGACCGTCGAGCTTGCCGAGCAGCTGGCGTCCGTCGGTCACCGCCCCGTCGTCCACCTCTCGGCGCGGATGATCCGCGACCGCGCCCACCTCCGGGCGCTGCTCGATCGCCTCGCGGCCGGGGGCCTCGACCGCGCCTTCGTCGTCGGCGGCGACGCGGACGTGCCAGGCGAGTTCCGCGACGCCCTGTCGCTGCTGCGCGCGATGGCCGAGATGGGGCACGCGCTGCGGGAGATCGGCATCGGCTGCTACCCCGACGGCCACCCCGACATCCCCGACGACGCACTCGTGGGCGCCCTCCACGCCAAGGCGCCGTACGCAAGCTACATGACGACGCAGATGTGCTTCGACCCGCGCAAGATCGGCGGGTTCATCGCGGCGCGCCGATCCGAGGGCATCGCCCTCCCGGTCCATCTCGGTCTGCCAGGCGTCGCCGAGGTTGCCAAACTGGCGCTCATCTCGGCACGGATCGGGGTCAAGGATTCGAAGCGGTTCATGCGCAAGAACGTGCGCCTCGTCGGCCAGCTCGTCCGGCCGGGCGGCTACCGCCCCGATGGGCTGCTCGAGTCGCTCGGGGATGTCCTCGCCGACCCGACGGCGAGGGTCGACGATCTCCACGTGTACACGTTCAACCAGGTCGAGACGACCGAGGAGTGGCGGCGCGGCTACCTGCGCGCGCTGCGCGAGGAGGACCAGGCATGAGCGGAGATGGCGACAACGGGAGCGGGATCGGCGCCCGACCGAACCGCGCGGCGGTCGTCGAGCGCCTGGCGTCCGCGCCTGAGCGCCTGGAGACGGCTGCCCGACTGGCGGCGGTCGCCGTCGCCGCGGCGGGCGGGACCGGGGGCGAATGGAGCCCCGTCGAGAACGTCCGCCACCTCATCGCCGTCGAGGGCGCCGTCTGGCACGGCCGTTTGCGGGCCCTCGAGCTGGCCGAGCCCGGTATCGAGCCGCGCTGGGCATGGGCCGAGCCGACATTCGACGACGGACCGGCCGACCGTTCGCTCGAGGAGGTGCTGGCGACCTTCGCCGGGCGGCGGTTCGCGACGATCGCGATGCTCGCGGCGCTCGACGACGCGGGCTGGGCCCGAACGGGGATCCACGCGACCTATGGCCGCCTCGACGTATCCGGGCTCATGCGGACGGCGGCCGACCACGACGACGAGCACATCGAGACCCTGAAGAGACTCGGGCGCTGACGCGTCCCGATTCGCCCGGCGCCTGCGGCGAGGGACGGAGGACGCCCGTCAGCCGCCCGACCCCGTCGTCGACTCCGATGTCGGGGTGGTCTCGGGCGTGGCGGCCGGCGTGGCGCTCGGCTCCGGGCTGTGCGACGCGTCCGGCGTCTCGGTCGGGCGAGGCGATCGCGTCGGGCTCGGGCTGGCCGTAAGGCGATTGGTCGGGCGCGGGGCGGCAGGCGTCGCGGCCGGCGTGGCCGGCGTGGCCGTCCGACTCGGTGCCGTGGTCGCTGCGGTCGCCGGCGCCGAGCTTGGCGAGGGCTCATTCGACTCCGACGGCAAGGCGGACGCCCCATCCGTCGTGAGCGATCCGGGCGCGATCGACGGACCGACGGGCGCCGACGGCGCGCCGCCCACGGCCGGTCTTCCATCACGGAACCCACCCACGAGGGACAGCCCGCCGACGCCGCCCAGGGCGCCGAGCCCGACGGCGGCCACGAGCACGGCCACCAGCGCCAGCGCCGGGAGGCGGACCGCGAACGGGCGCCCCGGACCGACGGCCACGCGGAACGCATCGCCGATGGCGGCGACGATCGCGGGGAGCCGCCGGACCAGGCCCTCGCCCCCGAGCCCGCGCAGCGCGACGGTCGGGGCGGGCAGCGGCTCGGTCGCGACGGCGGCCATGATGCGATCGACGAACGCGGGATCGATTCGAGCCGAGGCTCCGCGGACGCCCTCGATGGCGACACGCTCGAGCTCGCGGGCGACGTCGAGCGGCGCCGGGGACGCGGCGAGATCCTCGCCCGCGTCGACCTCCGACGGACGGAACGGACCGGGCCGCGACGCGGCGCGGCGCTCGCGCTCGCTCATCGCCGGACCTCGGTCACCCTGATTGCGGGCCGGCCGGCGCCGGCGGTGCCGGTCTCCTGTTCGGCCAGGACGTCGCGCAGACGGAGGAGGCCACGTCGCAGGTGGGTCTTGACCGTCGGCAGCGGGCGCTCCACGACGCGGGCGATCTCGAGGAGGGACAGCTCCCCGAAGAAGCGGAGGGCGACGACCTCGCGGTACGGGTCGTCGAGCCGGGCGACGGCCGAGCGGACCTCCCGCGCCCGCTCCGAGCGGAGCACGATGGAGGCCGGGTCGAAGGCGCCGGACGAGGCCGGGGACGCCGGGGACGGAGTCGGCGCACCCGGCTCGTCGGTCTCGAGCGGGGCGAGCCAGCCGATCGATCGACGTCGTGCCGCCGTCCGCAGCGCGATCCGCACGGCGATGCGGGTCAGCCAGGCGCCGAAGGGCCCTTCGCCGCGCCACGAGGGCAGCGCCCGGTAGGCGGTCACGAACGCCTCCTGGGCGGCATCCTCCGCCTCGTGACGGTCGCCGAGCACGCGGAAGCAGGCACGGACGACCATCCCCGATTCACGCTCGACGAGGACCCGGAACGCCTCGCGATCGCCACGCAGGACGGCCTCGACCGCTCGCCGCGCCTCGTCGTCGGACGGGGCAGCGGCGAGGGCCGGGACCTCCTGGGTTCCTTCGCGCTCGCGCTCGATCGGTCGGGCCTCGCTTGGGCGGTCGAGAGGTGCCCGGGACGGGCGACGGACATCATCGCCGCCGATCCGCCGGGAGCGCTAGAGGACGTTCGGGCCCGTCAGTCTCCCTCGCCGGTACCGGAGCCGTCGCTGCCGCCCTGGCTGCCCTGGCCGCCGTCGTGCTCGCCGCCGGAGTGGTCGCCACTCGTCCCGGCGGTCGCCTCGGGCGTCTCTGTCGCCTCGGGCGTCTCTGTCGCCTCGGGCGTCTCGGTCGCCTCGGGCGTCTCGGTCGGCTCGGCCGTCTCGGCGGCCTTCGGCTGATCGGTCTCGTTGGCGTCGTCACCCTGGGCGTCCTCGCCCTGCGCCTCGTCGCCCTGGGCGTCCTCGCCCTGCGACGTCCCGGCGGTGACCTCGGTCAGCGTGATGCCGCTCGTCGCGTCCTCGGCGGCGGTCCCGGAGGTCGCCTCGGGCGTCTCCGACGGCTCGACCGTCTCGTCCGGCTCGGTCCCACTCGTCGACTCGATGCCGCTCGTCGCGTCGGCGTTGGTGACATGCAGGAGGCCGGGCGAGGGCCGGTCGTGGAGGATCGCGTCGGCGCCGAACGCCACCCCGACGACGAACAGCCCGGCCACGCCGGCCGCCCCGATACCCCCGATGAGACGTGTCTTGTCCACGATGCCCTTCCGATCAC